>JAAYLK010000072.1 GCA_012521895.1 Clostridiales bacterium
GGTGCCGCCGGACAGGATGACCCCCAGCGCTTCCTCGGCCATGATGCTCTCAGCGGAGGTATTGCCAGGCAGTATGCGCGCGCTGATGCGTTCCGCGCGCAGCTTCGCGGCAATGGCCGCCGAGAAGCGGTGGTCAAAATCCAGGATCAGAATCTGGTCTTTCATCTTTGCTCCAATGCTCAATAGGTTCCGTCAACCGTCCAGAACTCGGTATGGTTCATCATCCAGTCCCGGGCAAATGTTTCCAGCGCCAACTGGGTTTGCTGGTTGGCGATGCCGGTTTGTGACAGGTTGTTCATGGACTGGAAGCTACGCACAGCCTCCTGGGTTTGGTAATTGTACTTGCCGTTGACCTCGGTGTGGCCCAGCAGCCCGATGATGACCAGCTTTTCCTGCAGCTTGCTCACCTTGGTGCTTTCATTGCCGCCGCGCAAAACGATGTCGGCCAGCTCATGCACGGTGCCATAGCCCTGGATGCGCCAGTCCTCATGCGGGTAGATGGTGCGCTGCACCCGGTTTGGCAGGTTGCCTTCCAGTACCTGGACATACTTTTTCCCGGTGGCGTCTTCCAGGCTTTGCTCCACAAGCGCCACATGGGTGGTGTCCCCGGAGGGGGTGTAGGAGAAGAAGACCCAGTCCCCGGGCTGGGGGATGTAGCTGTTGCGCTCCATCTGCGTGCTCTGGCCCGTGTACCACTGGCTGCCCCAGCCGGTGATGAAGCCGGTGCGGGCGATGTAGCGGCCTTGCTTGATAAACCAGTCCCGCCCGATGTTGGTGGCCCCGTACAGGGGATATTTCACCTGCAGCAGTTTTTTACCCAGGGCTTCCTCCGCCTGGGCGACAGACCAGCACAGGTATTCTGCGCACCACTCCGCGGTGGCATCGCCATACCATTGGCCGTATTTGGTGGTGCCGTCCCTTTGCTCGGTGTAGCCCAGCTCGTTCCGGGCCACTTTCAGGATGGCGGTGACGTCCTCCGGCACCGGGTATGCAGGCGCGATGGGCGTGCGCACCACTTCTTCCGCCGTAATGGCCAAAACGCCAAACAGGAAGACTGAAAGAAGCACAGCAAACAAAAGTCTCTTCAAACCCTTCCTCCTTCAGGCGTGATTGCCTGATTATACCTTGTCAGTATGCGCCATGCAAGCAAAGCGCGTGGGGCAGGCTCACTGCCTAAGCGTTCGGCTTGTCAAAAAAGGCGGTCAGTTCATCCATCTCAAGGATGACAATCGCCCCCGGGGACAAGCCCAGCGCCTGCTCCAGGTGCCGCCGCAAGGCGCGCAGCAGGCTTTGCCGTGTGCCCCTTTGTTCGTCCGTTATCAGCATCAGGATTTTGCAGCCGGACAGGAAACTGTGAAAGGCCAGGTTCAGGCTTTCCTGGTTGAGGTAGACGGCTAGATCCGCCTTGCGCAGGTTGTCCAAAAGGGACACAAACTGGGGATAAAAGGCGTTGACCACCGCGGTTTGCATGGTGTTAAGAAGGGCCGCGCCCTCAAAGTCCTGCTGCAGGCTGCGCAGGCTCATCACCAGGTCACGGCTTTGCGGGTTTAAAAAGCTGGCCCGGTACAGCAGGAGGTTCAGCGCTGCCAGCGGATTGCCCGCGGGCAGGCTTTTTATATATGTGGCATAGGCCTGGCTGGCGCGCTGGCGGGCCAGCTCCGCCAACACCGCGAACTTGGTGTCAAAATGATGGTAGAAGCTGCCCTTGCTGCAGGCTAAGCGGTCCAGGATGTCCGCGATGGTGGTCTCGGTATAGCCTTTTTGAGCGAAAAGGTCCGCGGCAGCCAACAAGATGTCCTGCTTTTTCCGTTCGCCCTTGCGCATGTTCTGCATCCTTATTCTCCCATCAGTTGTATTCAATGACCTGCTGAATCTCCTTGTACCTGGAGGAGAACAGCTTCTCGCGCCGCAGCTCGCTGCCATTGCGCAGGTAGACCCGGTAGGTGTCCACCACATAGCCGGTGCGCGCCTGCTTTAACTCTTTCTGCGTGCCAAAGGGCAGGCTGAGGTTTTGCTGCATCATGGGCTCGCGGGGCGGCTGCATGGTGGCGATCAGCTCGGTTTCCAGGCGGATGCTCTCACCGGGTTCGTTTTGCATCCCATATACTTCTATGGTCAGCTTGCGGTTTTCGTAGGAGGCGATGATGAATACAGGCGTGTCCTTGTCGTTCTTGAATTTGAAGTCAAGGTTGGGCCAGTTCACCGTGGCGTCCAGGCCCTTGTCCATGTAGCTGACCGGCCAGGCGTGGGGGGAACGCTCCACGATGTTCATGCCCGAGGCGGCCGCAGCGTAAAAAAGTGTGGAAGACACCTGGCACACGCCCCCGCCCACGTCATCAATCAGCACGCCGCCCTGGATGGCCGGCGCGCCGCGGTAGCCCTTGTCAAGGGTGCGCTGCCCGGTTGTCTCATTAAAGGAGAAGGTCTCCCCGGGCATCAGCGTCCTGTTGTTGATGGCCTGGGCGGCCAGGGCGATGTTGTTGTTGCGGTCCTGGTCAGAGGTCGTTTTGGTTTGAAAATGTGACAGTATGGTGAAGCGGTTGTTGAGGTCGACGCTGGACACCCTGGGCAGCAAGGTGGTGGTGGCCAAGGTTAAAGACGCGTTGTAATCGCGCTGGTCCAGCGACTGGATCAGGGTCTGGGCGATGGTTTCCGGGGCGATCAGCCGCCCCTTCACATCCTGGGTGACGCTGAACTTTTTGGTGGAAAAATCAAAAGAGGACACCACCGCGTTGATGGGCTCCCGGTTGATTTGCGCCGCGATGCTTTGCGCCATGGACAGGATCTCGCCGCGGTCATACGAGACTTCGGTATGGAAATAGGCGCCGTTTTGCTGGGTGTGCCGCACGTGCTGCCAACGCGTTTCAAAGGGGGTGTAGAAGGAGTTCACCAGCGCCAGGGAGCCCTGCCGCCCGATGGACCAGGCTTCTTCCATCACATCCTCCAGGTTTTTGCTGTAGGGGATGTTCTGGTTGTTGAACTGGTACTCCACCTCATCAATACGAAGGCGGATGTTCAGCGCCGGGTCATTGCCAGCGCCTGCTTGAGCGCTGGTGGCGCGGATGGCCTGGGGCTGCTGGCCGCCAACGGCGATGCCATCGATATAAATCCCTGGGAAATAAGCATTGCCCTGCATCATGCGCAGCTTGCGGGCAAAGCCTTCCTGCGGCTGGTAGGCTTTGTAGACGCTCAGCGCGCAAGCCAACAGGATGGAAAGCGAGGCCAGCATCACCAGCAGGGGCAGGGCCACCCCCGGCTTTCTTTGAGGCTGGCTTAGTGCCTGCAGGGATGGTTCGTTTTGGTCTAAGTATACGGGCTGTTGGTACTGCGGCACAGGGGCGGCCTGCTGCGGCGCATACTGCTCGTCCTGCTGCGGTGTTATGAAGAACATTTCCTGCGCGGGCTGCTCATCCACCAGCCAGGGATCATCCTGAAGCAGATAGTCCTGGGTGGCGTTTTGCCATTGGATGTTAGCGTGTTCAGTTTCCAATTTCCAGGGGGAGGAAGGCTGCAATACCCCCAGTTCCAGATCTTGTTGGAAGGTGGCGTGGCGTACGGCCGCATTGCCCCTTGGTGCCCGCTGGCCGCGGGCGCTTGCCCTGCGCACAGACCTGCCCTCCTTCCCTTGATTTCACCCATCATTGTAATGATTTTGTTACACATCTGTCAAGAATTGGAAAATATTGTCCGGGATGGAACAAATCTGCCCAGAATGCTTGACAGTCAGCCGGCTTTTTTACTATGATGAACGCGAAAGAAAAGGAGGGTATGATTATGAAATTCTATGTGTGCAAGCACTGTGGAAACATTGTCACTTACGCTTTTGACTCTGGTGTTGCCGTTGTGTGCTGCGGCGAGGAAATGCAGGAAATGGCTGCCGGCACGGTTGACGCATCCAGGGAAAAGCATGTTCCGGAAATCCATGTGGAAGGCAGCAAAGTCACTGTCAAGGTTGGCTCCGTCGCCCACCCCATGGAAGAGAAGCACTACATCACCTTTGTTGCCCTGGAAAGCAAGCTGGGGCATCAGATCAAGCACCTCAAGGCAGGGGATGAGCCGGTGGCTACCTTTGCCCTGGTGGAGGGAGACCAGTTGGTCGCCGTCTACGAACACTGCAACCTGCACGGCCTTTGGAAGGCTGAAGCATAAAAAAGGAGAGTTGGTTCATGAAGAAGTACGTTTGCAATATCTGTGGCTGGGTCTATGACGAGGCGGAAGGCTATGCCGATGGCGGCATCGCGGCCGGCACCAAGTGGGAAGACCTGCCCGAAGATTTTGAGTGCCCGCTGTGCGGCGCCAGCAAGGAAGATTTCTCTATCGAGGAGTAATCCCTAAGCGTCACAACCTACACACGGTTCCGTGCCGTGTGTTTTTTATTGACCATTTTCACTGTTAACTGATCAACGAAAGAACCCATGCCGTGTTTGGCATGGGCTCTATGCTTTAGATGAAGTAATCAGCCTTCCAAGGCAGCCTGGGCCGCGCGGTTTCTTTCCAATTCTTCCAGCGGTTTCTTGGCCATGATCAGCACAATGAAGCCCACCAGGAAGAGCAGCATCAGGCATAGCGCGCCATAGGAAGAGCGTCCGGTCCAGGTGCCCACCACGGCGTACAACAAGGGGCCGATGACGGTGGCAAATTTGCCGAAGATGTCAAAGAAGCCAAAAAACTCATTGGAGCGTTTTTTGGGTATCAGCTTGCCAAAGTAGCTGCGGCTGACGGCCTGGATGCCGCCTTGCATGGTGCCCACCAGGATGGCCATGCCCCAGAACAGCATGGTGGAAAACCTGATGGCGTCCTGGTAGCGCGAAATGACCTCGGCCTGGCCGGCTTTGAAGGCTGTCAGGCTGGCCTTGGCGTCTGTTTGCAGGCTTTGCAGCTGGGCGGCATCCTTGTCGCTGAAGCCTTCGGTGTTGATGGCCAGTTCTTCAAACACGGCGGTATCTTTATCCCGCAGCGCGGTTTCCGCGCGGCTTAGGAAGCTGAGTACTTGGATTTTGGCCTTGTCCTGGTCCTCAAAGGTTAAATCGTTGGCCTGCGTTTGAATGGCGTCATACTGCCCTTTGTATGCGCTGCGGTAGGCATCCTGATGGGGCTCCAGGCTAAAGCCCATGTAAAAGCCCACCAGGCAGATGAACATGTAGACAGCGATGGCAATCAGGATGGCTTTGCGGGTGGAGATTTTCTTGGCCAGCTTGGCAAACAGGATGGAGCTGGGCATGGCCACAATCTGGGTGACCAGCAGCGCCAGGATCATGCCCGTCGCGCCCAGGCCCAGGGCGGTGCCGTAGGCCGTGGAGATGCTGATGACCGTGCCCACGCCGTCAATGTAGAAGAAGTAGGCGATGATGAACATCAGCATGCCCCGGCTCTTGGCGATGTCGCGCATGGTGTTGAGCACATTGGCAAAGGTGGACTTCAGCGAAATCTTTTCGGGTTTTTCGATATAGTGCACTTGCTCAACATTTTTGAAGAAGGGGATGGAGAAGACCAGCCACCACACTGAGGTGATGAGGATGGCGAACTTTTGCGCGAAGGGGCTGGAATAGCCCATGATCATCAGCACCGCGATGGAAATCACAAAGGGGATGGTGCTGCCGCCGATGTAGCCCATGGCATAGCCCCAGGAGGACACTTTGTCCATGCGCTCATCGGTGGTGACGTCTGTTAAAAAGCTGTCATAAAAGAGGTTGGAGCCGGAGAAGCCAATCTTGCTGATGACATAGGCCACCAGCATGAAGCGCCAGTCGCTGGTCAGCGCGATGAGGGCGGTGGCAATCACGCCCAGCAGCATGAAAACGGTGAACAGTTTCTTTTTCATTCCCTGGTAGTCCGCGATGGAGCCCAGGATGGGGGCCAGGATGGCGATGATCAGAGTAGCCAGGCTGGTACCATAGCCCCACCACAGGTCGCCCTGGTCGCCGGCGAAGGCTACAAAAATCGTGGGGAAGATGGCGGCCATGATGTTGGTGGCATAAACTGAATTGGCCCAGTCATACAGGATCCAGCTTCTTTCCTTGGTGGTGAACCGCTTCTCCATATTTACCTCCTCGGTATCTTGGTATGAATAGAGCCAGTATAGACTGTTCTTGCCAAAAATGGAAGAAATCCGCCTTCTCGCTTTTGTAAAGAACCTGTGTGTTTTCGACATCAGAACTTAATATTGTTCATAAGGCAACAAAGAAATGCAATAATATACGAAAACCAGGAAAAATATGCACATCAAAATCCAAATCTTGGGCTGCCCGGGGATCCTGACCACAAGGGATAGGGGTTTGGATTTATCAACAGCCTGGCGCGCCTGCACATTCAAACACGCGCCGTTCATTTGATTCCAGGCGGTTTTCATGGTAGAATACGGCTGTGGTTGACCCGGAAGGCAAGTTTATCCACAGGGACTTATCCACATCTCTTGTAAGAGAAGACAGCAACTGTCTGCTTTTTTTTACCCCTGGGGCTTGCATAGCCGCTGTATAAATACATTATCAGGAGACGATCAGTTTGGATTACCGGATGATCTGGCAGAAGGCTTGTCAAGTAATGCACGCATCAATGTCTGATGTGACCTATTCCACATGGATTGAGCGGGCTTTGAAGCCGCTGGATTTGAGCGGCAACCAATACTTCGTCAAAGCGGAAACTGATTTTTATCACCAGTTTGTGGTGCCGCGCTATTCCAGCCTCATCAGTAACGCGCTCAAGGAAGTCAGTGGGCGGGAATTGCAATTGAGCATCCTGACGCCCAAGCAGGCCACCGACTACCAAAACGGCGCGGTCGCCATCAAAAAGCCCGCCCCTCAGCTCAACAACCGCTACACCTTTGAGTCCTTTGTGGTGGGCTCAGGCAACCGCTTCGCCCACGCGGCCTCCCTGGCGGTGGCCGAGGCGCCCGCGGACGCCTACAACCCCTTGTTCATCTATGGCGGCGTGGGGCTGGGCAAGACCCACCTGATGCACGCCATCGGCCATTACATTTTAACCCAGCGCCCGGAGGCCAGGCTGGAGTATGTCACCAGCGAAACCTTCACCATCGAGCTGGTCACCGCCATCCAGACCAACCGCAACGTCCAGTTCCGCGAAAAATACCGCAATGTGGACGTGCTGCTGATTGACGACATCCAGTTCATCGCCGGGCGTGACTCCACCCAGGAGGAGTTTTTTCACACCTTCAACGCCCTGTTCAACGCCGGCAAGCAGATTGTGCTGTCCTCAGACCGCCCACCCAAGGAAATCGCCCACCTGGAGGAAAGGCTGCGCAGCCGCTTCCTCTCCGGCCTCATCGCCGACATCCAGCGCCCTGACATGGACGCCCGCTGTGCCATCCTGCGCACCAAGGCACGGGAGGAGAACATCGCAGTAGGGGAAGACGTCATCCAGATGATCGCCAGCAATGTGGACAGCAACATCCGCGAGCTGGAGGGCAGCCTGACGCGCTTGTCGGCTTACTCCAACCTCTCCGGAAGGGACATCAGCCTGGAGCTGGCACAGGAAGCCCTGAAGGAAATCATTTCCGAGCACCAGCCCCGCTCCGTGTCCACCCAGGACGTCCTGCAGGCGGTATCCAATTACTACGCCGTCAGCGTGGAGGACCTCATCGGCCCGCGCCGCAGCCGCAACATCACCGTGCCACGGCAGATGATCATGTACCTGTCGCGCTTGCTGACTGACACCAGCCTGCCGCGCATTGGCGAGATGCTGGGCGGGCGCGACCACACCACCATTTTGCACGGCTGCGCCAAAATTGAAAGCCTCATCCAGACAGCGCCGCCCATCAAGGCCGCCGTGGCGGACCTGAGCAAGCAGCTGTTGAGAAACTAAGTACAATAAAACACTTAATATTGAAGCGGGGGAGCAGCAGCCTCCGCTTTTTTGGCATCAAAAAACCAGCCCGAAAGCTGGTTTTAGAAAGCAAGTTTGTTTCTCAGTCCGCCGAGTAGGGCATCAGCGCGATGGCACGTGCGCGTTTAATGGCCTCAGACAGCTGGCGTTGATGCTTGGCACAGGTGCCCATCATGCGCCGGGGAGAAATCTTGCCGCGTTCGTTGATGTAGCGGCGCAGGCGGTTCACATCTTTGTAATCGATGTAGACAACCTTGTTCGCGCAAAAATCACAGACCTTGCGGCGCGGGCGTCTGCCACGCGGGCGCTGCCTGCGTTCGGCTCCTCTATTCTCTGACATGTTTCTGTCTCCTCACTAATATTGCTTAGAATGGCAAGTCGTCGTCATCAACCCGGACAAAGCCGTTGTTTTCCTGGGGGGAGGACGTCTGGCCCGCGGGCCTGCTGTTCATTCCGCCTTCACCTCGGGGGGTGAGGAATTCGACTTCGTCGGCATTGACTTCCAGGCTGCTGCGCTGTTGTCCGTCGTTGCCCGTGTAATGCTGCAGTGTCAGCGTGCCGGTCACCCCAACCTTTCGGCCTTTGGCCAGGTAGCGACTGCAGTGTTCGGCCTGCTGGCGCCAGGTGGTCACCCTGAAGAAATCCGCTTCAGGCTGGCCTGCTTCGGCACCCTGGCGGCCACGGCGGTTGACCGCTACCGTGAAGGTGCATACAGGCACGCCACTCTGGGTGCTGCGCAGTTCTGGGTCCCTTGTCAGGTTCCCAATCAGAAAGATCTTGTTCATCAGGCTCTCCTTATTCCTCGGTCTGACTGGCAAGCGCTTCCAAGCCGGGTTCGGGAACTTCCGCGCTCTGGGCCTGCGGCGCGATGCGCTGCGGCGGCTTGACGTTGGAGCGTTTGTGTTCGACGCGCGTAATGAGATAACGCATTACATTCTCGTCGATCTCCATCACGCGTTCCATCTCTTTGGGGAAGACAGACGGGGCGGAAAAATTGACCAGGACATAGTAGCCTTCGGGCTTGTCATCAACCAGATAAGCCAGCCGGCGCTTGCCCCATTCTTCAACCTTTTCCACTTTGCCTTCGTGTTGCTCAACCAGCGCGCTGTAGCGTGCGATGAGTTCCTTGCGGGCTTCTTCCTCCAGGCTCGTGTCAATGATGTAGAGCAGTTCGTAATCCATACCTTTCACCTCCTCATGGACATATGGCGCCACGACTTGCATGGCGCAAGGATGTGCCAATTACATAGTATATACGCCTTCCGCGTTCAAGGCAAGCAAAACTTTTCCAAGTATCAGGGCAGTTTATGCGCCAGGTTGATGGCGTCAATCTCAGCCACGGTGCGCGGCGGCACGCAGTAGGGGCAGGCGGTCAGGCTGCTGTAATCGCCGGTGCCCAGCTCGCTGTAAGCAAACTGCGCCATGGGCTGGAATTCTTTTTTGACACCATAGCACTCGGCCGCGGAATGGTAGTTCTGCCCGCCTTTGGGGTTGTAAAACAAGGGGGTGCCTGGGTCCACATAGGCCAACTGGCGGCCGGGCAGGTCTTCCCAGATGACCAGCTTGGTGTCCATGCGCTTTCTTAAGGTGTTCCATACCCAGGTCATGTTGGTGCCCTTGGGCGTGCGCTTGCGCTGCACGCGGATGCAGCCGTGGCTGGCGCGCTCGCCCAGCACTTCCTCATACTTTTGGTAGTTTTTGTTTCCGTTACGAATGGAATGGGGCACTTCGTGCAGGATGTCCCCCCAATTGAAGCGAAGGCCCATCGCGGCGTTCAGCCCTTCCACTTCAAAGCCGCCCACCGGGCTTACCAACAGAAATTCGCCCGAGCGCGTTTCGTTGTAGGGCTGGCGCTCATTGGGAAGCCCTGTGGAAATTGCCAGTACATCATACAGTTCCCCATCTTCAAAGATGTACAGGCGCTGGTCCAGCTTGTCCACCAACAGGGCGTACTTGCCTTTGGGGGTGATGGTTTCCAGCATGTCCGTGCGGATCCAGCCCTGAACCAACTGGTTCCAGGCCTTCACCTTGCTGTCGTGGAAGGAACTGGAGTAGGTCTCCACCAGGCTCCAGCCGTCGTCCCTTGTTTCCAGCACATGCAGGCCCTGGGAATCGCGGGTGACATCTCCCACGGGCTCGGACTTGCTGTCGGGTTCCTTGTACAGCACCTGCTGGGACTTCTGGTTGCCCTTCACCACTGTCACGGGGGACATCAGCATCTCCCACACGGCCTTGGTGTCCGTGATGTCCATGGGGGTCTGCCAATAGCCCTTGCCATCGGTGATGTGCTTTGACGGCGCAGGAATTTCGGGGGCTGCCTGCTGCGCCATCACAGGGACATCCAACAAAAGCAGAATGGTAAGCAACAGAACCAAGGTTTTTTTCATTCAATTCTCCTGTTATACCGTGGGCATGCTGCCCGGGAAGGAAAGCGGGGGGAAGTCGGCAAAGCCGGTCAATTGGGCGATAATGACCAGCACGCCCACCACGGCCACATACAGCGCAAACTTGTAAAAGCTGATGCGCTCGATGAGCTTGAGCATGTAGCGGATGGCCAGGTATCCAAAGATGGCGGCGAACACCAGCCCGATGATGGATTCAACGGAGAACAGGGAGGACAGGCCGTATTGCTCCACCGCGTCCTTGCCTTCCACGATGAAGCTGCCCAGGATGGCGGGCGCTGACATCATGAAGGAAAACTTGGCGGCGGTCTTCCGGTTCAGCCCGGACAGGATGCCGCCCAGCAGGGTGGAGCCGCTGCGGCTGACGCCCGGCAGCAGGGCGATGCCCTGGAACACGCCCATGGTGACGGCGGTGGGGATGTCCACCTCATCCTTCCGGCGCTCGTGCTTGGCGTTTTTGCCCAGCACCTCAATCAGCACCAGGAAGACAGCGGTAATCAGGAAGGAAATGCCCAGGAACCAGCCGGTGAACAGCCCGTCCACAATGTCCCCCAGCACTACTTTTACAAGCAGGGCCGGCAGGGAGGCGATGAACAACAGCAGCAGGGTGCGGTTTTTAATGGGGTGCAGCAGCATGTCCACCCAGTCCCGCCAGAAAATGGCCATCACAGCAATCAGGGTGCCCATGTGCAGCATGACATAAAACGCGATGCTGGACCCGTCCTGCGTGTACCCCAGCAAACCCAGCAGCTTCTCCGCCACAATCAGGTGCCCGGAGGAGGAGATGGGCAAAAACTCTGCCAAGCCCTGGACAATGCCCATCAGGGCTGAAAACAACACATCCATTGTTCGTCCCTTTCTTGCCGCGCGCTCTCTTTAGCCGGGCGCACCCATTTTACCCCTGAAGGCTTGACGCCGTCAAACCGGGCAAGCCTTATGTCTCAAGGTCCTGGCGTGTGTCCTTGCGGCGCTTGTACTCCTTTTTGTCCGGCTTTACCCGGCTGACAGGCGAAAAGCCCCAGGTCACCCGGCGTTCAAGGTTCATCCGGCGTTTTGCCTTCTTGCTCAATTTGCTTGTACTGATCATCTTCTTTGCCATAAAAAGAGTATACCCTCCGGGATTTTCCTTGAATGACGCGGCTCAAACCAGTATACTTTCTATCTATTAAGGTAAAGAAGGTTGTTCATGCAAAGACTTAAGCAGTTGTTCGCACCAAGAAACATGACCTCCGGCGCGCCCTGGCGGCGCATCCTGGAGTTTGCCATCCCCATGCTCATTGGCAACATCGCCCAGCAGCTCTACGCCGCGACGGACTCGGTGGTGGTGGGCCGCTTCATGGAGCAAGGCGGCGGGGAGGGCGTGCGCGCCCTGGCCTCCGTGGGCAGTTCCGGCCCGGTGCTGATGTTTATGCTGGCCTTGTTTGTGGGCATTTCCACAGGCGCCGGCATCCTTGTGTCCCAGTATTTTGGGGCCAAGGACAGGAGGATGCTCAGCATCACCATCGGCAACTGCCTGACCTTGACCGCCATCGTGTCTGTCATCATTGGCGTTCTGGGCGTGCTGCTGTCCCCGGCCATCCTGCGTGCCTTGCAAACCCCGGTGGCAATTTTTGAGGATGCCGTCGCCTACCTGGTCATCTACTTTATCGGCATCGCGGGTTTTACCTATTACAATGTGCTTTCCGGCATCCTGCGCGGCATGGGGGACAGTTTTTCCGCCCTCGGTTTTCTCTTGCTGACAAGCGCTTTGAACATCGCGCTGGACCTGCTGTTTGTCATCGTCTTCAAGATGGGCGTTCCCGGCGTCGCCTGGGCCACCATCATCTCCCAGGCCATCTCCGCTGTCCTGTGCTATGTCAAGCTGTCCCGGATGCGGGAGACCTTTGACATCAACCGCGACAGCGTCAGGCTGCACAAGCCCATCGTCAAGGACATCGTCCGCCTTGGCATGCCCTCAGGCATCACCCAGGCCATCTTCTCCATGGCGATGATCCTGGTGCAGCGCCTGCAGAACTCCTTTGGCCCTGACATCATTGCCGCCGCGGTCATCTCCATGCGCGTGGACGGCTTTGCCATGATGCCCAATTTCTCCTTTGGCATGGCGATGACCACCTACACAGGGCAAAACATCGGTGCTAAAAAACTGGACCGCGTGCAGCGTGGCGCCAAGCAGGGCGTGTTCATGGCGCTGGGTGTTGCCACCTTGATGACCATCTCCATCCTGATCTTTGGCCATGACATCATGAGTCTGTTCACCCATCAGGAGCATGTGCTGCAGTTGAGCATGCGCTTCATGCGCATCCTGGCGCCGGGTTTCATCGCCATGGCGGTGCTGCAGAGCCTGTCCGGCGTGATGCGCGGGGCGGGGGACGCGATGACGCCCATGTGGATTTCATTGATTACCTCCGTCGGCATCCGCGTGCCCCTGGCCTACCTGTTGGTCAACCTGTCCAAGTCACCGGAAAACGGCATGCTGGGCAACCCGGAGATGTTATACTATGCGATGCTTGCCACCTGGATGACAGGCGCTTTGATCAATGTGCTGGCCTACCGCTTTGGCCGCTGGCGCAAGAAGGCGCAACTGCGCATGGCGGAGATGGCCAGCCAGTCGGAGGAGGCCGCCAGCGAGGTCGCTGCCGCCGACATCCTGTGACCGGCCAACTGGGCTTTACCCTGTCCATCCTGGCGCTGATGCTGCTGTGCGGTTTCACCTACCAGGTGGCATGTGAGAAACAATGGTACTCAAAGGCGGCGCGCCTTTTCTTCAAGGGCGTTACCACGCTGTTTGCCAGCCTGCTGGCCTTCTACGCCTACTGGCAGACAGGGGAGCAGGCTGCCCTTCTCATGGCGGTTGGCATCCTGCTGTGCGCCATGGCGGATGTGCTGCTGGAACTCAATTTCCTGATGGGCACGGCCTGTTTCGCGGCCGGGCACCTGATGTACCTGGTGTCCTTCTTTCAAAAGCAGACGCCGGGCCTGCCCTCCCTCCTGCTGTTTTTGCTGCTGGCAAGCATCAGCACCTATGTAGTCCATCATTACAAAAAGCAGGCGGCGTTCAACCTCCTGCCTTTTTATGCCTATTCCCTGGTGATTGCCGCCATGGTCGCGGCGGCGCTGGCCCAGCATCCCCTGGTCTTTCTGGGGGCTGCGCTGTTTGCCGCTTCTGATGGCATCATCGCCCGCAGACTGCTCAACCCGGGCAAAGACCCCTGGGACCGCGCCTGCATCGCTTTGTATTATGCCGCGCAGTTTATCCTGGCGGCCACTTTGCTGCTGTAATCCCTTATCAGCCCAAGTAAAAACGTGTATACTCTCATGGAAGCATCCAAGTTCATTTCGAAGGAGTTCTCCATGAGCATGTCAAAAAAACGCCCCACCTTCCTGCGCCTGGTGATCAGCCTGCTGCTGGGTGCCTTAATCAGCGGCGGCATCCTGTTCTGGGCCCAGCCGCATTACCAGGCCTTTGCGGACGCAAGCATTTTTTCGCAGCCCTTTCTTATCATCGCCGGCATCGCGGCGCTGGTCATCGCGCTGTTTTTGTTCATCCCGGCGCAAAAGCCGCTGCGCCTGTTCAAGTGGCTGTTCCGCATCGTCATCCTGGCGGTCGTGGTGGCTTTGATTTTCGGCCTGGGCGGCTTCTATGTAGCCCAGGATGATTTCATCTACATGGAAGGCCGCCGTGAAATCAACGCGGAGGCCGCGCTGGCACAGAATCCCCAGGTGGAAGAAGTGCTTGTCAAAGGCGAAAAGGGCGAGCAATACCAGGGCTATGTATTGAAAAGCGCCGAACAAAGCGCAGGCCTGATCCTCTACTTTGGCGGCAATGGGGAGCTGGCCGCCGGCAGGATTCATACCCTGGTGCGCGACAATGCCGCCGCCATCCTAAGCGGGCTTGACTTCATGATGATTGACTACCCGGGCTATGGCCAAAGCCAGGGCAAGCCCAGCGAGGACAGCGTCATGGACATGGCGCGCGCAGCCTATGCGGCTGCCAAGCTCCGCGCGGGGGACAAGCCCCTGGTGCTGGCCGGGTGGAGCCTGGGCACGGGTGCCGCCACCGCGCTGGCGGAGGAAAACCTGGCGGCAGGGCTGGTGCTGATGGCGCCGTTTTACAACGGTACGGAGCTGGTCAACAGCTATATTCAGAACCAATTTGATGTGGAGGAAGGCTTGTTCTCCCGCGTGCCCACCTGGTTGGTGCGCAACAAGTACGAAAACGACGAGCGCGCCCGCGAGACCACCATCCCGGTCCTGGTGCTGGGCGGCAAGCAGGACAGCCTGATTCCAGTAATACAGGCGGAAAACCTCAGCCGCCAATATGCCAACGCCCAGCTGGAGCTGCTGGAGGGCGGCCACACCGCGCCCTGGAGCGAGATGCAGTCCTTCCAGTCCATGGCGGCCTTCCTGCGGCAGGTTGTGAGCGCGCAGGTGCTTGCGCCCTAAACGCCATCTGATGTAAACAAAGAGGCCGCCATCGCTGGCGGCTTCCTTGTTTGCCCGGGTTGATGCCGGGTCAGTTTTTAGAAGAATTACTTCGCGAAGAAGGCATCGACCTGCTTCTGGAACTCTTCCATCACGGTGTCAAAACCAACCGCGCGTATTTCATCCATCATCGCGGGGACGATTTCAGTGGGCTCGGCGGTGCCGGTGATGAGCTCGGACAGGTACTTCTCATAGGTGGCTTTGATCAGGGCCAGCTCGTCTTCGATGTTGGAGCGATCCAGGTTGAAGCCCATCAGGACGCTGGGAACGGCGTTGTCGTTCACCCAGGAAATCCCGGTGAAGAGGTCGGGGTTGGCGGTGGTGGGGGTCAGGATGGCGTGGTTGGCCTGGGTGTAGCGCGCCCAGGGCCAGGGCTTGTCGTTGTTCTGCTCGACCAGGCCATCTTTGTACTCAAAGTTGACGCCCTCTTCACCGTAGCAGATCATGTCGCGCAGTTTCGTGTCGGTGTTGACCAACTCCAGGAATTTCATGACCAGTTCGGGGTTTTTGGCACCCGCATAGACGCCGTTCATTGAACCCATGATGGAGCCAGCGCTGGCGATGGGGCCGATGAAGGGCTGGGTCAGCCCGGTGTAGGTACGGGATTCCTTGGTGGCTTCATCTTCCTTGGTATAGGTCCAGGCACCAGCCCAGCCCTGGGCTACATAGAAGGGCAGATTGCTGCCGGCTTCTGCCAGGGTGGCGGCATCGGCGTTGATGATGCCGTCGTTGTACCAGGTGTGCAACTGTTCCAGGTTCTTCATGATTTCTTCGGTTTCAAACACAGAGACAACCTTGCGCCCTTCGTCGTCATAACGCACGCCCATGACTGGCACGCCGACACCGGCGCCATCATACACGTCCAGCATGTGATAGGCGCCGCCCTTGTTAAGTTTAAAGGGGGATTCAATGGGGGCAACCTTATCGTTGCCTTCCTTCATTTTACGGAAGATGGGGTCAAGGTCTGCCAGAGTTTTTACCCCGGAGATATCCAGCTCCAGGCCTTCAATGACTTCAGGGTCAAACACAAAGAAGTGGGCCAGGGCGGAGTCCTTCAGGGTGGGCACGGCATAGATTTTGCCGTCGATGGTGATGGCATCCCAGAAGCTGGCGGGAACGACGTCACGCAGCGCGGGCACGTTGTCAAGCAGGGGCTTGATGTCCAGCAGCACGCCCTTGGCGATGTCGGCCGCGTAGCTGCCGCCGTCGGTGAAGATGATGTCAAAATACTCACCGCCGTTGATGATGGCGTTGCGGCGGTCGCCGTAGGCGCCCCAGGACAGGATGTCGGCAGTCAGCGTGGCGCCGATTTTCTCGGTCAGGTACGCGTCAACCTTGGCTTTCCAGCTCTCATAGTTCTCGGGCATGCCGCCGCCCAGGGAGACCCAGGTGACATTCTCGGCAGACTCGGCCAAGGCCAGAGGCGCCAGGGACAGCAGCATCAGCGCCGCCAGGAGCAGGGACAGGGTCTTTCTCATAAGACAGGGGTTCCTCCTTGAAAAATAATGGGAATCTATGTCCACCCCTTGGGGGTTGGATCCGAAGGTTTCAGCCCTTCACCGCGCCGATGGTCAGTCCGGAAATGAAGTATTTCTGGAAGAAGGGATAGGCCAGGGCGATGGGCAGCACGATGATGACAGCGATGGCCATGCGGACGGACTCGCGCGGCATGGAGTCGATGTAGCCTTGCAGGCTTGAACCGATGCCGGGGTTTTTGGCCAGGCACTCCACGTTGAGCACAATCTGCTGCAAGAGGTACTGCAGGGTGTACAGCTTGTTGTCGGTGATGTACAAAAGCGACAGGAACCAGTCATTCCAGTAACCAAAGCTTAAAAACAACGCCATGGTAGCCAACACAGGCTTTGAAATGGGCAGCACGATGTTGAAGTAGATGCGCAGCTGGCCCGCGCCGTCAATCTTGGCGGATTCAACGATGGAATCGGGGATGGTGGTGCGGAAAAAGGTCTTGCAGATGACCACGTTGAAGCTGCCCACCATCAGGGGCAGAATCAGGGCGTGCAGGCCATTGCGGAACTGCAGTAGCTGGACGTTGATGACATAGCTGGCCACCATGCCGCCGTTGAAAATCATGGGGATGAAGACCATCCAGGTCAAAAAGCCCTTGAGCCTGTAGCCTGGCCGGCTCATGACATAGCCCAGCACCGAGGTCAGCAGCACGCCCAGCACCGTGCCGATGCTGGTGGTAATCAGCGACATCAGCAGGGCGTTGAGGATCTGCGCGCGCTCCTTCCACAAAAAGAGGTAGGCCTGGCCGGAAAAGGCCTGGGGGATGAGCTGGTAGCCATAGCGCGAGATACTGGCTTCCTCCGTGATGGAGACCAGGAGCACCACGATGAAGGGCAGGAAGCAGGCCAGCGCGAAGAACAGCAGGATGCTGTTGAACAGCAGGTTGGTGGGATGCTTGATCTGGTTTAGGCGGTTGACTGTTTTTTCGTTTTGATATTGCTTGTCCATCTGCCCCTCCTAAATCAACGCGTTGTCCGGGTCGATGCGCCGGATCAGGGCATTGGCCAGCAGGATGGTCACGCAGCAGGCCACCGACTGGATGAAGGTGGGTGCGGCGATCATGCCATAGGGCATGGAGGAGCGCAGGCTCTGGTAGACAAAGGTGTCAATGGTGGCGGACACGTTGTAGATGGAGCGCGGGATGCCCTGGGTGACCTGGTAGAACAGACCAAAGTCGGAATAGAAGATGCGGCCGACGCTTAAGATGAACATCATGATCATCATGGGTTTCAGGCTAGGCAGGGTGATGTAGCGCACCTGCTGGGGCTTGGTCGCGCCGTCGATGACCGCGGCTTCGTACAGGCTGCCGTCAATGCCGGTGATGGCGGCCAGGTAGACCACCATGCCGTTGCCCACACCCTTCCACAGGTTGAGCAGGGGGAAGGCGAAAATCCAGAAATTGGGCTCGCGGTAGAAGTTGGACGTGGCCACACCGGCGGCCTTCTGCATGCTGACGACGATGCCATTTTGGGCGTTGAGGAAGGCGTACACAAAGTAGCTGACCACGACCCAGCTTAGAAAGTGCGGGAAGAACATCATGGTCTGGTAGGCCTTGGCCCCGCGCTGGTTGCGCAGCATGGAGATGATGATGGCCAGGGTCACCGGCACCACAATGCCCAGGATGATGAAGACGATGTTGTAACCGATGGTGTTGCGCAGCAGGATCCAGATCTGGCCGCCCCTGAACAGGTAGGCGAAGTTTTTGAGGCCCACAAACTCACTGCGCAGGATGCTGCCAAAGAACCCCGCTCCCGGCACAATCTTGAAGCTGAGGAAGGGCAGCACCACGCCAAACATGGGCAGGTAGCAGAAGATTAGGTACCACAAACTGGTAGGCGCTGCCAATAGAGTCAGTTCCGTGTCGTCCCTGGTCCACTTTTTTTTGCGCACATGCATATTGTTTGTTGGACCAATTTCTTGTTTGAACGACATTAAGCAACCCCTTTCATCATGAGTGTTTACCTTGGATGTATTGAATATGTTTAGAATTTATCATAAGCGGGGGCGCGTCAAGTTCTTTGCTCGCTCAAACTGTACACAATTCAGAAAAATTGTTCAACAAATGGCTGAAAACGATACCGCGAATTGTAAAAATTCATAAAAACGAAAAACCGTTCGCGTTTAAGGCGAACAGAGACGGCAGAAGGGCTGGTATGCGCTGTGCTGACTTATGTTTTGAGGACCAGGTCGCTCGACGCCTTGATTTGGTATTCCGTAAAATAATTTTGTTCAAGCAGAATCCAGGTGTCGATGAACTTTTGCAGCATGTCCGGGCTGACGCGCTGTTTCAAGCGCTCCACTTGTTTTTCCGGGTCGATGTCCAGGTAGACCCGCAGGTCATAATGTTGGACAATATCCGGGTGGTGGGAATAGGATCCTTCAATAATACACAGTTTTCTCGCCGGTAAATCCTGCGTAGACATCATTTCGGTCTGGCAGTCATAGCGCTCATACTGCATATTCTTCTGTTCCCGCAGTTTGCTAAGCACCTGGTCCGCCAAACGCTCACGGTCCACGTTTCCTCCGGGCGCTGACAAGCGCTGCGCGCTGCGCTGGTGTGGCCGCAAAAAGAAGTCATCCACGTGCACGACGGCGCTGTCTTCATATATTTCTGACAGGGTCTTCGCCAGCGTGGTCTTGCCGGAACCACAGGGTCCGTCAATCGCGATGACCACCGGGGTCTTCGTCTTCAAAAGGTCGTTGATTTTCTCAATCAGCCGCTGCATTCATCGCTCCTCGCGGAAGTAGTTGATGCCGCAGGAGGCGGGCTGCTGGTTTTCACGCTTCATGCGGATGGAGGAGATCACCAGCACCAGGCTGGTCACCACAAAGGGCAGCATGGAGAAGAAGGCGGAGGGGATGTCGATGAGGTCCTTGGGGATGTACAGCCGCAGCACGGAGAGTGCGCCAAACACCAGGCTGCCCAGGATGGCGCGCAGCGGTTTCCAGGAGGCGAAAATTACCAGCGCGATGGCAATCCAGCCCTGGCCGGAGATGATGTTGGGCTGCCAGTTGCCTGAAGCCGTCACCATGCTGATGTACACGCCGCCCAGGCCCGACAGCGCGCCGGACACCAGAATGTGGACGTACTTGTACAGGTTCACCGGGATGCCCATGGCGTCCGCCGCCGCGGGGTTTTCGCCCACCGCGCGCAGGTTCATGCCCAGGTGGCTGCGCTTTAAGTACAAGGACATCCCAATGCCGCACAGGATGGCCAGGTAGGTCAGGATGCTGTGGTGAAACAGCAGGGGGCCGATGAAGGGCAGGTCGCTTAAACCCGCTACGCGGATGGGGGACAGCAGGGCCTTTAACTCATTGCTTAAAAACACCGTGCCCATCGGCGCGTTCAGTTTGGCCTGCTCACCCAGAAAATTAGCGATGCCCGTGCCAAAGATGGTCAGCGTCAGGCCGGTGACGTTCTGGTTGGCTTTCAGGGCGACCGTGAGCAGGGCGTATATGGCCGCGCCAAAGGCGCCTGCCGCCATGCCCAGAAGCAAAGTCAGCACCAGTGAATTTGTGTGGTAGCCTGCCAGGAAGCCTGCAACCGCGCCCAAGTACATCATGCCTTCCACGCCCAGGTTGAGGTTGCCCGCCTTTTGGGAGAGGATTTCGCCCAGGGTGCCGTACAGCAGGGGCACGCTGGCCAGGATGGCGGCATAAAGGAAGGCGGTCAGCTGATCCATGAACCCGTTCACGCGGCCACCTCCTTGCGCTTTAAGATCCTGTATTGCAGGAAGAACTCCGCCCCCAGCACGCAAAACAGGATGATGCCCTGCAGGATGTCAGACATCGAGGCCGGGATGCGGTACTCCGTCTGCATCATGGAACTGCCCTTTTGCAGGATGGCAAACAGGAAGGCTACCGCCACCGAGCCAAAGGGGGACAGCCTGGCCAGCCACACTATGCTGATGGCGGTAAAGCCGCGCCCGCCGCCCACAGAGTCGGTCAGTTGCCGGTCCGGGCCGGAGACTTGCAGCATGCCCACCAGGCCCGCGATGCCGGCGGACAAAAACATCGTGCGCAGGATGATGCGCTTCACCGGCATGCCTGCATAGCGCGCCGTGCGCTCGTTCTCGCCCACCACGGTGATTTCATAGCCCTGTTTGGTGTAGCGCAGGTAGATGAACACCAGCACCATCATCACCAACAGCACCACCCAGCCCAGGTGGAGGTTGCCCACAAAGGGGAAAGGGATTTCCGGCAGCCGGGCCTGCTTGGGAAAGCGCGGCATGGCCGCGAAGCCGCCGACGGACTCCCGCCAGGGGCCTTCGCGCAGGTAGGTGATGAAGTAGTAGATGATGTAGTTGAGCATCAGGGTGAACAGCGTCTCGTTGGTGCCAAAGCGGGTTTTGAACCAAGCGGGGATCAGGCCCCAAAAGCCGCCGGCCACAAAGCCCGCCGCCGCCATCGTCAGCAGCAGCACCGTTTTGGGCAGGTCGGCGTGAAAATAGGCAAAATAACTTGCGGCGATGGCGCCGGCAGCGATCTGCCCCTCCGCGCCGATGTTCCAGAACTTCATCTTGAACGCCAGCAGGATGCCAAGGGCGGTCAGGGCCAGGGGGATGGTCAGCTTCAGGGTCTCCTTTTGCATCCCAGCGCTGCCCAGGGCGCCGCGCAGCATGGTGGCGTACACATCAAAGGGGTTGTAACCCAGGATCAACAGAAACAGGCCGCCCATGGACAGGGCAAACAGCACGGCCAGCAGGCGGTAGCCCCAGGCATTGAGGGGCTTGATGTCGCTGCGCTGCACAATGTGCATTTGGGGCAGTGTTCTACGCATACTCGTCCTCTTTGTCTGTCTTAAGGCCTGTCATCTTCATGCCCAGCAGCGCCTTGGTGGCAAACTGGCTTTCGACAATGGCGCTGACCTTGCCCGCGCACAGCACCAGAATGCGGTCGCACAGGCTGATGAGGACATCCAGGTCCTCGCCTACAAACAGGATGCCTACGCCCTTGCGCTTTTGCTCGTTGAGCATGTCATAAATCGTCATGGACGCGCCGATGTCAAGGCCGCGCACCGGGTAGGCGGTGATCAGCACCTTGGGGCTTAGGTTGATTTCGCGCCCCAACAGCACCTTTTGCACATTGCCGCCGGACAGCTTGCGGATTTTAACGTTCAGCCCGGGGGTGACGATTTTCAGCTTCCTGATCATCTCCTCGCCCTCCAGGCGCGCCGGCTTACGCTTTAAAAAGAAGCCCTTCTGGTCGCGGTAGGTTTTCAACAGCAAATTGTCCGGGATGTTCAGGCCACCCACCAGGCCCATGCCCAGGCGGTCCTCCGGGATGAAGGCCATGGAGATGCCGCGCTTGATGATTTCCCTGGGGCTTAAGCCATTGATGGGCTGTTTGTCCAGGGTGATGGTGCCGCCGGACGGATTTTCAAGGCCCGCGATGATTTCGCACAGGGCTTTCTGCCCGGAGCCCGCCACCCCGGCGACGCCCAGGATTTCGCCCTGGTTCAAGGTAAAACTGATGTCCTTCAGCAGCGTCCTGCCGCTGTCGTCCTCGGCGCTCACCTTGTCAAGCCTCAGCAACGGCTGGCCGGGCGGGGTTTCAACCCTTTTAACGTCCAGGTCAATCGCCTGGCCCACCATCATCTCCGTCAGGCTGAAGCGGTCGGTCTGCCCGGTGCCCACCGTGCCCACGTTGACGCCCTTGCGCAGCACCGTCACCCGGTCGGACACCGCCATCACCTCTTCCAGTTTGTGGGTGATGATGATGATGGCCTTGCCTTCCTTCCGCATGGCGTGGAGGGTATCAAACAGGCTCTGAATTTCCTGGGGGGTGAGCACCGCGGTGGGCTCATCCAGAATCAGCTTGTCAGCCCCCCGGCACAATACTTTGAGGATTTCCACCGTCTGCTTTTCGCTGACGGACATGTCATACACTTTTTTGTTCAGGCCCACCTTTAAGCCAAAGGCTTTCACCGCGTCCTCCGGGTTGGTTTTGATGAGGCTTTGCTGGCCCAATAAGATGTTTTCCCTGGCCGTCATCACCTCCACCAGCTTGAAATGCTGGTGAATCATACCGATGCCCTGGCGGATGGCATCCCTGGGGGAGCGGATGATGACCGGTTTCCCGTCCAGCAGGATCTGCCCGGCGTCCGGCTGATAAATGCCCGAGAGCATGTTGGTCAGCGTCGTCTTCCCCGAGCCGTTCTCGCCCAGCAACGCCAGGATCTCGCCCCGGCGCACGTCCAGGTCAATGCAGTCACAGGCTGTGACGCTGTCAAAGCACTTGGTCAGGCGGATGAGCTGGATGGCTGGCGTGAACTGCATGCGGTCTCCTTGATGGTGAAGTTACAGTATTTATAGCATAAATAATGCTGCAAGAACAGGCAAGCGGGGCTGTCAATCTCAATCGGCAGCCCCGCTTGCATACAACAATCCGGGGTTTACTTGACGCTGACGCCCTTCACGAGCAGGTTGGTCATCAGGCCTGAGGTGATGTCCGCGTCAGACAGCACTTCGCCTTCCTTGACGACCAGTTCATCGGTGTTGCTGTAGATGGGGCCGCTGAAGACATCCCATTCGCCCGACAGCATTTTGGCGCGCGCTTCCTCAATTTTCTCAGCGGTGCCTTCAGCCACGTTGGCGCTCAAGGGGGAGATGTCCACCAGGCCTTCCTTGATGCCCCAGAAGTAGTTCTCCGCCGTCCAGGTGCCATCGATCACCTTCTGCACCTGGTCGATGTAGATGCTGCCCCAGTTCCAGATGGGGGCGGTCAGGTGAGCCTTGGGGGCGTTGACGGTCATGTCGGCATTGTAGCCCACGCCGAACTTGCCGGCTTCCTCAGCGGCGATCTGGGGCATGGCGGTGTCAACGTGCTGGGCGATGACATCGCAGTCCAGCGCCAGCAGGGCCACAGCGGCCTGCTTTTCCAGGGTGGGGTCATACCAGGAGGAAATGAACTTCACATAGACTTCAGCCTCGGGCTTCACAGACTGCACGCCCAGGGCAAAGGCGTTGATGCCGCCGTTGACTTCGGCGTTGTCCGCCCAGGCGGCCACGTAGCCGATTTTATTCGTGGTGGTTTTCAGCCCCGCCGCGATACCGGACAGGTAGCGGCCCTGGTAGATGCGGCCGAAATAGTTGTTGAAGTTGGCGCCGTTGTTCTTGTATCCGGAGCAGTGTGAGAAGATGACCTCGGGGTATTCCTCGGCCAGATCTTCCATGGAGTTCATGTAGCCCCAGGAGTTGCCAAACACGATCTGGCAGCCCACATCCACCAGCTCGCGCATGGCGGATTCGGTGGCGGCGGGGTCGCTGTCGTTGACTTCGAACTTGTACAGCACCTGGTCATCGTTCAGACCCAGCTGCTGCTTCATTTCTTCCATGCCGCGGTAGTGCGCGCCGGAGAAGCCGTCATCACGGGAGCCGATGAGCACCAGGCCCACCTTCAGGTCTTCCTTGCTGACCGGGGGAAAGGCAGACTCGGCATAGGCCGGGATCAAACTGGCGGACAGAAGCGTGAGGAACATGGCCAGGATGAGAATCCTGGTCGCCAGGGTGGACTGTTTGCTGTAAATCATGGTGCCCTCCTTCAATCTCTATTGCTCAATCGTCCAGCAGCTGGATGTGGCCATCCTTGATTGCCGTGACGATGGACAAACTGGCAAGTTTGACGCCTTGTTCGCGCAGGTTCCTGCCGCCGGGCTGAAAGCCTTTTTCAATCGCGATGGCGACGCCTGCGAGCGTGGCCCCGGCCTGCTTCACCAGGTCCATCATGCCGCGCACCGCTTCGCCGTCAGCCAGGAAGTCATCCACAATCAACACGTGGTCGTTGGGCTTCATCAGGGCCTTGGCGCAGCGCATCGTGTAGGCGGTGCCGTGGGTGTAGGACTTGACCTGAGTGGTGAGCATGGCTTCGTTCAAGGTCTTGGCCGGTGTTTTCTTGGCGAACAGCACAGGGATGTCCTTCATGCAGTGCGCCGTGGCCAGGGCCAGGGCGATGCCGGAGGCTTCCACCGTCAGGATGAGGCTGGGCTGATCCTCAGCGAAAGCCTTCGCGATGTGCTCGCCCATTTGAAACATCAGCCCGGTGTCCAGGCGATGGTTCAAAAAAGACCCAACCTCCACGATGTCCGTGCCGATTCCCTTGCCCTGTTCTTGAATCGCCTTGCGCAGTGCCTGCATCCTTCCTCCAAAAACACGAACGAAAAAATAAAATATGCCAGAATCGTACACCTTTTCTGGCGGTTTGGCAAGGGGCGGATGCGGTTATTTTTTGGTCAGATTGTGTGAGTCAAAAGCGGATGTTCACGTCAAACTGGTTTTTGCACACCGGGCAGGTGACGTGGTTGATTCCTGTTTTTTTCTTCAGGCGCAGCGTTTGCTTGCAGGAGGGGCAGGCGCGGTAGCGGTGGGTGTTGCGGTCCCGGACGCGGTTTTTGATCTGCATCAGCTTCTTTTCAAGTTTGTTCCTGAACGCCAGGTATTTCTGGTTTTCAGCGCCGCGCTTGGCGTGCTGCTTGGAAAAAGCGCGGTAGAAGGATACCACGGCAAACGCCAGGGAGAGGAAGTAAAAAATGGGTGAGGGCAGGATGATGTTCAGCACCAGAAACACGAAGGTCAGCACCATGGTGGCGCGGTAGAGCGCGTCCATGCCATAGCGGCCGCGCATGAAATTGATGAGCCTGTACTTGAGGTTGTTGATCATTTCTTCAGCTCCTTGTTAAATGCAGCGGCAGCACAGCCTGGCCAGGCACAAGCCCATGCACAGGGTGTTGAGGGAGGAGATGTTGGGCATGCCAAACATCTGGCTGCGCTGGGAATATTGCTGGGTATTGCCCTGGATCTGCGCCCTGGTCCTGGCGTACTCAAAGTTGTTGGGGTCCAGCCGCACCGCTTCATCAATGTGGTGCATAGCGGTGACGCGGTTGCCGGAGTTAAAGTTGGCGACGGCGCTTAGGAAGTACCATTCCGCCGTGCGGTTGTGGATCTGGCTCAGGGCGTACAGCGCCTCCTGGTAGCGCATGGCCTGGATGTACTGCCGCACCGGGTCAAAGCCATCCATCTGGCTGCTTCTTTGCTGGGTTCGCTGGGCAGAGCGCGCGAATTCCTCAAAGGGGTTGAAGCCGCCAAAGCCGCCACCGCCAAAGGGGTTATAGCCGCCCGGGCGCTGACCGCCGCTTTGCGGCCTGGAATAATCCTGGTAGCGCGCCCTGCCGGACTTGATTTCCTCATAGGCCACGTTGACTTCAGCCATTTTTTTCTGAGCGTTGGGGTCACCTGGGTTTAGGTCCGGGTGGTACTGCTTGGCCAGCTTCCGGTAGGCTGTGGTGACCTCCTGCTCGCTGGCTGTCCGGGGCAGCCCCAGCACTTCATACGGGTCTCTCATGAACTTTGCTCTCCTTCACGGCGAACGGGGTATCGCGACCACACGCCGGAGTACAGGATGTTTTCCATCAGCGCTTTGTCCTGGTGGATGGGCAGGGTTTCAAAGGTCTGCGCGCAGTCGGCCATCAGCAGCTGTAGGATATCATAATGCCGCTGGGTGGGGATGCTCACCAGGGGGTTGTACTTCTCCTGCTGGATGTCCTTCTTCAAATCCACCGCCGCGTCCATCAGGTAGATGAAGCGGCCCAGTTTCTCCCCAAAATCATACAGCTGGTCGGAAAGCGCGTGGCCATCCGGCGTAAAAATGGCGCCCAGCAAACGGCCAAAGGCCGCGGCCGGCAAGTCAGGCATGGGTTCGCCCGCTTGCTCCATCTCATGCAGCAAGGCCAATTCGTCGGTGATGGCCTGCGCCTGGCGGGGGTAGCGCTCCTTCAATTGTTCGATGTGTTTGCCCAGGCTGTGCGCCTGCAGCAGCGCGCTGCGCTTGCCCTCGTCCTCCCAGTCGTCCATGCGCTGGTAATAGGCCAGCATCACGTTCATGTCCGCGGCGTACTGCGTGTGCCGGTTGGTGAAGGCCTCGCGCTTTTGCAGCGGGTGCATCGGGCAGCGGAAGGATTTCAAGGTGGAAATCTCCGTCTTGTCCAGTGCGCTCAACAGCAAAATCAGAAAGGTCATGTCATAGGTCAGCGTCAGGCGGCCCAGCTGCCCATGCTGGCGCCTGAGCGCGTGGCACAGCCCGCAATACACGCTGCGGTAACGCTCTTTGGCTTGTTCATCCAGTTTATCAACATTGGCCACGACATACCCAAACATGACGAAACCCCTTTCTGTACGCTTTCCCTGCCATTGTGCCAACATTGTGTGAAGGAATCATGAAGGACACATTAAAAACGCCTCAATGCTAACACAGATGAAAAGAGGGGACAAGAATCTTTTGTTTACAAGGCTTTTCCCGCGCCCAATCGGGTGACAAAAACCGCTCCGCTATGCTATAATCGCTGCGAAAGGGGAGTAAATGCCTTATGGATCCTGAGCCTTCCGGCTTGTTGATTGTTCTGCAATTGGTTTTTATTCTGATATATGCCCTGCTGTCAGCGGCTGAATCCGCCGCCCAGCAAATCAACCTGTCCCACCGCCGTGTGGGAGACAATGATGACGGGGAACAAAACAAGGTGGAGGATCAGGCAGCCGGCTTGCTGGCCCTGCCCTCCGGCCTTCGCATTTGCATGCTGCTACTGGCCATGCTCATCGCGGGCATCACCATGTGGAATGTGATTCTGCCGCTGTCCCTCCATGCCCGCGCGCAATGGGGCTGGGCTTTCCTAAGCCAGTCCGGGACGCACCTGCTGTTCACTGCAATCTGCCTGGTGGTGCTGACGTTTTTGATGCAGCTGTTCGCCGTGGTGCTGCCGCGGCGCCTGGCCACCTACAAGCCACGGAAGGTCGCCAAACTGCTCTTTGGTTTCGCGGGCGCTGTCAACCGCTTGTTTTTTCCCATGTCCAAGGCGCTTGATAAGTTATCCTGCTGGATTTTAAAGCTGTTCCGGGTGGATTTCATGCAGCCCACCCAATCCATCACCGAGGATGAAATCCGCATGCTGGTGGATGTGGGCGAGGAAAAAGGCACCATCGAGGAAGCCGAGCGCGAGATGATCAAGAACGTGTTCGAGTTTAACAACATGACGGCCGCTGAATGCATGACCCACCGCACCGATGTCTACGCCATCTGGGTGGATGACACGGTAGAGGAAATCGTGGAGCTGATTGACCAGACCGGTCTTTCCCGCTTCCCGGTGTATGAAGAGGACCTGGACCACATCCTGGGCACGGTCAGCACCAGGGAATTCCTGCTCAACCTGCAGCGCGCGGAGCCTTTGCCCCTGCGCAGCATCCTGCGCGACGCCCACTTTGTGCCCGAAACTGTGCGCACCGACCTGCTCTTCCGGGACATGCAGCACAACAAATTCCACATGGCCATCGTGGTGGATGAGTACGGCGGCACCAGCGGCCTGATCACCATGGAAGACTTGCTGGAGGAAATCGTCGGCAACATCTATGATGAGTACGACCCCCAGGACCAGCAGGATTTTGAGCAGCTGGGAGAGAAACGCTGGCGGGTATCCGGCACCCTGGATGTGGAGAGCTTCAACGAGCAAAGCGGGCTGGAACTACCCGTCAATGACGAGTATGACACCATCGGCGGTTTGATTCTAAGCCAGATGAGCAGCATTCCCGATGATGGCAGCCAGCCGGAGATTGAGTATGACGGCGTGCTGTTCAAGGTGGAAAGCGTGCAGGGCCGCCGGATTGAATGGGTGGAGGTAAGCATCCCTGATGGAATATGATGTAGCGATCATCGGTGCGGGCGCCGCGGGCTGTTCGGCTGCCATCACGGCGCGCCAGCGCAACATGAGCACCCTGGTGCTGTATGCGGGTGACGGTGCTTTGGGAAAAACCAAGGTGATTGACAATTACCCGGGCTTCCCGGACATCACAGGACCCGACCTTCTTTACAAACTGCGGGACCATGCCCAGTACATGGGTGCGGAGCTGGTGCGCGGCCTGGTGCGCCGCGTGATGCCCTTGGGCGACGCCTTTTCCATCCTGGCAGGCAACGACCTGTACACCGCCAAGACCATCATCCTGGCCATGGGCACGGCGCGGGTGCGCTTGCTGGACGGCGAAGAAGCGCTGGTCGGCCAGGGCGTCAGCTACTGCGCCACCTGTGACGGTATGTTTTACAAGGGCGGCACGGTGCTGGTGGTGGCGTCAGACCACGAAGCGGTGGAGGAAGCCATCTACCTGTCCACTTTAGCCAAAGTGTTGTACGTCAAGGAAAAACCGCATGACACGGGGGACCTGCCCGCGGAAATCACCGTCCTGCCTGGCAAGCCGTTGTCATTCTCATTAAAGGGTGAGCAGATTGTCCTCATGACCGACCAGGGCGAGGTGGTGGCGGACGGGGCCTTCGTGCTGCGCCCGGCGGTGGCCATGACCCAGCTGATCCCCGAGGTCGCCACTGAAAACGGAAAAATCGTGCTGGATAAAGATTTGCAGACCAGCATCCCGGGCGTCTTCGCCGCGGGGGACATCGCTAGCGCGCCGCTGCAGGCTGCCAAAGCGGTGGGTGATGGCAACGTGGCCATCCTGTCCGCGGCCAAGCACCTGATTCTGAACAAAGCCAAGAGCAAAGGAGAAGTACAATGAAATGCAAGCTTGCCATTCTAATGGCGCTTTTCTTGATGGTGGCTATTTCCGCGTCCGCCGCGCCCACCCGCGACCTGACCGAGCAAGCCTTGCTGCATCAGGACATCGCGGCGCGCGTCCAGCCTCTGGTGGATGCCGTGGCGGCCGTGGCGATTGATTTGAATCTCACTGTGTTTCGCAATGAAACCCAGCCCGAACCGGCCCTTGTCCAGGGGCTTTTATATCAGTCCCTGTACAACCGCCTGCAGGTGGTGGAAACCATCGACGGTAAGGCCTTCCTGCGCTTTGAGGATGCCAATGCCTTGGCAGGCCAACTCTTCTTGGCGGAAACCCCGGCTCTTGATCCCCAGACAGTAACCCCGGGTGTCCTTGCGATGGCGGATGGCCTGCAGTTTGACCTGGAGCTGTCCCGCGACTTCATCGGTGCGGCCATCTACGATGTACAGCTCTCCGAGGACGAGTTGGTAGTCAAGGCGGACATCTACACTTTGGAAGGCATCGTGGCCAGCGCCGAGGAAGCCCCGGAGGACGCGCTTACCTGGCTGGGCCACCTGGGCGTGCGCCTGGTGCCGGACACCATCTCCCCGGTTGGCTTTTCCCTGGCCAGTTTTTCTGTGCCGGAGCGGTACCAGCCTGCCGCCATGGTGCAATTTGTGCAGGAGAACCTGTTTGAACTGCAGTACCCGGACATCTTCAGCGTTCAGACCGACCTGGAGAACACCTATTTGAGCCTCAGCACCCAGGATGGCAGCGCCACCCTGACTGTGCGAAGCGTGCCCGGTACACTGGAAAGCCTCAAAGCGGTCTGGCTGAAGGACCACGAGGGCAAGGAGCCCGTGACCGCCCTGGAGGAAGACATGCGCCTGCTTTTGACAAAGGACGGCGTGGTGCGACTGGC
Organism: Clostridiales bacterium; assembly: GCA_012521895.1. Taxonomy (GTDB): domain Bacteria; phylum Bacillota; class Clostridia; order Christensenellales; family Aristaeellaceae; genus UBA6115. The sequence goes on from JAAYLK010000072.1 coordinate 29,694, forward strand.
TTACTACAACCCGCTTGAGGGGGAGGACAGCTGCCTGGTGCTGGAAATGACCTATCCCACCCTCAAAGTGCATGAATATGAACTGTACCAGACCTTTTTGGACAATTCCTTTGTCGTGTACAGCCACTCGGTTGGCTGAACAAATAATGCCTTAGCGAATGATTGGAGGACAGTCTGATGATGATGGATGCTCTGGTCAGGCAAACCGCGGCCCCCGGATTGACCATGACGCAGGTGCCCCGCCCCCAGCCCCAGCCGGATGAGGTGCTCATCAAAATCCACAAGACAGCCATCTGTGGCACCGACCTGCACATCTACAACTGGGACGCCTGGAGCCAGGAACACATCAAGCCCCCGCAGGTGATCGGCCATGAATACGTGGGCGAAATCGCCGCGATGGGCAGCCAGGTCAAGCATTTTGAGATCGGGCAGCGGGTTTCCGGCGAAGGCCACCTGGTGTGCGGCCAGTGCCGCAATTGCCGGGCGGGGCGCGCGCAGTGGTGCAAGTACACCCAGGGCGTGGGCGTCAACCGGGACGGCGCCTTTGCCGAATACCTGGTCATCCCCGCCAGCAACTGCATCCCCATCAGCGACGACCTGGACGAGGAAGTCGTCTCCTTCTTTGACGCCTTTGGCAACGCCACCCACACCGCCTTGATGTTTGACGTGGTGGGGGAGGACGTGCTGATTACCGGTGCCGGCCCCATCGGTGTGATGGCGGCCGCCATCTGCGCCCACAATGGCGCGCGTAACGTGGTCATCACAGATGTCAAGGATTACCGCCTGGACCTGGCCCGCAAGCTGGGCGCCACCCACGCCATCAACGTGGCCAAGGAGGACCTGGCTGCCATGCTGCCAAAGCTGAACATGGTGGAAGGCTTTGACGTGGGCTTGGAAATGTCCGGCGCCGAGCCGGCGTTTAAGCAGATGCTGTCCCTGATGCGCAACGGCGGCCAGATCGCCCTGCTGGGCCTGTTTGGCAAGAAACCGCAGTTTGACATTGACAGCTTCATCTTCAAAGGCCTGACCCTGCAAGGGATCTATGGCCGCAAGATGTATGAGACCTGGTACAAGATGGCCGCCATGGTGCAGTCCGGGCTGGACCTGCGCCCCCTGATCACCCACCGCTTCCCCTACACGCGCTTTGATGAGGCCTTCCAGATCATGAACACCGGGGAAAGCGGCAAAATCATCCTGGAATGGGCCTGAGGACTATGGAGGAGAAGAGAAAATGAGCACGAGCAAAAAAGCCCTGGCTTTTTATGAGCAGCAGCTGGATGAAATCCGACAGGCCGGTACCTGGCGTGAGGAGCGCGTCATCACCACACCGCAAAAGAACGTGATTGACACCACCAAGACCCGCCAGGTTCTGAACCTCTGCGCCAACAACTACCTGGGACTGTCCAATGACGCCCGCATCATCAAGGCCGCGCGCAGCGCCTACGACTCCTGGGGCTTCGGCCTGTCCAGCGTGCGCTTCATCTGCGGCACCCAGCTGATTCATAAGCAATTGGAACAGCGCCTGGCCACCTTCCTGCAGATGGATGATGTCGTGCTGTACTCCTCCTGCTTTGACGCTAACGGCGGTCTGTTTGAAACCCTGCTCAAGGAAGAGGACGCGGTGATTTCCGATGAACTCAACCACGCCTCCATCATCGACGGCGTTAGGCTTTGCAAGGCCCGCCGCCTGCGCTACAAGAACAGCGACATGGCGGAATTGGAGCAGCACCTGAAAGACACCCAGGATTGCCGCATCCGCCTGATTGCCACCGACGGCGTCTTCAGCATGGACGGCTACCTGGCCAAGCTTGAACAGATTTGTGACCTGGCGGAAAAATATGATGCCCTGGTCATGGTGGATGACAGCCACGCCACCGGCTTCATGGGCCAGACCGGCCGCGGCACCCACGAGGCCTGCGGCGTGATGGGCCGGGTGGACATCATCACCTCCACCTTTGGCAAGGCCCTGGGCGGGGCCTCCGGCGGCTTCACCGCCGCCCGCCAGCCCATTGCGGACCTGCTGCGCCAGCGTTCCCGCCCCTACCTGTTCTCCAACTCCGTCGCCCCCTCCATCTGTGCGGCGACCTTGAAGACGCTGGACCTGCTGGAGGCCTCCACCGGCCTGCGCGACCGCGTCCATGAAAACGCCAACTATTTCCGTGAGAAGATGACCGAAGCCGGCTTTGAACTTCTGCCGGGCAACCATCCCATCGTGCCGGTGATGCTGTATGACGCGCACAAAGCGCAGGAGATGGCCACCAGGATGCTACAGCACGACGTGTACGTCATCGCCTTCAGCTATCCCGTGGTGCCCATGGGCAAGGCCCGCATCCGCACACAGATTTCCGCCGTCCACAGCCATGAGGACTTGGACAAGGCGGTGGCCGCCTTCAAAGCTGTCCGGGACGAGATGGCAACCTGATTAAACGAACCCCAAAGAGGACAATATGAGCGAAACAATCAAAAAGCCGGTTCTGTTTTCCGGCATCCAGCCTACAGGCAACATCACCATCGGCAATTACATCGGTGCGATGAGCAATTTCGTCAAGCTGGAAAACGATTATGACTGCCTGTTTTCCATCGTGGACCTGCACGCACTGACCGTGCGGCAGGACCCGGCAAGCCTGCGCCGCAAGAGCCTGGAGCTGGCGGCGCTGTATATCGCGGCCGGGCTCAACCCTGAAGAAAGCATCATTTATTGCCAAAGCCACGTGCCCCAGCACGCGGAGCTGGCATGGATCTTGAACTGTTTTACCTACATGGGGGAGCTGTCCCGCATGACGCAGTTCAAGGACAAGTCCCAAAAGCACGCGGACAACATCAACGCGGGCCTGTTTACTTATCCCGTGCTGATGGCGGCGGACATCCTGCTCTACCAGACCGATTTGGTGCCCGTGGGCGCTGACCAGAAGCAGCACCTGGAGATCACCCGGGACATCGCCGAGCGCATGAACGGCATCCATCCGGGTTTGTTCAAGGTGCCTAAGCCCCACATCCCCAAGGAAACCGCCAAGATCATGAGCCTGACAGAGCCTGAAAAAAAGATGTCCAAGTCTGACCCCGATGACAGCATCATCACCCTGGTGGACAAGCCCGATGCCATCCTTCGCAAATTCAAGCGCGCGGTGACCGACTCGGAAACCGAAATCCGCTTCGATCCGGAGAACAAGCCCGGGGTGTCAAACCTGCTGTCCATCATGTCCAACATGTCCGGGGAGAGCATCGAGTCCATCGTTTCCCGCCTGAATGGGCAGGGTTATGGCGCGCTCAAGCAGCAGACGGCGGAGGCCACCATCGAGCGCTTGAAGCCCATTCAATTGAAGCAGGAAGAGCTGCTCAAGGACAAGGAATACATGGCCAAGGTTCTCAAAACCAATGCCGAGCGCGCCCAAACGCTGGCGCTGCGCACCCTGCGCAAGGTCTACAAAAAGCTGGGCCTGTACCAGCCCTGACTTGCTGATGATGAAATTAATCGACTTCCCCGCCCACAGCCCCTACCCGCGCCAGCTGCGCCTGTGGCAGCCGGAGGGGGAGGTGCGCGCGATTGTCCTGCTGTCCCATGGCATGGCAGAGCACATTGACCGCTATGACCGCCTGGCGCAGCGCTTAAACAAGGAAGGCTACCTGGTCGCCGGCTACAACCACCTGGGCCACGGCGATGAAGCGCCGCTGAAGGGCTACTTTGGCGAGAAAGACGGTTGGGGCCTGGTGGTGGGGAACCTGCACGCAGTCATGGCATGGCTGCTTCAACAGAATCCAGGCAAGAAACGGGTGCTGCTGGGCCACAGCATGGGCAGCTTTCTGGCCCGTGAATATGCCCTGCGCTACCCCAAGGACCTAGACATCCTGGTGCTGTCGGGCACCGGCTGGCACCCAGCATCCCTGTGTCGTTTTGGGCAAGGCCTGGCAGGCTTGATTTGCGCCATGGGCGGCGCCAGGAAGCGCTCACCGCTGCTGGACCGCATCTCCTTTTCCAAAAACAACAAACCCTTCCGCGCCAAGGATGGCACGCCCTATGACTGGCTCAGCCGGGACAGGAAGGAAGTGCAATCCTACCTTGATGACCCCAACTGCGGTTTTGTGTTTTGCGGCCTGGGCTTCAAGGACCTGTTTGGCGGCTTGCTGGCCTTGTCAAACCTTGACCGGCTGAAAGCATTAAACCCACTGATGCCCGTGTATATCCTGTCCGGCAAGGCCGACCCAGTCGGCGCGATGGGTGCGGGGGTAACGACCATCAAACAACAATACGATTCTGCCGGGCTTACGGACGTCACCATGGCGCTGTATGAGGATGCCCGGCATGAAGTGTTCAACGAAATCAACAGGGACGAGATCACATTAGCGTTGATTGCCTGGCTGAACGCCCGGACAGCGCTTTGAAAGGAGCACACATGCAGCCTTATTCCGGTGATATTTGCAAAGTACATGGCATCCGCGTCGGTCAGATGCAAAATGAGACCGCCCGCACAGGGGTGACCGTGGTCCTGGGGCCCCGTGAAGGGGCCATGGCCGGGGTTTCCGTGCGCGGCGCCGCGCCCGGCACCCGGGAAACCGATGTATTAAAGCCCGGCAACCTGGTGGAGGTCGCCCACGCCATCGTGCTCTCCGGCGGCAGCGCTTTTGGCCTGGCCGCGGCGGACGGCGTGATGCGCACGCTGGCGCAAACGGGCATTGGCATAGACATGGGCATCGCCCGGGTGCCCATAGTGCCCGCGGCTGTCCTCTTTGACCTGGGCGTTGGCGACCCCAATGCCGCGCCGGACGCCGCCATGGGCCGCGCCGCGGTGACCACGGCGGGCAAAGAGCTGCTGCAGGGCTCCTACGGCGCGGGCTGCGGCTGCACCATCGGCAAGCTGGTCCAAAACGCCGTGCCCAGCAAGGGCGGCATCGGCTCCGCCTCCATGACCCTGCCGGAAGGGGTTACAGTGGGGGCGATTGTGGCGGTCAACGCGGTGGGGGATGTGTATCACCCGCAAACTGGCCAGTGCATCGCCAGCGCCCGGATGCCCGATGGCAAGCCCATGATGTCAGACGGCCTGCTCTTTGGTTCCTCGCCCATGCCGATGCAAATGCGCATCCCGGCACCGGGCACCAACACCACCATCGGCGTCATCGCGGTGGACTGCAAGCTGACCAAGGACGAGGTCACCCGCTTGGCGGACGTCGCCCATGGCGGCCTGGCGCGCACCATCCGCCCCAGCCACACGCAAATGGACGGGGACACCCTGTTTGCCATGGCGACGGAGCGCGTCATGCGTGAAATCAACTTTGTCAAGCTCTGTGCCGCGGCCCAGGAAGTCACCGCCCGCGCCGTGGCCAACGCCGTGTACTACGCCCAGGCATGATCATCGGCGTCGGCACAGACCTGTGTGAAATCAGCCGCATGGCGGGCCTGCTCCAGGACACCGCCTTCTTAAAGCGGTACTTTGACCCGCGGGAACAGGCCTACATCCTCTCAAAAGGAGTCTTCGCCGCCTCTGCCATGGCGGGCATCTTCGCCGCCAAGGAAGCCTTTGTCAAGGCCCTGCGCAAGGGCTTTGACGGCATCCGCCCGGAGGACATCCTTGTGCTGCACCGCGAAGGCGGCGCGCCGTATTATGAGCTGCAAGGCAGCGCGCAGAGCGAGGCGAAGAAGCAGTTGGTCACAAAAAGCCACTTGAGCATCTCCCATGAGGGCGGGCTGGCGGTGGCTTTTTGTGTGCTGGAAGGAGGCCTTTGATGCAAACCATCCTGATGCCAGCACAGATGCGCCTGCTGGAAGAGCAGGCCTTTTCACTGGGTGTGCCTTCCCTGCTGCTGATGGAGAACGCCGCCCGCGGGGCCTATGCTGAAATCATCCGGACATACGGGGATGTACGAGGAAAACAAATCCTGTTTCTGATCGGCACCGGCAACAACGGCGGGGATGGCCTGGCGCTGGCGCGGCTGTGCAAGCTGGCCGGCGCCCATCCCTTCCTGGTGCTGACCGGGGAAGTCAAAACCCCGGACGCCCAGGCCAACCTGCGCTATGTGAAGGCCTTGGGGATTCCCATGCTGAATTGGACCTCCGCGGTGGCGGAAACCGCCCTGCCCCATGGTGTGGATTTGATTGTGGACGCGGTGTATGGCACCGGTTTTCATGGTGAACTGCCTGCCCAGGCAGGCCGCCTGTTCCGCTGTGTGGCCCAGTTTCAAGCCCCCTGTGTGGCCATCGACGTGCCCAGCGGTATGGACAGCCTGACCGGGCACTTCCATTTGCAGGCCTTGCCCGCAAGCCTGACACTGGCTTTGGGACATTATAAAATCGGCCACCTGCTCACCCGCAGCCCCGAATTACTTGGCACACTTCACTTGATGCCCATCGGCATCCCGGACAAGGCCTATGAGATTCCAGCATTAGACAACCTGATCACCTCCCTTGATGCGGAGGACCTGCAAACACGCCTGCCAAAGCGCCTGCCCAATGCCCACAAGGGGGACAATGGCCGGGTGCTGCTGTACATGGGCTCCATGGGCATGGCGGGCGCCGCCGCGATGGCGGCCCAGGCAGCGGAAGCCTGCCTGCGCTCCGGCGCCGGACTGCTCACCTTCGTGTGCGAGCCGGACTTGATTCCCATTTTCCAGACCCTGGTGCCAAACGCCACCTGTGTGACCCTGGATCAGGCCAGGAAAAACAGACCAAAGTATGATGTCTTTGCGTCGGGCTGCGGCCTTGGCCAGTCGGAAGCCATCTGGGAAAACATTTTGTCCCTTTGGGACAGGGAGAAACCCAGCGTCTGGGACGCGGACGCCTTGAACCTGCTGGCGCGGCACCCGATGAACCTGGGGGGCAAGGCGGTGCTGACGCCCCATCCGGGTGAGGCCGCGCGTTTGCTTGATGCCTCGCCTTCTGACATCGTCTTTGATCCCCTGGCCGCGGCCTTTGAGCTGCAGCGGCGCTATGGCGGCACGGTGGTTTTGAAAGGCGCCAACACCTTCATCCGCGACGCGCGCAGCACCGCCATCAACCGCGTTGGTTCCCCGGCCCTGGCCAAGGGCGGCAGCGGGGATGCGCTGGCGGGCATCATCGCCGCCCTCCTGGCGCAGCAAGGAAAGGAAGCGCCCATTGAGTCCGCCAAAACCGCCTGCCTCTGGCATGGCATGGCCGGCAAAGCGGCGCAAGCGCGTCTGGGCGTTCTCTCGCCCTTGACCGGTGACGTCATCAGCAGCCTGGGGCTGGTCGCGAAAGCAAACGAATAAGGAATCACGCTGGTTGCTTTCATCAATAGAAGCCATAAAAACATAGGAAAATGAATAAGACCGCAACAACGGCCTTTTTGTTGTCACCCGGTTACGATCTAATTCCGGATGGATTAGTTGTTGTGGCTGTAGTAATTGGGCGCTTCCTTGGTGATGAAGATGTCATGCGGGTGGCTCTCGGTCAGCCCCGCGCCGGTGATGCGCACAAACTCGCCGTTCTTGCGCAAATCGTCAATGGTGGCCGTGCCGCAATAGCCCATGGCGCTGCGCAGGCCGCCCATCATCTGAAAGACCGTGTCCGCCAGCGGCCCTTTGTAGGGCACCCGGCCTTCAACGCCCTCGGGCACCATCTTCTTGGCGTCCTCCTGGAAGTAGCGGTCGGCGGAGCCGTGGGCTTGCTCCATCGCGCCTAAAGAACCCATGCCGCGGTAAACCTTGAAGGAGCGGCCCTGGTAAATCTCATTGGCGCCCGGGCTTTCCTCGGTGCCGGCAAACAGGCTGCCCAGCATCACGGCGCTGGCGCCCGCGGCGATGGCCTTGGCGATGTCGCCGGAGTATTTCACACCGCCATCTGCAATCACGGTGATGCCATGCTTGTCCGCCTCGTTGGCGCAGTCGGCGATGGCGGTCATCTGCGGCACGCCGGTGCCTGCCACCACGCGGGTGGTGCAGATGGAACCTGGGCCTATGCCCACTTTGACGCAGTCAGCGCCGGCCAGAATCAGGTCACGGGTGGCCTCGGCGGTGGCGACATTGCCGGCGATCAAGGTGATGTCCGGATAGGCCTTGCGCAGGGTCTCCACCGCGTCCAGCACGCCGCGGCTGTGGCCGTGCGCCGTGTCCAGGGACAGCACGTCCACCTTCTGCTCAATCAGCAGCCTGGCGCGTTCCAGCAATTCCTTGTTGACCCCGATGGCGGCGGCACACAGCAGGCGCCCGTTGGCATCCTTTGCGGAATGGGGATATTTGATGTTCTTTTCAATGTCCTTGATGGTGATCAACCCACGCAGGTGATAGCCCTCATCCACGATGGGCAGCTTCTCAATCCTGTGGGCGGCCAACAGTTTTTTGGCCTCTTCCAGGGTGGTGCCAACCGGCGCTGTCACCAGGTTTTTGCTGGTCATGGCCTCGGAGATGAGCTTGTTGTCGTCCTCTTCAAAGCGCAGGTCGCGGTTGGTGAGGATGCCCACCAGGATGCCCTGCTCATTGGTGATGGGCACGCCGGAGATGCGGTAGCGCGCCATCAGCGCCTTGGCGTCAGAAATCAAATGATGGGGGGAGAGGAAGAAGGGGTCGGTGATGACACCATGTTCGCTGCGCTTGACCTTGTCCACATGGCTGGCCTGCTCCTGCATCGTCATGTTCTTGTGGATGACGCCCATGCCGCCCTCGCGCGCCAGCGCGATGCCCATGCGCGAGTCGGTCACCGTGTCCATGGCGGCGGACAGCAGGGGGATGTTCAGCCTGACCTTTTTGGTCAGCTGAACGGACAGGTCCACCTCCTTGGGCAGAATCTCGCTCCTGCGCGGCACCAGCAGCACATCGTCAAAGGTCAGTCCTTCTTTCAGCGGTTGAATCAGCATGGTCTCTCCTTCCTTTGTTCAGCGTTCAGGCCTGAAGATCTGTTTCTTCAAACAGCTTCATGCCGTTGTGTTTAAAATAATACAGCAGGCTCAAAATGGCCAGCCCAACGCCCACCCACAGCAGCCACAGGTGTACCGGGTAGCCCCAGGTGTCAAACTCCGCGTGGAAAAAGCAGAGGACAAGGGCGGCCACCGTGACAAACTGAGCCACCTTGCCAAGCGGCAGGGAATACACAACGATGTGTTTCCTCAGCAACAGAAAACCGCCGATAAACATCAGCAATTCTTTCACCAGCAGGATGAGGATGGCCGCCAGGGGTGCGATGCCCTTGATGGCCAGCATCGCCATCACCGACAGCACCATCAGCTTGTCCGCCAGGGGGTCAAACAGCTTGCCAAAGTCGGTGATCAGGTTGTATTTGCGGGCGATCCAGCCATCCAGCAGGTCCGTCAGGCTGGCAAACACAAACACATACAGGGCTTCGCGCATGAGGCCAATGTGCATCAGATAAATAAAGACGGGGATGAGCAACAGACGAAGCATCGTCAGGGCGTTGGGGACATTGAAGTTGCTTGGCTTTTCTTTGCGCATTGCGTCCTCCTGAATATGCCGCATTATACCACGCGAAGTGCCCGCTCACAATTGACCCTCAGGACAAAATCGTCACAAACCGGGCAAGATATGCCATGGCGCTTTCTGGTCTTTGTTTGTTTCCAGCCTTGGTTCATTGACTGCCTGAAAAAGCGATGCTATCGTATGCGGCAAGATTGTGCTTTGTACACATTCTTTGACATTTTATCAACAGGAAGTGAATTAATGAATTTTGTATTTATTTCACCGCATTTTCCGTCCCACTTCTGGCGTTTTTGCGCGGCCCTGAATGAAAAGGGCATCAAGGTGCTGGGCATCGCCGACGTGCCCCATGACCAGCTGCTGCCCGAACTGCAAGCCGCGCTGTCGGATTACTACCAGGTGCATTCGCTTGAGGACGGGGACGCGGTGCTGAAGGCCATCGGCTGGTTCATTCACCGCCATGGCAGGATCGACTGGATTGAGTCCAACAACGAATACTGGCTGACCCAGGACGCCTGGCTGCGCACCATGTTCAATGTCACCACCGGCCCCCAACTGGTTGTGATGGACAGCTACAAGCGCAAATCCGCGATGAAGGCGGTGTATAAGAAGGCGGGCATCATGTCCGCGCCCGCCATCATCGCGACCACCCTGGATGATGCCCTCGGCTTTATAAAAAAAGTAGGCTATCCCCTGGTCGCCAAGCCTGACACCGGCGTTGGCGCCAATGACACCTACCAAATCAATGATGAAGCCCAGCTGCGCGCCTTCTTTCACAAGCAGCCCCTGCGGCCCTACCTTCTGGAACAGTTCGTCAACGGAGAAATCTGTTCCTATGACGCCCTGATTGGTTCGCAGGGCCAGCCCCTGTATGAGACCGGCAACATCACCCGTGTATCCGTCATGGACGTGGTGAACGAAAAAATCGAATCCATCTACATGATCGTCCCGCAATTGGCAAAGGATTTGGAGGCGCTGGGCCGCAGGACGGTGGATGCCTTCCAGGTGAAATCCAGGCTGGTGCACTTTGAGTTTTTCCGCTTGAAGGAAGACCAGGAAGGCCTGGGCAAGAAGGGGGACCTGCTGGGGCTGGAAGTCAACATGCGCCCCTCCGGCGGTTTTACGCCTGACATGATTAACTACGCCGGCAGCGTGGACATCCACCGCCTGTTTGCCGAGATGGTAAGCCAGGACCGGGTTCACTTGGTCGAGAACCGCAAGAAGTATTTCTGCGTCTTTGTTGGCCTCCAGGATGTGCGCGCCTATGCCCATTCCCATCAGGACTTGATTGCTGACTGGGGCCACCGCATCGTCCACCACGACCGCATGCCCGAGGCCCTCTCCGGTGCCATGGGCAACCAGATTTACCTGGCCCAGTGCCTGTCGCGTGATGAGGTGGACGCCTTTGTGGCCTACGCCTGTGAGCGCCAGCCATGATGCGGCGGGAGAGCGGCTTTTACAGCCACATTCTCAACCAGGAATTAAGCACGGTGATGTATGGCCACACCGGCCAGCCCTGCCTGGTGTTCCCCTCTCAAAACGGTAACAGCCGGGATTTTGAGGGCTTTGGCATGGTGGAGGTGTGCAGGCCCTGGATTGAGCAGGGCAAGTTGCGCCTGTATTGTGTGGACAGCGTGGACGAGCAGACCTGGTCGGCCTACCACCTGCCCCCGGACGGCAGGATGCGCCGTCACGAAGCCTGGTTTCACCACCTGATGGACGAATACGTGCCCTTCATTTACCGTGACAGCGGCTTTGAGGAGCGGCTGATGACCCTGGGCTGCAGCCTGGGCGCCTTCCACGCGGCCAACGCCCTCTTCCGCCGCCCGGACCTCTTTGGCAGCGTCATCGCCCTGTCCGGCGCTTATGACGCGCGCTGGCTGCTGATGGACTACATGGATGAGCTGGTCTACCTGAATTCACCCTTGGACAGCATCCGCGGCATGGACGCCAACCATCCCTATGTGCAGCTGTACAATGACAGCCGCATTATCCTCTGCTGCGGCCAGGGCGCCTGGGAGGATGAGATGCTGCGCTCCGTCCGCTTGTTGGAGCAGGCCATGCGGGAAAAGGGCATCCATCCCTGGGTGGACATCTGGGGCCAGGATGTCAACCACGACTGGGACTGGTGGAAAAAGCAGCTGGCCTATTTTCTTGGGAAATTGTTTGACTGATTAAAGCTTTGGAGGGTCGTATGGCGCGATTAAAAGGGTTTTTGATCATCCTCTTGTGCAACCTGGCGGGCAACCTGGTCATCACCCTGATCGGCCTGCCCTTTCCGGGCTCGGTGCTGGGCATGCTGCTCCTGCTGGGCTTGCTCCTTGGCCGCGCGGTGAAGCTGGAAACGGTCGAATCCACCGCCAACCTGCTCATCAGCCTGATGATGCTGTTCATTTTGCCGGGTGCGGTCAACATGATGAACGTGTTTGACAAGTTCACCGGCATCATCGTTCAGCTGCTGGTCATCGCCACCGCAGCCTCGGTGCTGACTTTGATTTCCTCCGCCCTGGTGGCGGACAAGCTGGCGCTGCTTGTAAACCGCGACAAGAAAACGGAGGATGCAGTATGAGCTGGGCAGATGTCACCAACAACCCCTTGTTTGGCTTCACCCTCACGGTGTTGACCATGTTCTTGTTTTCTACCTTGCTGCACCGCGCCAAGACGCCACTGCTCAACCCTTTTCTGTTCTCCGCCGCGGCCATCATCATCTTTCTGCTGGTGACCAAGACGCCCTACGCCCACTATGAAAAAGGCGCGTCCATCCTGGCCTTCTTCATGGGGCCCACCATCGTGGCCCTGGCGGTCCCCCTGTACAAACAAATTGATAAATTGAAGGCCAATGCCTTGCCGGTGCTGGCGGGTATCGCCGTCGGCGTTCTGGTGTCCCTGGTCAGTGGGATTGGCTTGTCGCTGCTGTTTGGTTTGAGCCGTGAGATGGCGGTGTCCATGGCGCCCAAGGGGGCGACCAGCGCCATCTCCATGAACCTGGCCCAGACCTTTGGCGGGGACCCGGCTTTGACCGTGGCCTTTGTCAACCTCACCGGCATCACCGGCTACATGCTGGGCACCAAGGTGTTTTCCCTGCTGCGTGTCAAAAGCCCGGTGGCCAAGGGCATTGCCCTGGGTACCACGGCGCATGCCATGGGCACCAAGCTGGCCTTTGACCTGGGGGAGGAGGAAGGCGCAATGAGCTCCCTGGCCATTGGCCTGGCCGGGGTATTCACGTCCCTGCTGATGCCGCTGGCCATGGGCTTGTTCGGTTTGTGATTTCTTAGAAGGACAAAAATGCCGGGCGGTGATTGCTTTCACTGCCCGGCATTGTGTTTTGTCGTTTTAGTTGACCGTGCCGCTGAACTCCTGCGCCGCGGACACCGTGATTTTGAAGCTGTCATTGTCATCCGCTTCCACCACCAGGGTGTCACCGGGCTTGGCCAGGCCTTCAATCAAGGCGCGGGCGATGCGGGTCTCAATCTGGCTTTGAATCAGCCGCTTCATGGGCCTTGCGCCATAGACCGGGTCATAGCCCTGGGCCATCAGGCGTTCGCCGGCGTCGGTGCTAAGCACCAATCCAAGCTGCTTGTCTGCCAGGCGCTCGCGCAGGCGGTTGATTTGCAGAGCGATAATCTGCTCAATCTGATCCCGGGTGAGCGGGGTAAAGAAGACCGTCTCGTCGATGCGGTTTAGGAACTCCGGCCGGAAGTGCCCGCGCAGCAAGGTTCTGACCTGCTCACGCGTGTGCTCGTCCAGCGCGCCTTCCTCGGAGATGCCTTCCAGAATCAGGGAGGAGCCCAGGTTGCTGGTCATGATGAGGATGGTGTTCTTGAAGTCCACCGTGCGACCCTGGCTGTCGGTCACCCGGCCGTCATCCAGAATCTGCAGCAGTACATTGAAGACATCCGGGTGTGCTTTTTCCAACTCGTCAAACAGGATGACGGAGTAGGGCTTCCTGCGCACGGCCTCAGTCAGCTGGCCGCCTTCTTCATAGCCCACGTAGCCAGGAGGGGCGCCGATTAAGCGGGAGACGGAGAACTTCTCCATGTACTCGCTCATGTCAATACGCACCAGCATTTTTTCATCATCAAACAGGTTCTGCGCCAGGGCTTTGGCCAGCTCCGTTTTGCCCACGCCCGTGGGGCCTAAGAAGAGGAAAGAGCCAATCGGGCGCGCTTCATCGGAGATGCCCGCGCGGGAGCGCAGGATGGCGTCCGAAATCAGCTGGATGGCCTCATCCTGGCCGATGACCCGCTCATGCAGGGTATTAGGCAGGCTCAGCAGCTTCTCACGGTCGCTCTCCAGCAGTTTGCTCACCGGGATGCCGGTCCAGCGGCCCACGATGCGGGCGATTTCGTCTTCAGTGACCTTGTCGCGCAGGTAGATGGCCTTGCTGTGCTCGCTGTCGCGCTCCTCCTGCTTTGCCAGTTCCTGCTGCAAGCGGGGTAGGTCGCCGTATTTCAGTTGGGCGGCGGTGTTCAGGTCATAGCCGCGCTCGGCCTGGGCGATTTTGGCATTGACCTGTTCAATCTCCTCGCGCAGTTTCCGGGTTTTGCCGATGTCGGTTTTCTCGTTTTCCCATTTGGCGGTCATCTGGGCATACTGCTCGCGCAGCTGCGCCAACTCCTCTGATAAGGCCTGCAGCCTGCCTTGGGACAGGCGGTCGCTCTCTTTCTTAAGGGCCGCTTCCTCAATCTCCAACTGCATGATCTTGCGCCGCACCTCGTCCAGTTCCTGGGGCATGGAGTCCATCTCCGTGCGGATCATGGCGCAGGCCTCGTCCACCAGGTCAATGGCCTTGTCCGGCAGAAAGCGGTCGGAGATGTAACGGTGGGAGAGGGTGGCGGCGGCAATCAGCGCGCCGTCCTGGATTTTGACGCCGTGGAAGACCTCATACCGCTCCTGCAAGCCGCGCAGGATGGAGATGGTGTCCTCCACCGTTGGCTCTTCCACCAGCACTGGCTGGAAGCGGCGCTCCAGGGCGGCGTCTTTTTCAATGTGCAGCCGATATTCATTGAGCGTGGTGGCGCCGATGCAGTGCAGTTCACCCCGGGCCAGCATGGGTTTTAACAGGTTGCCAGCGTCCATGGCACCCTCGGCCTTGCCGGCGCCCACGATGGTGTGCAGCTCGTCAATGAACAGCAAAATCTGCCCGTCGCTCTGCTTAACCTCGGCCAGCACGGCTTTCAAGCGCTCCTCAAATTCACCGCGGAACTTGGCGCCCGCGATGAGGGCGCCCATGTCCAGGGAAAAGATGCTGCGTTTTTTCAGGTTGTCCGGCACGTCGCCGCGCACGATGCGCTGGGCCAGGCCTTCGGCGATGGCGGTTTTGCCCACGCCGGGCTCGCCAATCAGCACCGGGTTGTTCTTGGTCTTGCGGCTCAAGATGCGGATGACATCACGGATTTCGCTGTCACGCCCGATGACCGGGTCCAGCTTCTGGTTGCGCGCCAGCAGGGTCAGGTCGCTGCCGTACTTGGCCAACGCGTCATAGCTGTCCTCGGGCGTGTCGCTGGTGACCCGGGCCGCGCCGCGCACCTGGGACAGGGCTTTTAAGAAGTCATCTTCCTTGATGGCAAAGCGCGTAAACAGGGCGGCCATGCCGCGGTCCGCCGCGCGCAGCAGCCCTAAAAAGAGGTGCTCAACAGAGATGTACTCATCCTTCATCTGCTCCGCGGCGTCGTTGGCTTCGCGCAGGGCCTTGTCCATCTCCTGGGAGACATAGGTCTTGCCTTCCTCGCGCGCGCTGGAACGCACCCTGGGCAAGCGTTCCACCTCGTCCACGGCGTTTTGCTTCAGCCCCTGCGCGTTCTTGCCCATGCGGGAAAGCAGCTGGGGGATGAGGCTGTTGTCGTCTTCCAGCAGCGCTGAGAGCAAGTGGGCCTGCTCCAGGGTCTGGTTGGTGTACTCACCCGCCAGGCGCTGGGCGTCCTGGATGGCTTCCATGCTCTTTTGTGTATATCTGTTTTGGTTCATGCCGTTCTACCTCGTTCCTTCGTCGCAGCCAAAGACTGACCATCTTTGACCATAACCTAATTATAATCCTTTTTATACTGCCGTCAAGTGTTTTGAACAAGTTTTCTGTCCAATGTACATGGAAATGAACAATGTCTCAATAACCCGAAAAGATACAGATTTTCCCCATGATTTTCTTGACAAGGCGGAAGGAGTGGGTACAATTGAAAGCAGTTAGGAATCCGCCCAAATCATAAGAAACGCGTATGACCATACGCCTTGACAAGGAGGATGCAATATGAACAAACGACCTGTCACCCTGTTCACCGGCCAGTGGGCTGATTTGCGCTTTGAGGAGCTGTGCAAACTGGCAAAAGAGATGGGCTATGACGGCCTGGAGCTGGCCTGCTGGGGCAACAGCCTGAACATCGACCGCGCGCTGTCTGACCCTGCCTACATTCCATGGGTAAAAGACACGTTAAAAAAGCATGGCCTGGTCTGCAAGGCCATCGGCACCCACATCATTGGC
This sequence comes from Clostridiales bacterium, assembly GCA_012521895.1. Taxonomy (GTDB): domain Bacteria; phylum Bacillota; class Clostridia; order Christensenellales; family Aristaeellaceae; genus UBA6115. Next base: position 45,544 of record JAAYLK010000072.1, read on the forward strand.
CAGTGCGTGGGTGACGCGCCGGACCCGCGGCTGAACAATTTCGCTCCCAAGCAGCTGGTGGACAAGCCGCAGGAGATCCGCGACTGGGCCATTGACCAGATGAAGAAATCCGCCAAGGTCGCGGAAATGATGGGCGTCAAGGTGGTCACCGGCTTCACCGGCAGCCCCATCTGGAAATACCTGTATTCCTTCCCGCAGACCACGGAGGAGATGGTGGAGGCAGGCTTCCAGGAAATCCATGACCTCTGGGCGCCCATCCTGGCGGAATACCGCAAGCATGGCATCAAGTTTGCCCTGGAAGTGCACCCGGGCGAAATCGCCTTTGACTACTACTCCACCAAGCGCCTGCTGGAAAAAATGAAAGACTGGCCGGAGTTCGGCCTCAACTTTGACCCCAGCCACCTAATCTGGCAGGGCGTCACCCCGCACATCTTCCTCAATGACTTCATCGACCGCGTCTACCATGTGCACATGAAGGACGCCGCCGTCACCCTGGACGGGCGCAGCGGCATCCTGGGCTCCCACATCGATTTTGGCGACCTGCGCCGCGGGTGGAACTTCCGCTCCCTGGGCCATGGCGATGTCAACTTTGAGGAAATCATCCGCGTGCTCAACGCCCATTCATACGACGGCCCGCTGTCAGTGGAATGGGAAGACAGCGGCATGGACCGCGTCCACGGCGCCACGGAGGCGGCCGCCTTTGTCAAAAAGACCGACTTTATGCCCTCCCTTGTCAAGTTTGATGAGGCGATTGCCAACTAAGGAGGCAGCATGTCACAGACTGTAAATTACGGCATGGTGGGCGGCGATGTGCATGCCTTCATCGGCGAAGTGCACCGCCGGGCCATCCGCTTTGATGAGCGCAGCCGCCTGGTGGCGGGCTGCTTCTCCGCTTCTTCTGAAAAGAAGAACAGGGAGAGCGGGGAGAAACTGGGCCTGGACCCCAAGAGGGTGTACGCCACCTACCAGGAGATGGCGGAGGCTGAGGGCAAGCGTGAAGACGGTATCAAGTTTGTGTCCATCGTTACGCCCAATGTCACCCATTACGACATCGCCAAAACCTTTCTCAACAACGGCATCCATGTGATGTGCGAAAAACCCCTGTGCTTCACGGTGGAACAGGCGGAGGACCTAAAGCGCCTGTCGGAAGAAAAGGGCCTGCTGTTTGGCGTCAACTATTCCTACACCGGCTATGTCCTGGCCAAGGTCATGCGCGAGATGGTCCAGGAGGGCAAAATCGGCAAGGTCATCAATGTCAACGCCGAGTACCCCCAGGAATGGCTGCTGGACGACCTTCACCCGGTGGAGGGGCAGGAATTGAAGCTGTCCGTCTGGCGCAAGGACCCCAAGGTGGCCGGCATTTCCAACTGTGTGGGGGATATCGGCACCCACATTGAAAACTTCGTCCACTACATCACCGGGCTTTCCATCAAGCGTCTGATGGCGGTCACCAACCACTTTGGCCAGCCGCTGGACCTCAACGCCAACATCATCGTGGAGTACGACAACGGCGCCAACGGCGCCTACTGGTGCTCCCAGGTGGCCGCGGGCACCCTCAACGGCCTGGCGGTGCGCATCTATGGCGATGAGGGCTCCCTGGAATGGCAGCAGGAGCACCCGGACTTCTTCAAGTACACCCCGCGCGGTGAAGCGCCGCGCCTCATGACCCGCGGCAACGGCTACTACAAGGAGAAGGCCGCCGCCTACAGCCAGCTGCCCACCGGCCATCCGGAAGGCCTGCACGTCGCCTTTGCCAACCTGTACAAGAACTTCATCACCGCGGTGCTCATGCGGGAAAAGGGCGAAAACGCCGATGAGATTGACTTCCCGCGCGTCACCGACGGCCTCAACGGCGTCAAGTTCGTCCATGCCGTGGTGAAAAGCGCCAAGAACGACTCCAACTGGGTCACCCTGTAAGCAATTTATTGGCATCTGCCAGTAAAAATAAACAAACTAACTGGAGGCAAACCATGAGGAAAATCCTGTCTCTTGTCCTGGCCGCCCTGATGCTGCTGTCTGTGACCAGCGTCCTGGCCGCCAATGAGGACATCGTCATCCTGGTTCCCAACGCCGACCATGGCTGGACCGGCGCCGTGCTGAGCTACGCTGAGGAAAAAGCCAAGGAAATCAACGAAGCCGGCACCTACACCGCGGCCGTTGTCGCCAGCTCCGACCCCGCCAACCAGATCACCCAGATTGAGGACATCATTGACAACAAGTCCGCCAAGACCATTGTCATCCTGCCCTATGACAACACCCTGGAAGCCACCATGAAGAAGCTGGTGGACAGCAACATCCCCTTTGTGATGTTTGACCGCGTCATTGACTCCGTGGCGGAAAACGCCGTGTCAGTGGTCAAGGGCGACAACGAGGGCATCGGCTATGCCACCGCCCAACGCTTTGTGAAGGATGGCCTGCTGCCCGGCGAGCCCGTCCTCATCATCCCCGGCGACAACTCCTCCGTGCCCGAGATGCGCAACAACGGCTTCTTCAAGGGCCTGCTGGAGGCCGGTTGGACCCAGGAGCAGGTGGATGGCATCAAGTCCACCGCCTTCACCGGCTGGAGCCGCGCGGAAGGCCGCCGCCTCTTCACAGAGTGGCTGGACATCAGCACCATTGAGGAAATCCAGGCCAACCGCTACATCTTCACCCACGACGACGAAATCGCCATGGGCATGCTGGAAGCGCTGAAGAGCTCGGACATCGACCCCGGCAAGCAGGCTGCCTTCCTGGGCGCCAAAATCAACCTGGGCACCTCTTCCGGCCTCAACGAAATCTACTCCGTGCTCCGCGGCATCCATCAGAAGGATTACATCGCTGAAGTCGCGCAGTTGGGCGACCTCTTCTCCGTCACCTATGACCCCGGCATGATCAAGATTGCCGTGCAGGACATGGTGGACCACCTGGATGGCAAGGAAGTGCCCAAGGACCACGTGGTTCCCGTGAGCGTGGTTGACGCCGCCAACGTGGACCAGTTCCAGGGTTTCGGCGACGCCTTTGCTAAATAAAAAGAACAATCGCATCCGCCCGCCGCGGCCAACCCCCGCGGCGGGCCCAAAGAGGGGGACAAGCTACGCATGCTGCACATGACCGGGATTACCAAGGCCTTTTATGGTGTCAAGGTACTGGACAAAGTGGACCTGCATGTCGCGCCTGGTGAAGTGCACGCCCTGCTGGGCGAAAACGGCGCCGGGAAGTCCACCCTGATGAACATCCTGGCCGGTGTCTATACCCGCGACGCCGGCCAGGTCATTTTTATGGGAAACCCGCTGGAACACACCACGGTACGTTCCGCGGAAAGCGCGGGCATCGCCTTTGTGCACCAGGAATTGAACCTCTTCAATGACCTGCGCGTTTATGAGAATATCTTCCTGCGCAAGGAAGTCACCAAGGCGCTGGGCATCCTGTCCAAGCGGGAGATGATTGAAAAAACCCGCGCGCTGTTGACCGGCCTGGAAGTGGACATCAACCCCACCGCCATGGTGTCGGAACTGGACACCGGTAAGAAGCAGCTGCTGGAAATCGCCAAGGCCCTGCACGCCAAGGCGGAGCTCTTCATCCTGGATGAGCCCACCACGTCCCTTAATTCCGCGGAGATTGAAAAGCTGTTCGCCACCATCCGCACCCTGAAGGCCCAGGGGAAATCCTTTATCTTCATCTCCCACAAGATGCAGGAAATCTTCGAAATCGCGGACCGGTACACCGTGCTGCGCAACGGGATGCTGGTGGCCTCCGGGGACATCAGCGAGGTGACCGCGCCGGAGGTGGCGCGCATGATGGTGGGCAACCAGTACACTGACGCGGGCGTTTATGTCCAGCGCCAACTGGGGGAAGTGGTGCTGGAAACAAAGGGGCTTTCCGGCAGGGGCTTTCATGACATAGATTTTGCGGCCAGGAAGGGCGAAATTGTGGGCTTCACCGGCTTGAAGGGCGCCGGCATTTCGGAGTTCTTCTCCACACTCTTTGGCGCTTTGCCGATCACCGGCGGCAGCCTGAAGGTGTTTGGCAGTACGCAAAGCAAGCACTCAGTACAAAAAGCCATGCGCGGCCACCTGTCCATGATTGCCGCCAACCGCAAGGAAAACTCCATCATCCCGGATTTTTCCCTGCTGGAAAATTTCTATGTGTCCGAGCATCGCCTCAGCAAGAAAAAGCCGCTGCTGAAAAAATCGCGTGAGCTGGGGCGCTTCCGCGGCCACCGGGAGTCCCTGTCCATCAAGGCCAACACCGCCTTTGACATGATTACCTCGCTCTCAGGCGGCAACCAGCAAAAGGTTATCCTGGCGCGCTGGCTGAACACGGGGGCGGACATCCTGCTGATGGACAATCCCACCCAGGGAATCGACGTGGGCTCCAAGGCAGAGATTTACAGTCTCATCCAGCAGCTGTCCCTCTCCGGCAAGACCATTTTGTTCAACACCCTGGAAATCCCGGAAATCATGAAGGTGGCTGACCGCTGCGTGGTGTTCTACCACGGCGCCATCCACTCTGTTTTGAACCGGGCTGACATCAGCGAAGAACGGGTCATGCTGGCCGCGACCAACGCCATCCCGAAAGAGGAGTACCAAACACCATGACACAGCAGACGCACAGCTTTGACAGGCAAAAGCAGCCCCTCACCAAGGTGCTGGGCAATTACAGCTTTATCCTGATTTTCCTGGCCATCCTGGCGGTCTACCTCATCATTAACGCCGGGGCCACCACCTGGTCGGGTGTGATGAACATCCTGCGCCACTCCACGGTGGTGGGCATCATGGCCTTTGGCATGGGGCTGGCCATCATCACCGGCGGCATTGATCTGTCCGTTGGCAGCATGTTAAGCCTCACCGGCGGTATGTCGGTCGTGGTGTTCAACCAGACCAACAGCCCGCTGCTCACCCTGCTGTTCGCCCTGGTGTTCGGTCTGTTCCTGGGCAGCGTCAACGGCATCCTGATTGGCAAGGTCAAGATGCCGCCCTTCATCGTCACCCTTGCCACCATGATGATTTACCGTTCCCTGGCGCAGTACTACCTGCGCGCGGTGGAACGCAAGTCCATCTACAACATGGACGGCACCCTCAGCCAGTACCAGGGCTTCTACGATTTTGGCCAAAGCAAGCTGTTTGACCTCATCCCCATGGTGGGCATCATCCTCATCCTGGTCACTGTCATCATGGTGTTCATCGCCACTTCCACCAAGTACGGACGCACCATCTACGCGGTGGGCAGCAACGAGCGCGCGGCGCTGCTGGCCGGCATTTCGGTGGACTGGGTGCGCGTGTCGGTCTATGCCATCACCGGCGTGCTCTGCGGCCTGGCGGCCTTTATCTGGCTGGCTATGAATGGCGCTGTGGACCCGGCCACCCTGGGGCGCAGCAACGAGATGTACGCCATCGCCGCGGTCGTCATCGGCGGGGTCAGCATGTCCGGCGGCAAGGGCAAGCTGCTGGGCATCCTCTTTGGCGCGATGTCCTACAACATCATCGACAAAATCATCGCCGCCATGCGCTTTGACGCCCTCATCAACGACACCATCAAGGGCTTGATTTTGCTGCTGGCGGTGCTCATCCAGATTCTGATTCCCGCCTTGCGCAGCAGGTTCAAAAAGGCCGGCGCGTAAAGCCATTGCTTCAGGCATCAGCCGTCCGCCCGGACGGCTTTTGTCTTGTCAAGGGCTGGTTCTTGTTGGTATACTGCCAATAGTTCAACGGCAAAGGGGGTGGCGTCATGTGGCGGGAGAAGAAGCGCTGGCTTCCCCTTGTGATTGGCTTAATGCTGTTCGCCTTCGCGCTGTACCGTTTTGACGCCATCATCGCACTGGTGCGCACCTTCCTGGCCATCGTGTCGCCCTTCATCATCGGCACCTTCCTGGCCCTGCTCATCAACCTGCCCATGCGCCAGATTGACAGGCTGCTGCTGCTCATCAACAGCAAACCGGTGTTCAAGCCCGTACGCCGCGCCATCAGCCTCACCCTGTCGCTGGTAATTGTGGTGGTGGTCATCACCCTGCTGCTGGTGGTCATCATCCCGGAGATTGTCACCGCGGTGGAGCGCCTGATTTCCGTCATTCCCCAGCTGCTCAAGGACTTTGAAGCCTGGCTCAACGAGCGCAACACCAACCTGCGCGCGGCCTTTGGCCTGGTGGAAACCAACGAGGGCGAGGTGCGCGACCTCTTCCAGCAGATTTACCAGTTCTTTATCGGCGGCTTGAGCTATTCCAGTGGCATGGTGCTGTCCGCCGCCCAGTACCTGATCAACCTGATAGTAGGCCTGGTGTTTGCCATCTACCTGCTGTTTTCCAAGGAGCGCATCAAGGACCACACCGCCCGCTTCCTGCACGCTGTGATGCCGGGCAAGGCAGGCCACACCAGCACCAAAATCCTGGGCATGCTCACCCAGTCCTACACCAACTTCATTGCCGGCCAGCTGCTGCAGGCTTTGATTTCCAGCGTGCTCACCGCCCTGGTGCTGCTGATTTTCGGCTTTCCCTACCCGGTGCTGATTGGCCTGATCACCTTTGTGGCCGCCTTTATCCCGGTGTTTGGCCCTTTCATTTCGGGGCTGTTGGGCATGCTGCTGGTGCTGACGGTGGACCCGGCGCAGACGCCCTGGTTCCTGCTGGCCTTCTTCATCGTCCAGCAGGTGGCGGGCTCGGTCATCTACCCGCGCATCATGTCCGACGCCATCCACATTCCCTCCATCTGGGTGCTGGTGGCGGTCACCGTGGGCGGCGGCATCATGGGCATCCCCGGCATGCTGCTGTTCATTCCGCTGACCGCGGTGGTCTACCGCTTGCTGGCTGACTACATCCTGCAAAAAGAAAGCAAGGATAAACTGAAGGAGAACACGATTGATTCTGTGTAAAAACCTGTCCCGCACCTTTGATGAGGACGGGGTTTTTGATATTGACCTGCGGGTTGAGAAGGGCCAGGCCCTCGGACTTTTGGGGCCTGCCGGCGCCGGAAAATCCCTGCTGCTGCGCGTCCTGTCCGGGCAATTGCGCGCGGACATGGGCGAGGCGACGGTGTTTGGGCTGGACTGCTGGCTCAAGCGCCATGAAACCTTTAAAAAGATGGTGTACATCCCGGTGGCGCCGGCGCTGGAACCCGGCCAGACGGGGGAACAGACCTTGAATTTCTACGCAAGCTACCATGGCGGCTTCAACCCGGAGAAAGCGCGCAGGCTGACAGAAAAGCTGGACATCACGCTGACCGGCGCCAACAAACGCTCCTCCACAGAAGCGCGCAAGAAGCTGGGCTTGCTGTGCGGCCTCTCGCTGGACGCCAACGTCTACCTGCTGGATGAGCCCTTCAACGGCTTGTCCGCCAACGCCAAGAACGCGGTATTGGACTTCCTGCTGGAACTGCGCAAGGCGGGGGCCGCCATCCTGCTGACCTCCCATGTGCTGGAGGAAGTGCGCCGTTCCTGCAGCCATGTGGCCATCATCAGAAAAGGACGCTTGGTCGTGACCCAGCCGGTGGAGGCGCTGAGCCTGACCCGGCAAAAGGTTTACCACATCACTTTCAAATCGCCGGATGAGGCAGCGGCCTTCGCGGCGGAATGGGAGGCGGCCACCGAGCTGATTGGCTCCCGGGCCCTGGTCGCCATCCCGGCCAGCCCGCAAACCCTGCTGCGCACGCTGGCGCGGTATGAGGTGGTGGACCTGATTGGCGGCAGAGAAGAGGCGGAGGAAGGCTTCCTGCGCTTTTATGGGGATGACATCGTATGATACCAGCCTTGTTTGTATCGCGCTTCCAGTTCAAACGCCAGCTGCCCTGGCTGGTCTTCGCCACGCTGCTGGGCGCATTGTCGGTCCTGGCCTATTTGCCGCCCGCCCTGGAAACCCAGCGCTATGTGCGCGGGGAGATGCCGGAGCTGTTCACCGTGCTGGGCTTTTTTGGCGACTCCAGCCTGAACATGCTGGTGGTCAGCCTGCTATTTGGCTTCCTGCTGCCGCTCACGCACAGCGTGTATGCCATCCGCCAGGCAAGCCGCCTGGTGTCAAAACCGCTGGAGGATGGCCGCATGGCCATGCTGCTCAGCGCGCCGCACCGCAAGATGGCCATCCTGCACACCCTGTGGCTGGTGATGCTGGCGGGCAGCGTGCTGCTGGTGCTGTTCTCCTTTTTGGGGCAGGCCGTGACAGCGCTCATCCTGTTTGACAATATTAACATGGTGAGCCTGCTGCCGCTCAACCTGGGCTTTTTGCCCGTCAGCCTGCTCTGCTGCGCCATCGCCTTGTTTCTGGCCGTCACTTCGGAGGATGCCCGCGCCTTGAAACGCAGGTCCCGCCTGGTGTTCATTGTGATGCTGGTGCTGCTGATGGCTTCGCGATTGCCCGGTTGGACGCGGCAGCTGCGCTACCTGACCTTCTGGTCCTTCTTTGATGGCAGCGCCCTGGCGCTGGGCAGTATCGCCTGGCTGCCGCTCACCTTGGCTTTGGCCCTTGCACTTATGCTGGTAATGCTTTCCATGGTGTTTTTCTCAAAACGGGAACTGTAAAGGAGATTTTCTGTGAACGGCAATTTTGTGGTTCATCCCTGGAAGGTGATCCAGACCGCTTTTGACCCCAAGGACCAGCGCTTCGCGGAGAGCCTGATGTCCCTTGGCAACGGCGCCATGGGGCTGCGCGGCAACTTTGAGGAGCACTATTCCGGTGACAGCCTGCAGGGCACCTACATCGGCGGGGTCTGGTTCCCGGACAAAACGCGCGTGGGCTGGTGGAAGAACGGCTATCCCAAATATTTTGGCAAGGTCATCAACGCTATGAACCTGACGGGCCTTGATGTGTCTGTCAACGGCGAGCGCCTGGACATCGCCAGGCAGGAAATCATACATTTCTACCGGGAGCTGGACCTTTACACCGGCATCTTGCGCAGGGAAATGACCATCAAGACGCAGGCTGGGGTCATCAAGGTGTTCAGTGAGCGCTTTGTGTCCATGGCGGATTCCTCCCTGATGGCGCTGCGCTATGAGGTCATTCCGGATTTTGACGCGGACATCGTCATCAAGGCCTATCTGGACGGCCGCGTCCACAACGAGGACAGCAACTATGATGAGCTGTTCTGGGACCAGCTGGACGCCGGCGTTGTTGAGCACGCCGCCGGCGCTTACCTGGTCAGCCAAACCCGTGAGAATCCCTTTGGCACTCCGCGCTTCACGGTGGCCGGCGCCTTCCGGGTGCAAACCGCGATGGACTTTGTGGATTACGCGGTGGAAGACGGCTTTGTCACCCTGGAGTTTGCTTCAAAGCTGTATGCCGGTGAAAAAGCCAGCCTGGACAAGATCATCAACGTGGCCACCGACCGGGATTACGACCAGGAGGGCCTGGCCGACTATGCCAAGCGCTTTGTCCGCGCGGACGCCAAGCTGGGCTATGAAGTCTTGAAAACCCTACACACCGCCGCCTGGGCTTCTAAATGGGAGCGCGCGGACGTGGTGATTGAGGGCGACGAGGCCGCCCAGCAGGGCATCCGCTTCAACCTCTTCCACCTGCTTAGCACCTATACCGGGGAGGACGCCCGGCTTAACATCGGCCCCAAAGGCGTTACGGGGGAGAAGTACGGCGGCGCCACCTATTGGGACACGGAGGCCTACTGCTTCCCGGTCTACCTGGCCACCGCCGGGGAGGCGGTTGCCAAACAGCTGCTGCACTACCGCCACAACCAGCTGAAAGGCGCTTACCACAACGCAGCCCAGCAGGGCCTGCCGGGGGCGCTGTACCCCATGGTTACCTTCAATGGCATTGAGTGCCACAACGAATGGGAAATCACCTTCATGGAGATTCACCGCAACGGCGCCATCGCACACGCCATCTATGATTATACGGTGTACACAGGGGATGAGACCTACCTGCTCAACGAGGGCCTGGACGTGCTGCTGGGCATCGCGCGCTTCTGGGCTGGCCGTGTCCACCGCAATGAGCGCACCGGACAGTACATGATGCATGGCGTGACCGGGCCCAATGAGTATGAGAACAACGTCAACAACAATTGGTACACCAACCGCATCGCTGCCTGGTGCCTGGACTTCTTCATGGACAGCTTCGACCGCGCCGCGGCTGCGAAAAAGCAGCAGCTTGGCGTAAAAGAAGAAGAGCTGGCGCAAATGCGCAGCATTGTCACCAACATGTACTACCCGGTGGATGAGGAGCTGGGCATCTTCGTCCAGCACGACACCTTCCTGGACAAGCACCTGATGAACGCCAGCGACTTGAAGCCTGAGGACAGGCCGCTCAACCAGAAGTGGAGCTGGGACAGGATTCTGCGCTCCTGCTTCATCAAGCAGGCGGATGTGCTGCAGGGCCTGTACTTCCTGGGCCACCTGTATGACAGGGACGCGAAGAAGCGCAACTTTGACTTCTATGAGCCCATGACCGTGCATGAGTCCTCGCTCTCGCCCTGCGTGCACGCCATCCTGGCGGCGGAAATCGGCTATGAGCAAAAGGCGGTGGAGCTCTACCACCGCACCGCGCGGCTGGACCTGGACAACATCAACCACGACACTGACGACGGCCTGCACATCACCAGCATGTCCGGTTCCTGGCTGGTCATCGCCCAAGGCTTTGCCGGGATGCGGACCACCAAGGCGGGCCTTTCCTTCTGGCCCTTCCTGCCCCAGGGATGGACCTCCTACTCCTTCCGCCTGGACTACCGCGGCAGCATCATCAACTTTGAAATGAACGAGGAAGGCGTCAAACTCAGCCTGATAGCGGGCGACGCCCCTCAAATGAACGTCTGGGATGAGGACATTGTGCTGGAGACTGAATGGAGCAAGCGGAGGGTGGAAGGATGAAAAAGCTGTTTATTTCAGCGGACATTGAAGGAACCTGCGGCATCGCCCATTGGGACGAGACGCTCAAGAACCACCCGGATTACCCCAAGTTCGCCAACCGCATGAGCATGGAAGTGGCCGCCGCCTGTGAAGGCGCCCTGGAAGGTGGGATGGACTATGTCCTGGTGCGAGACGCCCATGATTCCGCCCGCAACATCGACTGGTCCGTGCTGCCCAAACAGGCGCAGATGATCCGCGGCTGGGGGCAGGACCCCTTGTGCATGATGTCGGGCCTGGATGAAAGCTATACCGCGGCCGTCTTCACCGGCTACCATGACGCGGCCGGCAGCGGGGGCAGCCCGCTGTCCCACACCATGAACACAGGCTTGATCTGGCTGTCCCTCAACGGCGAGCCCCTCAGCGAGGGCATGATCAACGCCTATACCGCCGCGCGCTTCCAGGTGCCGGTCATCGCGGTCACCGGGGACCTGGGCATCTGCACCAAGATGAAAACCCTGATCCCCGGCATCAGGACCGTGTCGGTCAACCGCGGCAATGGCAACATGGTGCTGAGCATCCACCCGGAAGCGGCGCAGAAGCAAATCCGTGAGACGGTGAAGCAGGCCTGTTTGGAAAACGCTGCCCAGGCCGCCCTGGAGCTGCCCCAGCGCTTCCGCCTGGATGTGCGCTACAAGGATCACCCCACCGCCTACCGCGCGGGCTTCTACCCGGGCGTTCAGCGCCTGGACAGCCACACCTTGCGCTTTGAAGCGGAGGACTGGCATGACGTACTGCGCATGATGCATTTTTGCTTATATGACGCTTAAAAAACTGCCTTATCTCATTCTGGGCCTCCTCCTGTTTTTCCTGCCGCGCGTAGCGCCCGGCTTGTTTGGCCTGTCCAATGACGCGGTGCGGGTGCTGGGCATCTTCCTGGGCTCGGTGGTGCTGTGGCTGTTTGTGGACATCACCTGGCCCAGCGTCCTGACCCTGCTGGCCTTGTCACTGCTGCCGGGGGTGGGCACCAACGCGGTGATCGCGGCCTCCTTTGGCAACGCCACCATCTGGTTTCTGGTCTTCTCCTTCCTGATGACCTTCACCTTGAGCGAAACCGGCTTCCTGCGCCGACTGGCCTTGGTGTTCATCAACAGCGGCTTCGCCAGGCGCGGCGCCTGGGCTTTTGCGTTCATGTTCCTGCTGGCGGTGCTGACGCTGGGCAGCTTCATCGCGCCCACGGTTACCTTCCTCTTGTACTTTGCGCTGCACAAGGAAGTCGGCCAGGCGCTGGGGCTCAAGCCGGGCAGCACCTTGGCCAGGGTGTTGATGATTGGCACCGCCTGTGTCACTTCCATCTCCTGCGCCATGACGCCCATCGCGCACACCTTCCCCTTGATGGCGCTGGGCTTTCATGAGAAGGCGACGGGCGAAGTCATCAACTACCTGTCCTATTTGAAGATTGGCTTGCCTGTCGGTATCCTGCTGTTCTTAATGTGCTTTGGCATCCTCTACCTGGGTTTTTCCCGAAAGATGGCGCGGGAACAGGTGGACATCAAAACCATCAGCCTGCCGCCGGCGAGCCGTTTTACGGCGGGTGAGGTGTTCTCCGCCCTGGTGTTCTTTGTGGTCATCCTGATTTGGCTGTTGTCTGGCTTGCTGCCGGACCAGATGAAGGCCATTGCAGGCCTGGGCACCGTGTGGCCCGCCATGGCGGGCGTCGTGCTGCTGGCGGCCATTCCCATCAAGGGTAAGCCGGTTTTGGACATCAAGGCAGGTTTCGCGCGCGGTGTGTCCTGGGCCAGCATCCTGCTGTGCGCGGCGGCGCTCGCCATGGGTAAGTATGTATCAGACGCCCAGTATGGCATCACCGCCCTGATTGGGGAGACGTTGCAGCCCATGATGAGCGCGCTTGGCGTGACCGGCGCCTTGCTGGTGCTGATCATCGCCACGGTGCTGATGACCAACTTCATGTCCAACATCGTCACCACCACGGTGATGTACAATGTGTCCGCCGCCGTGCTGCCCGTGATGGCCCTTTCGGGCGTCATCCTGCCGCCGCAGACCGCCGCCATCCTGGTGGGGATGTGCGCCTCCCTGGCTTTTGCCACCCCGCCTGCCATCGCGCACATCGCCCTGGCCGCGGGCTCTGACTGGGCCAGCCCCAGGGACATGCTGCTGTACGGCGGCCTGCTGGCCCTCATCTGTATCCCGGTTGTGCTGTTGTTCACCATATTATAGGAGGTATCAAATTGAACAAGTTTCCCATCGGCGTCATGCTGGAGTCCTTTCGCCTGCCCTGGCAGCAGGCTTTGAAAAAGGCGGCGTCCCTGGGCGTGCAGGGCATTCAGGTGTATGCCACCACGGGCGAACTGTCCCCGGACAAGCTGACGGCGCAAGAGAAGAAAGAGTTCTTAAAGCAGGTCAAGGACCAGGGCCTGGTGGTGTCTGCTGTCTGCGGTGACCTGGGCCATGGCTTTGGCGACAAGGACAAGAACGCGGACCTGGTGGAGCGCTCCAAGCGCATCCTGGACCTGTCCGTGCTCTGGGAAAGCAGCATCGTCACCACCCACATCGGCGTTGTGCCGCCAGAGATTGACCACCCGCGCTACAAGATCATGCAGGACGCCTGCGGCGCTTTGGCCCAGTACGCGGACAGCGTGAACGCCAAGTTTGCCGTTGAAACCGGGCCTGAGACCGCCAAGGTGCTCAAGGGCTTCCTGGATTCCCTTAATTCCCGCGGCGTTTCCGTCAACCTGGACCCCGCCAACCTGGTGATGGTGACAGGCGATGACCCGGTGGCCGCCGTGAACACCCTCAAGGACTACATCGTCCACACCCACGCCAAGGACGGCAAGCGCATCTATTACCGCGAACCGGAGCTGGTCTATGGCATCGTCTTCTCCGAATCCCTGGAAAGCCCCTCCTTTGAGGAGCTGCCCCTGGGCGAGGGCGGGGTGGATTTTGACCGCTACCTGCAGGCATTGACTGACATCGGCTACAAAGGCTTCCTGACCATTGAGCGTGAAGTGGGGGATGACCCGGAAAAGGACATCCGCAACGCGGTGGACTTCCTGCGCGCGAAGTTTGTCTGATTAAAACCGTTCATTGCCTGAAACGATGTAAAAACAGGCATAAACATCCTTGGCTTGACAGGGCTTGTGGTTCAACCTAAGATAAGCGTACCTTAAGAGTGGAGGATTCAATGAGTTCCTGGCGACGGATTCTTGGATTGCTCAAGCCATACAAGTCTTTGGTGTTTTTTGGCTTTCTCACCCAAACCATCGTGATCACCACACGCCTCATCCAGCCGCTGATCACAAGGCTGCTGGTCAATGATGTGATTGTGGGCGGTCAGCACGAACTGCTGTTGAAATTATGCTTATCGCTGCTGGGCCTGGTCGCCATCCGGGCCAGCAGCGGTTTTTTGCGTGTCAGCATGATGGAGAAGGCCTCCCAGTCGGTGGCCTACGACCTGCGCACGGGCTTGTTCAAGCACCTGCAAAAGATGTCCTTTTCCTTCTATGACCGCAACCGCGTAGGCGAAATCATGTCCCGCATGACCGGTGACCTGGAGGGCGTGCGCAACTATTTGTCAGAAGGTGTGACCACCCTGTACGAACAGACCCTCACCTTCTTTGGCGCCTTGATTTTCATGTTCACCCTGTCCTGGCAGGTGGCGCTCACGATTCTTACAACCCTGCCCCTGATCGCCTTCATCGCCTTCCGTTTCCGCAAGCGCATCCAGCCGGTCTTCCGCGGCGTGCGCGAGCAAAGCGCGGATCTGAACACCCGCGTCCAGGAGAACCTGGCAGGCATCCATGTGGTCAAAGCCTTTGTGCGGGAAGATTACGAGCTGGAGCGCTTCACCACAGAAAACCGCAAGCTGCTGGACCTCAACCTGCAGGTGACGGACATCTGGCGCGACTATGTGCCGTTGATTCAGTTTCTGTCAGAAATCTGCACACCGCTGGTGCTGGCGGTCGGTTCCGCGCTGATCGCGGCAGGGCACATGGACATCGGCACCCTGGTGGGCGTCACCGGCTACATCTGGATGCTGACCCAGCCTATGCGGATGCTGTCGCAGATGATCAACAGCATCACCCGCGCGGTTACCAGCGGGGAGAAGGTGTTCTACTACCTGGACCTGGGCCCGCAAATCAAGGACGTTGAAAAGCCGCACAACCCGGCAAAGCGCCATGGCAGGGTGGAGTTTGACAATGTCTCCTTCCAGTATGACGACCAGGTTGTGCTGGGCAACATCAGCTTTGTGGCAGAACCCGGGCAGACCATCGGCATCATGGGCGCGACCGGTGCCGGCAAGACCACGCTAATCAAGCTGCTCTCACGCAGCTACGACGTCACCTCCGGGCGCATTCTGGTGGATGGGATTGACATTCGCCAGCAAGGCAAGCACGATTTGCGTTCCAGCATCGCCTATGTGCCGCAGGAGACCTTCCTGTTTTCCGAATCGGTCTTTGAAAACATTCGCTTTGGCCGCCCGGACGCCCCGCTGGACCAGGCGGTGCTGGCCGCGCGCGCGGCCCAGGCGGAAAACTTCATCGAGGAAATGCCCCTCAAGTATGAAACCATCGTGGGCGAGCGCGGGGTGGGCCTGTCCGGCGGGCAGAAGCAGCGCACCGCCATCGCGAGGGCCTTGCTGATTGACCCGGCCATCCTGGTGCTGGACGATTCCACCAGCGCCGTGGACATGCAGACGGAATATCTGATTCAGCAGCACCTGGAGCAGTCCATGGTGGGGCGCACCACCTTTGTCATCGCGCATCGGATGTCCTCCGTCAAAAACGCGGACCTCATCCTGATTCTAGACAAGGGCAGCATCATTGAACGCGGTACCCACCAGGAATTGATGGCGAAGAAGGGCAGCTATTGGCAGATGTGGCAGGACCAGCTTGCCTCCATCGCCGGGGAAGGGGGGGAAGGCTGATGGCACGCGTTTTGCGGCAGTTGGATGACGAAGTCATCGAGCGCCCCTTTAACAAGAACCAGTTTATCCGCCTGCTGGGCTACCTGAAGCCCTACAAAAACTCGGTGCTGCTGGCCCTTGTTGTGATGGTCGCGGTCACCTTCGCCGGCTTGGGGGCTCCCTATTTGATGAGCCGGGCAGTCACCCTGATTACAGAGGGGCAGTTTGATGGCATCTGGCTGATCTTCCTGGGCATGGCGGTGCTGGCGGCGGTCGGCGCCTTGCTCACCCGCGCACGGGTCAAATTGATGGATTATGCCGGGCGCAAGGCGCTGGCGCAGCTGCGGGAGGACTTGTTCAAGCACGTCCAGTCCCTCTCTTTCAGCTTTTTTGACACCCACTCCGCCGGCAAGATCCTGGTACGTGTCATGAACGACGTGGACGCCCTCAATGACCTGTTCACCAACGGCATCATCGACGTCTTGATCAATGCCTTCACGGTGATAGTGCTGTTGGTCATCATGCTGGTGGTCAACTGGAAACTGACCCTGATCGGCTTGTGCATCCTGCCCATTTTGCTGCTGCTGATGTTTGGCTTCAAGCGCCGGATGAGCAAGAACTGGCAGTATGTGCGCAGCAAGCGTAGCAACATGAACGGCTACCTGCATGAGGCCTTGTCGGGCATGCGGGTCACCCAGGCCTTTGTGCGTGAGGACGTGAACGCGCAAATCTTTGAAGGCGCCAACAACGACATCCGCTGGGGCTGGATGCGGGCCATCCGCTACAACGCCGCCTTCTGGTCCTTGCTGGACGTTACCGGCACCATCGGTACGGTGCTGGTGTACTACTTTGGCGTGCGTTCCATGAGCCAGGGCCTGCAGCTGGGGGACTTGCTGCTGGTCATCTGGTACTTGAACCGTTTGTGGATGCCTTTGAACACGCTGAGCAATTTCTACAACAGCCTGCTGACGGCTTCCGCGTCCATGGAACGCATCTTTGAAATCATGGACGAGGTGCCTAAAATCAAGGACACGGAAGGCGCTGGCACCCTGCCCGCCATTTCGGGCCGGGTCACCTTTGATGATGTCACCTTCGCATACAACCGCGACAAGGTGGTGTTAAACCACGTCAGCATGGACATCAAGCCCGGGCAGACCGTCGCCCTGGTAGGGGAGACCGGCGCCGGAAAGACCACCATCGTCAACCTCATCAGCCGATTTTATGATGTGACGGAAGGCGCGGTGCTCATTGACGGGCATGACATCCGTTCGGTCACCCTCAATTCCCTGCGCGGCCAGATGAGCGTGATGCAGCAGGACAGCTTCACCTTCTCCGGCACCATCATGGAAAACATCCGCTATGGCAAGCTGGACGCCAGCGACGACCAGGTAATGGAGGCCGCCAAAGCGGTGGGCGCTGATGACTTCATCTCACAGATGCCCAAGGGCTACCAAACCGAGGTCAGCGAGCGGGGCAGCTCCCTGTCCACCGGCCAAAAACAGCTGGTTTCCTTCGCCCGCGCCATGCTCAATGACCCCAAAATTCTAATTTTGGACGAAGCCACCTCCTCCATCGACACCAAGACCGAGATGCAGATTCAAAAGGCGCTGCAGGTGCTGCTGCGCGGACGGACCAGCTTTGTCATCGCCCACCGCCTGTCCACCATTCGCAACGCCGATGTCATCATGGTGATTGAGGATGGCCGCATCGCTGAACAAGGCACCCATCAGGAACTGGTGCGCTTGCCCGGCGGGCACTACCGGGCCCTGGTGGAGGCCCAGGCGCGCTTCATGCAGTCCTGATTGGGCTTTACAAGGGCGCATTAATTGGTATAATAAAGGGGCAATGAAGGGGACGGGCGCAGCCAGCCTTTCCGCAAAGCGAGCCGGGGACGGTGAAAGCCCGGACGGAAGCGCAGCGCCAGATCACCCCGGAGCTTGGTTTAATCCCCACGGCAGCCTGCCGTTACCAGGCATCAAGAGGGCGCTTTGCGCCAATCTGGGTGGTACCGCGGTTTGTCCGTCCCAAGAGGGGCGGTTTTTTATTTGGAGGGAAGCATGTACAAAAAAGTAGTCAGCGACATGGATTTTGTCACCAGGGAACGTGAAGTCTCCCGCTTTTGGGCGGAGAACGACATCATGAAAAAGTCCTTTGCCCAAAACAAGGGCAAGGATCGCTTTGTGTTTTACGAGGGGCCGCCCACGGCCAACGGCAAGCCGCACGTCGGCCACATCATCACCCGTGCCATGAAGGACCTCTTCCCGCGCTATCATTCCATGAAGGGCAAGGATGTCTTCCGCATCGGCGGCTGGGACACCCACGGCTTGCCGGTGGAGTTGGAAGTGGAGAAGAAGCTGGGCATCGACGGCAAGGACCAGATTGAGGCCTACGGCATCGAGCCCTTCATCCAGGAGTGCAAGAAGTCGGTCTGGAAGTATCTGAAGGAATGGGAGGACATGTCCGACCGCGTGGCCTATTGGGTGGACATGGAAAAGGCCTATGTTACTTACTATGACTCCTACATTGAGTCCATCTGGTGGAGCTTAAAGCAGATCGCGGACAAGGGGCTTCTGTACAAGGGCCACAAGGTGGTGCCCTACTGCCCGCGCTGCGGCACGGCGCTGTCCAGCCACGAAGTGGCGCAGGGCTATGAGGAAGTATCGGAGTTTTCCGCCTACGTTCGCTTCCCGGTGAAGGGCGAGGAAAACACCTACCTGCTGGCCTGGACCACCACGCCCTGGACCCTGCCTTCCAACGTCGCCCTGTGCGTCAATGAGAAGGAGGAGTACAGCCGCTTTACCCTTAACGGGGAAACCTTCATCATGGCCAAGGCCCTGATCCCTACCTTGTTCTCAGATGATGACCAAAAAGAAATGAAGGTGCTGGAAACCATGCCCGGTAGCAAGCTGCTGGGGATGGAATACCTGCCCTTGTGGCCGCTGATCAACCCCAAAGAAAAGGCCTTCTATATGGTGGGGGACAGCTATGTCACCCTGACAGATGGCACCGGCATCGTGCACATCGCGCCCGCTTTTGGTGAGGACGACGCCCGCATCGGCCGGGAAAACGGCCTGCCCTTTGTGCAGCTGGTGAACACCCAGGGCAAGTTTGTGGACGGCACCCCCTGGGCGGACACCTTCATCAAGGATGCGGACCCGCTCATCCTGGAGGACCTGAAGCAGAGCGGCCGCCTGCAAAAGAAAGCGCTGTACACCCATAACTACCCTCACTGCTGGCGCTGTGACACGCCGCTGATGTACTACGCCCGCTCCACCTGGTTCATCCGCATGACCCAGGTGCGGGATGAGCTGGTGAAGAACAACCGCGCCATCAATTGGTACCCGGAGAACATCAAGGAAGGCCGCATGGGCAACTTCGTGGAAAACGTGCTTGACTGGGCGCTTTCCCGAGAGCGCTACTGGGGCACGCCGCTGCCGGTGTGGATTTGCGAGGACGGCCACCAGCACGTGGTCGGCAGCAAGGAAGAACTGGCCGCGATGAGCACCAGGCCGCTTGATGACCTCAAGGAATTGCACCGCCCCTATATTGACCGTGTGGTGCTGCGCTGCCCGCACTGCGGCAAGGACATGCACCGCACCCATGAGGTGATTGACTGCTGGTATGACTCCGGCTCCATGCCCTTCGCCCAGTGGCACTACCCCTTTGAAAACAAGGAGGAGTTTGAAAACCACTTCCCGGCGGACTTCATTTCCGAAGCCGTGGACCAGACGCGCGGGTGGTTCTACTCCCTGTTGGCCATCAGCACCCTGGTGTTTGAGCAGCCCTCTTATAAAAACTGCCTGGTGCTGGGCCACGTCCAGGATTCCGATGGCCGCAAGATGTCCAAGCACCTGGGCAACGTGGTCAACCCCTTTGATGTGATTGACAAGTTTGGCGCGGATGCCGTGCGCTGGTACTTCTACACCGCCGGCGCGCCCTGGCTGCCCAGCCGCTTCTATGACGAGGCTGTCAGCGAAGCCCAGCGCAAGTACATGAGCACGCTGTGGAACACCTACGCCTTCTACATCCTCTACGCCCAAATTGACGGTTTTGTGCCCAAGGACCATCCCCTGGACAGGAGCCGCCTGACGCTGATGGACCGCTGGATCCTAAGCCGATTGCACTCCACCATCAAAACCGTGGATGGCAACCTGCAGCACTACCGCGTGCCGGAGAGTGCCAATGCCATCAGCCAGCTGGTGGACGAACTGTCCAACTGGTATGTGCGCCGCGGGCGTGCCCGCTACTGGGGCAAGGGCATGGCGGGGGACAAGGAAGTGGCCTTCATCACCCTGTATACGGTGCTGGAAGCCATCACCCGCATGAGCGCGCCGTTCACGCCCTTCCTATCGGAATCCATCTACCAAAACCTGGTGCGCTCCGCGGATTTTGACGCCCCGGAATCCGTCCACCTGTGTTCCTTCCCTGAAGCGGATGAATCCTTCATTGACCCGAACATGGAAGAGCAGATGGAGCAATTGCTGCAGGTCATCCAGCTGGGCCGCGCCTGCCGCAACCTGGCCAATTTGAAGGTGCGCCAGCCGCTGAGCTGCCAGTTGGTCAAGGGGGCGGAGCTGGACCGAGAGTTCCAGGAACTGGCCCGGGATGAGCTGAATGTCAAGGAAATCATCTTCACCCAGGACGCTGACGCCTTCACCGGCTACCGTTTGAAGCCGCAGCTGCGCACCCTGGGGCCGCGCTTTGGCAAGAACCTGGGCAAGATCAGCCAGCTGCTGGCGCAGACCGATGGCGCCGCCGCCGTGGCGGGCTTCCGCAGGGGAGAAAACCTGGTGCTGACGCTGGATGGCGAACAGGTGGAATTGAGCGAGCAGGATGTGCTGGTGGAGACCACTGAAAAAGAAGGCCTGGTCGCCCAGGAGAACCGTGGCATCACCGTAGGCCTGGTCACTGACTTAAGCCCCGAACTGGTGGATGAAGGCTATGCCAGGGAGCTAATCAGCAAGCTGCAGACCATGCGCAAGGACGCCGGCTTTGAGGTGACCGACAGAATTTTGGTGCGCTACCTGGTGCCGGAGAAACTGGCCTCTGCCATCAGGCAGCACAATGAACTCATCCAGTCGGTGGTGCTGGCCAATGCCCTGGAAGAAGGCAAGGCCCTGGACGGCGCCTACACCCAGGAATGGGACATCAACGGCCTCAAGGCCACGCTGAGCGTTTCCAAAGTGTAAGTCAAAATCACATAAAGAAAAGTTGCCGGGCATCCTTCGCGGTGCCCGGCATTTTTCATAAGACTTATTCTGTTCTGGCTAAGGTTACTGAATGCTCTTGTTGTACGCCTTCTTGGCCAGCAGCGCCGCGCCGATCAGCCCGCTGTCGGGCCACAAGGCGGGGGCTTTGATGTAGTCCTCCATGGGCGGCAGCTGTTCGCTGTCGATATAGCCGTTGACGAACTTCAGCATGTACTGGCGTACCAGCGGCAGCAGCGCGCTTTGATGCATCACGCCGCCGCCCAGCAGGATGACTTCCGGCGAGACGGTCATCAACGCGTTGGCGCACAGCTGGCCCAGGTAGAAGGCCTCCAAGTCCCAGCCGCGGTGGTCCTCGCTCAGGTCCTTGGCGGGCAGCCCCCAGCGGGTTTGCATGGAGGGCCCGGAGGCAAAGCCTTCGGCGCAGTTGGGGTGGTAGGGGCAGACGCCGTGCAGCATGGGGTCCTCCTCATGCCGGGAGAGCAGCACATGGCCCCACTCCGGGTGCATCAGGCCATGCACCAATTGCCCTTCACAGTACAAGCCGCCGCCGATGCCGGTGCCAACGGTGAAATACAGGCAGTTTTGCAGGCCTTTGGCCGCCCCCAACGCGCTTTCCGCAAGCGCCGCGGCATTGACATCGGTATCCACCTCACAGGGCACCTGCAGCGCTTCTTCAAAGGCGTTCAGCAGCGGATAACGCTGCCAGGCCAGCTTGGGCGTGTTGAGGATGGTGCCAAAGCCCTTGGAGGAGGCGCGCAGGTTGATGGGGCCAAAGGTGGCAATGCCCAGGGCGTCCACCTTGTGCTCCTTAAAAAAGGAAACCATTTGGGGGATGGTTTCCTCCGGCACGGTGGTGGGCAGGCTGGTCTGGGCGAGCGAATTCAGCGCTTTGTCAAACACACCCAGCACCATTTTGGTGCCGCCTGCTTCAATCGCGCCAAGACGCATTAGTTCAACTCCGAATCCAGAATGTCAATCTGATCCTTGAGCATGGTCTGGAAGCGCTGCTTGAATTTCTGCGCGTCCGTTTCCAGCTCCGCGATCTCTTTTCGCAGGGCTTCCTTGCGCTCTTCCAGGTTGTCCAGCTCCGGATCGGGCAGGCTTTCTTCGGCGGAGGAAATGATCTCCTCCGCGCGTTCCTTGGCGCGGCTTAAGACTTCATCACAAGCCTGCTGCGTTTTTTCAAGCAGCAGCTTGGCGGATTTCAAGTCGCTGGGCTCGCTGCTGACAGGGGCTGACACTGGCGCCAGGGGAGCGGGGGCAGCGACGGCGGGCATATAGGGCGCGGGAGATTGCTGCTGCTGTTTGAGTTGCTCGCGCAGCTGGGCGATGGTCTGGTTCATGCTCTCCATCTCATCGCAGATGGCGTCCAGAAATTCATCAACCTCCAGGGGGTCGTATCCTCTGACCTTGGTCTTGAATTCTTTTTCTTCGATCATGGTAACGGTGATGGCCATGGCGGTTCTCCCTTCAAATTGAGGTTTTATTGGGCGTAACGCTGCGCGTCATAAGGATCCATCGCGTATTCCTGGGCGGGGGAGCCCGGCGGGGCATAGGGATTGCCGGCAGCCTGCTGGGGCTGGGCATAATAGGCTTGCTGCTGCGGGGCAGGCTGTTGCTGCTGATAAACAGGCTGTTGGAAGCCCGGCTGGCTATGATAGGGCTGCGGTTGCTGCTGCGGCTGCTGCGGGCGCGGGTTGTTGGCGCTGGCGGTGAGCGGGTCGGTGTAGACCATCATCCCGCTGGGCGCCAGCAGGTAAAAACCGATCTTGAGGGATAGCCGGGTCATCGTCCCGCCCAGCGCAAAGCAGGCGCCGTTGAGCATGTCCACATAGCGGCGCACTTCGGCCTTGTCAATCAGCTGGTCCATCACCACCAGGGTACACTGGCCCTTGCGTAGGCAGGTCATAGCCTGACGGCAGCCGGCGATGTTGGTGATGTTGACCACATAGGCGTCCATGGCCTTGCCTTCAGGCTCGCTCACGGCGCCGGGGAACTGCACGATATTGTTTTCGCTTTGCTGCTCCTGCAGGTGCTGGGCGGCGCGGCGGTTGCGGCCCTGCTGCTCAACCTGTTGCTGGGATTGAAACTGTGCCTGTTGCGGCGCTATGTGCTGGGCATACTGCTGCATCTGCGGCGCCTGATAAGGTGCCTGCGGCTGCTGCCAGGGCTGCTGGTATTCCTGTGCGGCTTGCTGGCGCGGCTGCTGGTATTGCACTTGCTGGTAAGGTTGCTGGTATTGCGCGGGCTGCTGGGGCGCGTTTTGATAGGGGGCGGCATAGGGGTTCTGCGCCTGCTGTTGGGCCGCCTGCTGGGTGTACTGGGGCTGGGCGTACATGTTCTGATAGACGCCTTGCGCGGGGGCCTGCTGCAGGTCCTGCTGATATTCATCCTGATGGGGGGCCTTGTTGCCGTAAAAGAAGCGGTTGTCCTTGCTGAACACTTCTTTGATGCGGCTGGCTGCCTTCCCTGTCAGTCCTCTAAAATCCATTCATTTCCTCCTCAGTCCAACCGGGATGGCTTGAACTTTATTGTCAAGAGTATAGCCAAAATGCCTTGTTAGCGCAAGTTTATGACTTAAAACAGTTGCACCGTCAGCCCTTCATACAGATGCCCGGGGTTCACGGGCGTCACATGGGCCTGGGTGGCGTCCCGGCTGACGATATCCACCGGCACAAGGTAGGGGCCTTCGCGGTATTGCACCACCACGCCGATCACCCCATCCTGGTTGATGATGGCGGAGGAAGGGACAGCAAAGGTAATGACCGATTTTGACAGCTGCACCCTGGCGGACCGAGTGTACAGGATGGGCTCTATCGCGGAGTCCGCCTTGAGGCGCACCAGCATCTCACCGCCGGAGCGTGTGACGGACTCAACCGTCACCGGCACCGTGGTGCTGTCAAAGCTTTCAATGGTCATCCGGTATTCATCGCCCACCACCGGGTTCCAGCTCAAGTCATCCGCCAGCATCAGGGCGCCCCAGTCAAACTGGCGCACCAGGCGGAAGATGTCGATGGCGTTCTTGCCGCGGGCCAGGTTTTGTGGAATCTGCCCGGCCAGCATGTCCTTGACGGTCTGGGGGCTGTATTGCTCGTAATTGGACGCGTTCAAAGCGCCTTCATAGCCATCTGTATAGAAGCTGACGATGCCGTTGTCTGTCGCGGCGAACTGCTTGGTCCAGGTCTCAATGCGCTGCAGCTGGCTATTTTCGTTGTCGTACAAGCGGGTCAGCTTGGTGTCTTCAATGTACTTCTGCTTTAAATACGCGTGCCGGGCAGTGATGGCGTCCTTGAGCAATTGCTCCTGGTTGAGCAGGTTGCCCTCCGCGCCGCGCACCAAAGCCTGGGTTTCCTGGGCGCGCTGCATCACCATGGTCTCCAGGCGCGCCAGCTGCGCGTCCGGCGTGGTGGAGGCGCTCAGCAGCACTTTGTGGTAGTCCTTGATCTGTGTGCGGTAGGAGGACAGGCGCTCCAGCTCCCTTGCGGAGAATCCGGTGGAGTAGACGGTGCAGATTGGGTCGCCGCGGTTGACGGCGGAGCCTTCCTCCGCGGTATAGCGCACATCGGAGACGTTCTCCTGCTGGAACACCGATTCATTGCGCACGATCAGGGTGCGCCCGGAGAAGGTGGTGCCCTGCTCCGAAATAGTAACAATTGCGGTTTTCTGTTCCTGGCCGCCAATCATCTGGCTTAGCGCGATGGCGGCCAGCACCACAATCAACAATCCCAGGCCCAGGTAGAGCCAGGTGATGATGTTGCGCTGCCTGGGCGGTGCCCTGTAGACCATCCTGTCATCCGGCGGCGCGTCATGAACAGGCGGCGCTTCGGGCTCGGCCTTAAATGTGTTGACGGGGTTCGCGTAGGGGGGAGGCGCGTTGAACTGGGGCAGCTGAGATTGCTGCGGTGCCCTGTGGGGATGGGCAGGGGTAAAGACGGCGTCATCGCCCTCAGGCATGCCCTGCTGGATCCCTTCCGGGTTCCAGGGCGCCTGGGGGGGCGTGCCGCGCCCGGGAAGTTGATTGTTTTCTGCTTGCCAGGGCCCCTGTGTCATGCGTCCTCCTCATGCTTCCTAAACCCAATCAGAATACCGCTAAAAGCATGAAATGTAAAGCAAAGCAAAACCACCCCTCAGGATGGTTTTGGGCGTTTTGCGCTTTATTCGCCGTAGTCGTTGCCAAAAAGGTCCGTGACCGCGCCGTCATCCGCGTTGATGATCACCGTGTAGCCGGGATCGCCCAGGTCAGACGGCGGGCCATCCCACAGGTAGACAATCTGCCATTGGCGGATGGGCGAGATGACAAAGTAGAGGCCTTTGACAAAGCGCTCAAGGTCTGCGTCTGTCAATTGAAAGGCTGTTTTCAGCTCCTGATCGGCGATGCTGATCGCCTTGTCCATTGCGATTTCATCTTTTGTCGGCAGGCCAAAGTACTCGCTCTCCCAAGTTGCTTTGTCCTCAAGCGTCCAGGTATAAAAGGGTCCCTTGTTCTCCTCGAGGCGGTTGAACTCCTGCATCCGCTGGGCCCACGCCAGGTCTTCCTGATATACCTTCAAATCGCTGTGGTAGGCTGGCACCCCTTCTGGCATCACCAGGGCCACATGGTAAGCGGTGACAACTTCCTGGCCGTAATCCTCCAAAAAGGTGACCAGCCACCACCGCCTGTCGCCCGCGTCATTGCTGTGGAAGGTGGATTCAACCTGATATTCCGCCTCATCCTTGTCCCCGGTTTGCCCAACAAACACTTCCCAGGCCTTTTGCCGGGCCGTTTCCTGATTCATCTCAGTACTTTCAGGCTGCGCGATTCTGCCCCAGAGGTAGTATTCCAGGGTTTCTTCCATCGCGGGGCTGACGCCGCTTGTTTCATCCTCCGCGGCAAACATGTTCTCGTGGCTGAGGGAGTGGACCAGTTTGCCCTGCGTGTCCATCCAGATTTTAACGTCCTGCGTTCCGTCCCCGCTCCAGAGGCTGGCCTTCCAGGTTTTCTCCTGGTCAAGGCCGGGCAGGTGATAAAAAGCCAGGGAGACGCTGGCCCATCCGGACGGGTCGTAGGCATACTGGTCAAATGCGTGCTGCTTGGCCAGCTCAATCACGCGATCGGGCTTGAGGTCTTTGTCGCCCGGCAGGACGTTGACTACCTCACCAAACACATAGCCATAGGATTGGGCCAGTTCGCTGGCCTGCGCGGACACCTCAAGCGGCCAATGGTTGCTGTCGCCATGCTCCGCATACAGCTTCATCAGCTTGTCCATATACGCGTCATAGCGCTCCTGGTAGCCCGGCTGAATCTGGTCAAAATCTAGCGGCAGGGCGGCGGTCACCTTGCCCAGGGAGGCTTCATCAAATTGGGCTATCTCCAGGCTGATAAACCCGGTTTGTTCCCCGATGCGCACCTGCGCCCAGCCATCCAGGATGCCCAGGGTTTCAAACCTTGTGCCTGCCGGAAATTCGCCATGGCTTTTTTCATCCAAGCCATTGTTTTCAAACAAGGCCGCCTTGTCCTGCAGGCTGCCTGCGGGCAGGGCGCTTGCGTCCCCGGCCTTGCCAATGAGGAGGCCGGCCAGGGGCATCATGCCCTCAATACCTGGAAAACTGTCCGTTTTTCCGATTTGCACCTTCGCCCACAGCTTGCCCTCGTCACCAAACTGAACCGGGTAGTCGCCATAGGTGGGTTCCACCGCGAGAATGGTCAGCGGCACCCCGTTGAAGTAGGTGGCCATGGGCACATCGTAGTCATCAGCGAAATTGCACAGGTTGAGCGAGGGGCCATACGGGTTGCTGACCACAGCAGGCAAGGCTGCGAAAGCGCCCTCCGGCGCGGCGGTCAGGGCAGGGGAGGGGGCAGGGCCGCTTTCAATGCTCTGCGCGCCGGCACCGGTTGTCAGCATCAAAGCAAGCAGCATCATCAGGGCAAGGGATTTTCTCATCAGTTGGTGTTCTCCTCTCACTGGGGTTATACATTCAACGTTCAGCCGATTGATAATCATGCACACCTACAGGGTACTCCTGTTTCGTGGCCATTCTGTGAATAATCAAAAAGCTCCTTGAAAAACAAAGAGCTTTCCTGGTCGAGGTGCAGGGATTTGAACCCTGGGCCTTTTGGTCCCGAACC
>JAAYLK010000002.1 GCA_012521895.1 Clostridiales bacterium
CAGGATTCTATAGTCTCCTTGCCCGGTACGAGTCAGTGCACTCAAACGGTTGAACCGCCGTGTACCGAACGGTACGCACGGTGGTGTGGGAGGTCCCCCGGCCAACAGGCCGGGGTCCTACCCGATTTCCCTGCCTGATTTTGCCGTCCAACTTCCCGGGGCGCACTTCAGACTTGCGGGGCCCTTGGTACCCTTGGTACCCTTGGTACCCTTGGTACCGGTTCAGGCATCGGGGGCCGAGGCGGTGTCCCGCCGGGGCAGGGAGATTTTTCCCTCCTCCACCATTTTGATGAAGGCGAGCCCGATGCGCGGGTCAAACTGCACCCCCAGGTTTCTGCGCAGCTCGTCCAGCGCCGCCTCCACCGACAGTGCCTGCTTGTAGCTGCGCTTGGTGGTCATGGCGTCAAAGGCGTCCGCGACGCACAGGCACCGGGCGCCCACCGGGATCTCCTCGCCCGCCAGGCCGCGCGGATAGCCGTTGCCGTCCCACCGCTCATGGTGTCCGATGGCCGCGGGGATTACGTAATCCAGGCTGGGCAGGTACTTAATCATGGCGATGGAGCCTTCCACGTGCCCCTGCATTATCTGCATCTCTTCCCTGGTCAGCGGGCCCTTTTTGCTGAGGATGTGCTCAGGGACGCCGATTTTGCCGATGTCGTGCAGCAGGCCGGCCTGACGGACAATCTCCACATGCTCCCGGTCCAGGCCGATTTCCTCCGCCAGTTTGGAGGCGTAGAGGGATACGTTTTCGGAGTGGTTGAAGGTGTAGTGGTCCTTGGCGTCAACAGCCGCGGTCAGCGCGTAGATGGTTTGGGCGCACTGCTCCCCGAAGCGCAGCGCCTCCGGCGTCGCCTGGATGAACTGCTGGCCGTCCCGGTAGAGCTGCGTGCGGTTCTTCCCGTTTTTCTTGGCGGCGTAGGTGGCGATGCTGGCGAACTGGATGGCTTCATCCATGTTGCCTGCCGCCGCCGGATAGGAGCAGATGCCGGCGGAGAAGGTTAAGAAGCGGTGCCCCTCTTCCCGGCGCCTGCGCAGATAGTCCTTCAGCAGGTCGCGGACCACGTCCACCATGCCCTGCACCGCGGCGGCATCCTGGAAGGGCACCGCCATGACGAATTCCTTGCCGCTGTAGCGGCTCACCACACCCTGGTTTCCCGCTGCCAGCAGCAGCATCTTGGAAAAATCCTGCAGCAGGCGGTCTCCCTCATGGGAGCCGTAGAGTTCATTGTACAGCCGGAAGTCGTCCAGGCTGAACACCGCCACCGTGAAGCTGCTCTTCGCCGCCTTGACAAAGTCCTGCCGGATACGCTGCAGGAAGTGACGCCGGTTGTACAGCCCTGTGAGCCCGTCATGCTGCGCCTCATTCTGCATGGCGGAGTAGAGCATGGCGTTCCTGGTCGCGATGGACATGACGGCGGAGGCGGCCTCCAGGAACACGATATCCGCGGAGCTGTAGGCCTTGCGGCTGTCTTCGTCCGCGAACAGGGTGACCGCCATCAGCCGTCCGCCCTCCATGACCGGCAAGGCCAGGCGGATGTTCCGGCTGTCCAGCAGCTCCTTTTCTGATTCCCACATGGAGCGGTAGTGCTGCGTGCGGACGAAGTCGGGCATGCTGATGGCCAGGTTGTGCTCCTGCAGCCACTCAATCAGCGGGCTGTTCCCCGGCAGGGAGAGCGTTTCCACCACCGTGGGCTTGGTGCTGGCCCGCGTGACAAAGGTGTTGTTTTCATCACGCACGCAGATGTACGCCGCGTCGCAGTCAATGTTGCGCTCAATGAAATGGCCGAAGGTCTGAAGAATCTGCTGGCTGTCCAGCGATTCATTGATTTCCCGGCTGAAGCGGCGCAGTTCCTCGTCCCTGGCGTTCATCCCGCGCGCAAAAAGGCTGTTGAGCAGTTTGCGGATGATGTTGTAGACCAGCACGGTCAGCAGCGATACCAGCACCGCAATCACAATGGTCTGCTGCGCCAGGTACTCGGGGAAGTACAGCCGGTACAGCCGGTCAATTGCAGGATAGACCACCGCCAGGGTGATGGTTGTGAACAGCGCGGCGGCCAGATACAGCGGCCCGCGGCCCAGCACCATGCGGAACGTAATCAGATGCTTGCGGTGCAGCGCATAGAAAACGAACAGCGCGTTGATGCCGCATGCCAGCGGATCCACCGGGAAGGAGCCCAGCCCCGGGACCGCTGAGGAGGCAAGCCCCAGAAACATCAGGATGGAACCGTAGTAGAGCGGCCGCACGCTGCTGACGGGCATGCCCTTTTCCTTCACGGCCCGCCGGATGAGGCGCCAGCACAGGAACAGCGTATACAAGCCCGCCGCCAGCGGCATCGCCACCCAGTAGCTCACGCCAAAGCGGAATTCGCTGGTCTCGCCGCCCGCCGTCACGGCGGGGGACAGGATGAACACGTCGTTCAGCGCCAGAATCGTCAGCACCAGCCAGAGGCCTCCAAGCAGCAGCAGCGGCAGCCGGGCGCGCTGGCCGGTGAAGTGGTACGTGAAGTAGTACATCATGAACGGGGCCGCGAAGATGCCTGCCATGGATACATCGTACCAGAACCGGTACCCCGGGTAGAGCAGCGCGCGCATGGCGGCCGAGCCGCCCGTCCAGGCGGAGAAGGCCAGAATCAGCAGCATGAAGGCGCGGACCACCTTGGTCTTCCTGGCGCTGATGCAGATGAGCAGCAGGTACAGGTTGATCAGCAGCGCGGCCGCGGGGATGGCGACGAACAAGGCCTGGTTTACTGCCATGCGTTCACCCCTCCCTTGCGGTCCAGCCCGCTGATGCCGCGGAAATCCACCACATCGGCGGAGGGAGGGTTTATGCTGCGCAGCGGGTACCCGTTGCGCTCCCGGAAGCGCCGGAAGGACCCGGCCGGCACGATGTTCACGCGCAGCGGGTCGACCTTGATAAGTTTTTTCAGGCTGCCATAGTCCTGGTCGTAGTAGCGGAAGTACACGCTCAGGTGGTCCTTGATAATCTCCGCGCTGCTCGGGAGGCCCGCCTCACCCTCCTCCAGCTCAATAAACATCTGCAGATAGGCGTGCTTCTCATCATCATATTCCTTCAGCGCGGTCCACCCCGCCACCTGCAGGCGGGACAGCTCCAGCACCTTGAGAACCTCCCGCTGCGTGATGCGCGTGAACCCGCCGATGTCAATCACCGTGGGCACGCGGTCCACAAACTCAAACTGCGGGAGTTCCAGCCCGTCCTTCGCGTTGCGCAGCCGCAGGCAGCGATAGACATCACCCACCCTGTAGCGCACAAAACTGCCGCCCTTGAGCACCGTAATCACCATCTCATATAGCTGGTGAGGGCTCAGTTCATTCATCAGGAAGGTGCGGGGGACATAGGCCGGATCTTCCAGGCTCCGGTTCATCTCGCGCTCCGGGATGAACTCATAGAAGCAGGCGTCCGGATAAAGCACCAGGCCGTCGCGGCTCCAGGTCTCCGTGCCGATGAGCGAGGGCTCGGTCCCGCCCACAATCTCCATCGGCCGGATGCCCCAGCAGCGCTCCAGCTCCGGTTTGTACAGCGCCGAATCGTTGCCCACGCACACAAAGGCGTCCAGGTCGAACAAGTCCTTGGGCAGCATGGGGGTACCGCGGTCCCGCGCCTTGCCGCGCGCGCGCAGCAGGCGGAAGAGCATCCCGGGCGAAAAGCCCTTGAGGCTCAGCCTGCGTGTCCCCCCGCTGTCCAGCAGGTTGCGGCTGATATGGAACAGGATGCTGCTCATGCCAAAGAACTGGTGCATGCCGCCCTTGAGCGCAAGCTCAAAGCCGCGTGACATCTGCTGGCTGAAGGGCAGGGCCACGGCCTCCTTCAGCGGCGGGATGAACTGCATGTCCAGCTCGCTCTTCATCAGTTCCGGAAACAGGCCGGTCGCGTAGGGCAGAGGCGCCAGCGCGTAGAGCGCCTTGGCGTGCGGCCGCACAAAAAACCGGCCCTTCTCCCGGGAGTTGGCCAGCAGCAGCGCCCCCAGCAGGTTGTGGCGATAGGTGTTGAGCATGCTCAGGGAATAAGGCGCCGTCTTGCGGGGATAGTCGCCCCCCTCCCAGGTGGTTTCAAGCCATACCAGCGGCTTGGCGGGCAGGTCTTCCTCGCGGCGCATCAGCAGGGTGTCCGCGTAATCCTCGTAGGTGGTCAGCGGCACCGTGGCGCGGAACTCCTCAATAGACCCCGGTATGTTATTGCCCAGCAGCCCGCGGCCCAGGCGGCTGGCGGACAGAAGCTGCACCTGTTCCATCAGCAGGTGCTGCTGGATGCGCATGTACGCATCCATCGACAGATCCAGGAAGCCGCAGTATTCCTGCCACAGCTGTTCCGGGGTCTGTTTGCGCAGCTTCTCTTCAAACTTCATTGTTCGTTCCCTTATTTTGATGCCTCGTTGCCAAGGCTCTCTGCACGCTGGCCCGTGTGGGAAAGACGAAGGGCGTCCCGCCCTGCCGGTAGCTGTCGTAACCCGGGATGGTGCGGGGGAAGATGAGGCGGTCCTGCAGCCACACGTACAGCAGGTTCAGCAGGGAAGCAGTCCCCGCCACCTCCAGCAGTGAGCGGCTGCCCAGCACCACCGCCAGGGAACCCAGCAGCAACGGCAGCCACAGCGCCCCGGGATGCCGGCACAGCGCATACATACCGCGGTCCATTAGGGGGACATCCCCCTGCGCCAGGTAGGCCGGGCCAAGCGGCAGCGCGCCCAGCAGCGAATACCCTTCCAGCAACAGCGCGGCGCCTGCCAACAAAAGGAAGAGGATGCGCACGGGCACGCTCACCGGGAAACGCTCCCCGGTGCAGGCGGCGCAGGCGCAGGCGGCCAGCAGCAGCGCCACCCCGGCGAAGAATGGAAGGGGGGCAATCCGGCGCCGTTTTGTGAGCCTGAGGACGTCTGACAGCATCATCAGGGCGAATGCGGCCAGGGTGAGTCCGTGGCTCAGCATTCCTCGAAAATCAGCGCGATGGTTCCTTCGCCCGTGTAGATGCCGATGACGGCTCCCACCCACTCGATGCTCACCCGGGCATCCGGATCAAGCGCTTCCACGCGCTCCTTGAGTTTCAGCGCGTCGCGCTCGTTGTTGGCATGGCATACGAACACGCGGCCGCCGCGCTTGGCGCGGTCCGCGTAATACTTGAAGATGCGCTCCACAGCCTTGTTAAAGCCGCGCGTCAGGTTGAGGTCCTTGACCGTGCCGTCGCGGAAGGTGAGGATGGGGCGGATGCCCAGCACATCTGCGGCAAAGCACTTGATTTCCCCGATACGCCCGCCCTTTTTAGCGTTTTCCAGCGACGGCATGCAAAAGTACACCCCCACCTTGTCCCGGATGGTGTCCAGGTGCTCCATGATTTGCCGCGCGCCGGCGCCGTTTCGGGCCAGTTCCGCCGCCCGGATGGACAGGAAGCCAAGGCCCAGGGATACGTTGAGGGAGTCGTAGGTGTAGACCTGCGCGGGAAATCCCTCTTCCCGCAGGGCCTGGGCAGTCTGCGTCGCCGTGTTGAATGAGCCGGACATCCGGGTGGTCACGTTGATGCAGAGGATCTCATCATACTCTGCCGCGGCGCTGAAGGCTTCCGCATAGATGCTTTGGTTTGGGTGCGAGGTGGTGGGAAGATAGGGCACCTCCCGCAGCATTTCGAACAAGCGCGGAGGATCGATGTCGATGTTGTTGAAGTATTCCTTATCCTTGAACAGGATGATGTCGGGCACAATGCCGATATTGTATTCTGCCGCCAGCGCGGGGGAGAGGTCAGAGACGGAGTTCGTGTAAATCCTGCACTTTTGCATCGACGGCTGTCTCCCTTCCGCTTGGCACAAGGCTAATGAAACGTATTATAATACAATTCCCAATGCCTGTCTATGTGCTTTGGTGAAACCATATCATTTTGTAACGGATTTGTAAAGAGTGTGGGAAGAAAATACCGCGCCATTTCTCCCGCGGGGGACGCAGCACGCAGCCGCCAGACAGGTGGGGAGCAAAAGGGAAGAGAGGGAAACCGCCCAGTGGGCAGGAGCGGGCGGAAGCAGCGCCGCCCGAAACTTGGCGCGAGCCGCGGACTCCCGTGAAACCCGTGCCGGGAAGCGGCTGCCCTGCCCAAGGGCTGCGCCGGACGAACTGCCCGGCAGGTTTCAGTGGATTGGATTGGCCCGGACATGGCAGCGTCTGCCTGTGTCCCTTGCCCTGCCTGCGCGCCGGGAGTGGGAAGACCCGCAGGCACTCCCCTTTGTTGCGCTGTTTCTTCAATATATATGCGCGGCGAATAGTTGAGAAAACGTTCTGTCCGGAAACGCCAATTGTTACTTTCCGCATTGTCACACCCGGGATTGCCAAAAAACGTTGATGGAACAAGGAAAGAAGGGAATTCGAAAATTTCTTTTTCTCTGCGGTCCCGCTATTTGGTGGATAAATCTGCAAACCTTTCAACATCAAAAACTGCACTTAGAAATGTTTCTACGGGATTTCACAAAAAACTTACAATCGCCGCAATAACAACAGAAACATTGTTATACTTGTTCGTAACAATTGAATAAATACACATAGTTAGTAATTTCTGACTTGTGTTTGAAACACGAAAAGTGTTGATATAATAGCACATATCAAAGGAAGTGCCGGAATGGAACTAATCAAAGGAAGTGCCGGAATGGAACTAAATTCACAATTTATGGAAATTATGCAATCCGCGGGGACGGCGGTTAAACAGGGGGAGCAGATGACAGCCACGATGCAATGGGCAGGAAGCAAGCCTCAAGTACCCATTTTCCCGTTCCTGCATACAGACGGCTTCTCGCCGCACGAGGCCCCGGAGAACCGGAATTCCGTCAACCGGAAAGCAAATTCCTTGCATGAAAATGCAAGTTCATGCTTTTTTCTTGCAACCGACCGCCCTTCATCCGACCGTATTTCCTGGGTTCGCAGCAAGCGTTGCCCGCCCGTGCCTGCCGTTTTCAGCTTGTAAGCCGGCTTTCCGGCGAAAGGAGACTCCATGAAACCGATGAAGAAGAAACTTGCAGCGCTGCTCATGGCCATGCTGTTGGCTTTGTCCGCAGCCATGCCGATGGCCGGTCGCCTGGTGCGCGCGCGCGCCGAGGAGCCCGTTCCCGTTATGGAACCCGCTCCCCTTGAGGAGCCCATCGTCGAGGAGCCTTTGGGTGAAGACGCGGCAGGTGAGGAGCCCGCGCCGGTTGATGAGCTCTTGGATGAAGACCCGGCAGGTGAAGAGCCTGCTCCGTTGGAAGAACCCGCTCCGGTGGAAGAGCCCGCCCCCGTTGAGGAGCCTGCTCCGGTGGAGGAGCCCGCTCCGGTTGAAGAGCCCGCTCCGGTTGAAGAGCCCGCTCCCGTAGAAGAGCCCGCTCCGGTTGAAGAGCCCGCTCCCGTTGAAGAGCCTGCGCCGGTGGAAGAGCCCGCGCCGGTGGAAGAGCCCGTCGTTGAGGAGCGCAGCCTGAAGAGAATTGGCCGGCGAGCGTGACGGTGAACCTGGTGGCGGACGGAACGGCGACCGGGGCGACCCTGACGCTGAGCGGACCGTCCTGGACGGACACCTTCACCGGCCTGCCCAAGTACAAGACCGGCGGCATTGAGATTGCCTACACGGTCACAGAGAACACGGTCACCAACTACGCGCTGACCAGTATCACCGGAACGGCAGCCGAGGGCTACGTGATCACGAACACCTATGACATGGAGAAGGTGGACGTGCCGGTGGAGAAGAAGTGGGAGCACGGCGACCAGCCCCAGGCGAACTACCC
>JAAYLK010000073.1 GCA_012521895.1 Clostridiales bacterium
ACAAAGGCGATGGCCAGGCTCAAAAACAGGCTGTCAGCCGTGGTGCCGATGAAGGTGTAAATCAGGATGGTGGTCACCTGCAGGGCGGTCAGGGTCAGCATCATCACCAGGCGGTAGACGCGGTAGGCGTTGACCTGGGCCAGGTGGCTGTCCTCCTTCAGCAGCGACCAGCCCTCCTGCGGCAGGTCCTCCAAACTGTCATGCCGGGAAAGGGAGACCAGGGCAAACACGCAGCACAGGGCGTAGCCGCCCAGCAAATACCAGGCGGTCTGGGAATTCTGGCTGAAAAACAGCACCAGGGCCGCCGCGCCGCAGGACGCCAGCATCATCTCAATGATCCGCACCTGCCGCCGCACCTTGTCATGCCCGTGCTTTGCGCCGTTTTGCTCCAGGCGCTGCGCCAGTTCACCCATCAACAGGACGAGGAAGGCCAGGGCGAACACCAGCCACAGCCGGGGCAATTCGACCGCCAGGGGATAAATCAGCAGGATGAACAGGGCCAGCACCGCGCAGAAAACGCCCAGCACGATGCCGGTCACGCGCATGCCCCTGGGCAGCATGCGGTAGTCGCCCGGGCGCACCAGGCGGGAAAACAGCGTCATCACCTGGCCGATTAAGTACATCGCTCCGCCCAGCACCGGCCTGCCCACAATCACGGTGGAGGCCAGCATGCAATATAAAAAGGCGTACATGGCGGTGTAGGTCCTGACCCCCTGCTGCCTTTGAATGCTTGTTGGGCTGTCCGTCATGCGCGTCCTCCGGGATTGTTTTCCCCAGTATAGCAAAATCAACGCATCAGAAGCAAAGCACCGCGCCGAAGTCAGCGCGGTGCAAGTACCCAAGATTTGTTGAAAGTTTACAACGCCGGCTCGATGTTCACATAGGTGTAGGCTTCCGCGCTGGTGATTACGCGCGCTTCGCCGGCCAGGTACTTAATCAGGTCATCAAAGATGACAGTGCGCAGCAGCACGCCGCTCCCAGGCAGGATGCCCACATCAAAGGCGCTCATGTTGACGCCGGAAATCAGCTTGCCCTCCGCGTCGCGCAGCAGCACCACGGTGACCGCGTCAAAGACCGGGTTCTCGGTGTTGTTGTTCACATTGGCGGTGATGGTGGCGTTGTAGGCGGTGCCGCCAAGGCCGTCATCCTGGGCATGGGACTCAAATTCCGCGGTCACAGGCAGGCTGATGGTGCCATGGCCTTCTTCAGAAGCGGGCTGGCCCACCACGGACAGCCGCCAGGAGGCCATCTTCTCAAATTCTTCCGGGGTGATGCCCAGGTTGTTGCCAATGGCCACCGCGGTCTTGCCGCTTTCCAG
Source organism: Clostridiales bacterium (assembly GCA_012521895.1). Classification (GTDB taxonomy): domain Bacteria; phylum Bacillota; class Clostridia; order Christensenellales; family Aristaeellaceae; genus UBA6115. The sequence goes on from JAAYLK010000073.1 coordinate 1,319, forward strand.
GTAGAAGGGATAGACATTGTACAGGGGCTTGGTGAACACCACCTGGCCCTCCTTGTCCAGGCCCTCCAGGTCGGCCTTGAACACCAGGGCGTCTGCGCCTGAGGCGTTTTCAAACACGGCGGTGTACAGGGCATCCCGGCCCCAGATGGCGCTTTCATAATTCAGGAAGCTGTCCTCCACCACCTTGATTTCAAGCGGGCCATCCGCGCCAAACAGCGGGAAATCCTGCGGCAGGTCGACGGTGAGGGCGGATGCGCCGGTGACCAACAGCATCAGAACCAACAGCAGCAAACTTGCTTTCTTCATGGATGTTTCTCCTTCTCATAGAGCGGTCTATGGCATCAATCATGCCGCAACGAATATACCCCAAGCCGCCGCAGCTATAAAATTGCGAACATAAAACCAAAATACATAAAAAATGTTCGTAAAATGGATGACAGCTGGCCGGTGATGTGGTATATTGCCCCGGTAACACCGGGCTTGACCCGAAGCAGGAGAGGGACTATGGACAGTTTTTTTAAGCTCAAGCAACATGGCACCAAGGTTTCCACTGAAGTCTTTGCCGGCATCACCACCTTTTTCACGATGGCCTACATCATCGCCGTCAACCCGTCCATCCTAAGCCAGGCCGGCATGCCCTGGGGCGCCGTCTTCCTGGCCACCATCATCGCCTCCATCATCGGCACCCTGGTCATGGGCCTGTTCGCCAACGTTCCCTACGCCCAGGCGCCCGGCATGGGCCTGAACGCCTTCTTTGTCTTCACCGTGTGCTTCACCCTGGGCTTCACCTGGCAGCAGGCGCTGTCCATGGTGTTCCTGTGCGGCCTGATCAACATCCTGGTCACGGTCACCAAGGTGCGCAAGCACATCATCCGCGCCATCCCGCGCTCTTTGCAAAACGCCATCTCCGGCGGCATCGGCGTCTTCATCGCCTACATCGGCCTGCTGAACGTCGGCATCATCAACTTCGGCGCCGGCATGCCCAGCATCCCCGCGCTCAACCAGCCGGTTTTGTGGGTTTTCCTGATTGGCCTGGCCATCATCATCGTGCTGTCCGTCCTTAAGGTGAAGGGCGCCATCCTGATTTCCATCATTGCCACCGCCCTGATTGGCATCCCTTTTGGCGTCACCCAGGTCGGCCAGAGCGTCAGCTTCCAGGAAGCCGCGGCGCAACTGCCCCAGACCTTCGGCGTCATCTTCACCCAGCAGGGCTTGCCCAGCCTGTTTACCGACATGGGCAAACTGCCCCTGGTGCTGATGACCATCTTCGCCTTCTCCCTGACGGATACCTTTGACACCATCGGCACCTTCATCGGCACCGGCCGCCGTACCGGCATCTTCTCCCAGGAAGACGAGAAGAGCATGGAAACCAGCGCCGGCTTCTCCTCCAAGATGGACAAGGCGCTGTTCGCCGATGCCATCGCCACCTCCATCGGCTCTGTCTTTGGCACCTCCAACACCACCACCTATGTTGAGTCCGCCGCCGGCATCGAAGCGGGCGGCCGCACCGGGCTGACCTCCGTGGTCGTCGCCCTGATGTTTGCCCTGTCCGCCTTCCTGGCCGCCTTCGTGTCCGCCATCCCCGCCGCCGCCACCGCGCCCGCCCTTGTGATGGTCGGCATCATGATGCTGGCCTCCTTCAAGGAAATTGACTGGACCAACCTGGAAGAGGCGGTGCCCGCCTTCTTTGCCGGGATTTTCATGGCGCTGTGCTACTCCATTTCCTACGGCATCGCCTTTGGCTTCTTCTTCTACTGCATCGTCAAGGTGTTCAAGGGCAAGGCCAAGGAAGTCCACCCCATCCTGTGGGTGTCCACGGCGTTGTTTATCCTGAACTTCGTGTTGCTGGCGGTGCTGTAAGCCGCGTTCTCATCAAAGGGGCTGGCGCAAAGCCGGTCCTTTTTTGGTTTTCAATGACAAAGGCGATGGGATGCCTTTTGTTTTCACCGCACTTTTGCTATGCTAAAGACACAGATTAAACTGCCCCTCAAGGATCATTTTCCGGAGCGGTTGATCACTGACATCACCTGCTTTTGCCTGGGCATCTGAAAAGACACCCGCAGGGAAATCAACAAACAGCCCGGTGACAGTGTGCATGTCGCCATCCAGGAGGATGTCACACGATAAAAACCCATAGAGAAGGAGAAGCACTATGTCTACCATCCGCGTCACTGTCTGGAACGAGTTTCTTCACGAAGCCCGCCACGAGGCCATCCGCGCAATCTACCCCGAGGGCATCCATGGCTGCATCGCCGGTTTCCTCAACGCCCAGGAGGGCATCACGGCCGGGACGGCTACCTTGAGGGAGGAGCAGCACGGCCTGACCCAGGAAGTGTTGGACAACACCGATGTCCTCCTGTGGTGGGGCCACATGGCCCACCATGAGGTGTCTGACGAGGTGGTGGACCGCGTCTATGGCCGCGTGATGGCGGGCATGGGCCTGGTGGTGCTGCACTCCGGCCACGCCAGCAAGATTTTCCGCAAGCTGTGCGGCACGGACTCGGACGCGCTGCGCTGGCGCGAGGCCAACGAGAAGGAAATCCTCTGGGTGATCAACCCCTCCCACCCCATCGTCCAGGGCCTGCCCGAGCAGTTCAGCCTGCCGCATGAGGAGATGTACGGCGAGCCCTTCGTCATCCCCAAGCCTGAGGAAATCGTGTTCATTTCCTGGTTTGAAGGCGGCGAGGTCTTCCGCTCCGGCGTCACCTACAAGCGCGGCCTGGGCAAGGTCTTCTACTTCCGCCCCGGGCATGAGACCTTCCCCACCTTCCACGACAAGAACATCCAGCGCGTCATCATCAACGCCGTGCGCTGGGCGCAGGCCCCCAAGGAAATGCCCCGGGTTCGCCTTGGTGAGAACCCCGATCCCCTCATGCCCATCCGCGACATGCAGGAGAATACCCTGGGCAAGCTGGGCGGCTATGACGCACCCTGAGGAGGCTGCATGAAGCTCGGTATTTGCGCGGGCATTGACCGTATCAAGGATTTGGATCACCTGGGCTTTGACTACATTGAGCCCATGCTCAGCCCCATTGCTGCCTTGTCTGAGGAGGAATATGAAAGCCTGAAAAAATTGGCCCTGTCCTCCTCCCTGCCAGTGCTGGGCTTTAACGTCCTCTTTCCGGGGGACCTGCCCCTGATGAAAGGGGAAGACGGCCACCCTGCCATCCGTGCTTATCTTCAGCTGGCCTTTGCCCGCGCCAGGGCGCTGGGCGCCAGAAACGTGGTCTTTGGCAGCGGCAAGGCGCGCTCGCGCCCGGAGGGCATGGACTATTTCACCGCCTGGCGCAACCTGCGTGAGGTGGCGGCGCTGGTGGCGCGGGAGGCAGCCAGGCACGGCTTGCAGGTCCACCTGGAGCCGCTGGGCCGCAAGGAGTGCAACATGGTGTGCTCGCTGTCGGAAGCCGCCGGCCTTGTCGCCAGCGTCAACCACCCCAGCTTGTCCCTGCTGACGGACTACTACCACATGGCCACCAACGGGGAGAGCATGGAGGAAATCAGGCGCCTGCCCACCGTGGGCTATGCCCACATCGCGCGGCACGCGGGGCGGCGCTATCCCACAAAGGCCGACAAGGAGGAGCTGCGCCCCTTCATCCAGGCGCTCAAGGCCACCCGTTTTGACGGCTTCCTCAGCATCGAGGGCCACAGCGAGAACATGGTGAAGGACGCCCCGGAGGCCATCGCGGCCATCCGCGAGCTCTGGCGCGAGTAAACGCAATCCGCCAACCCGGCAAAAACAGCGCCCCGGAACATTCCCGTTCCTGGGCTTTTGCGTCTGTGAAAGAAAATTTGCACAATCCCTGGAACATGTTTCATCACTTTGCGGCATTGTGTCGAAAAATGCCGATAATACCAAGAAAAAACAATGTTCCGCGCTGGAATTCTATTCAGGGCGGGCGTATAATGCGGAAGGAATTTTAAAATGGGGGCATAGGGGGTTTTCAAATGGAACTGGGGCTGCTTGCTGTCTACACCATTGCTTTGCTGACGGTCATTCTGGCGTTTGTGTACGCCGTTTACCTGGCTGTCTGGGTCAAAAAACAAAAGAATGAAAACAAGACCATCGAGCGCGTGGCCGACCTGATCCGCCAGGGCGCCAACACCTTTATGCGCAAGGAATACACCATCCTGGCCGCCTTCGCGGGCGTGCTGGCGGTGTTGATTTTCCTCTTCCTGCCCAAGCCCGTCTGGCAGGGCGGCGTCGAGCGCAACCTGACCATGGCGCTTTCCTACATCGCCGGCACCATCTTCTCCGCCATCGCCGGCAAGATCGGCATCTTGGTGGCCTCCCTGGCCAATGCCCGCTGCGCGGAAGCGGCCTCCCACGGCATCAAGCCCGCCTTTTTGATCGGCTTCCGCGGCGGCGCCGTGATGGGTCTGATGGTGGTGGGCTCCTGCCTGCTGGGCGTGCTGGGCGTGCTGGTGCTGACCAACAATTCTTCGATGCTGCTGGGCTTCTCCTTTGGCGCCAGCTCCCTGGCCCTGTTTGCCAAGGCGGGCGGCGGCATCTTCACCAAGACCGCGGACGTTTCCGCCGACCTGGCCGGCAAGGTGGAGCTGGGCATCCCCGAGGATGACCCCCGCAACCCGGCGGTCATCGCCGACAACGTGGGCGACAACGTGGGCGACGTGGCCGGCATGGGCGCTGACCTGTTTGACTCCAACATCGCTTCCATGACCGCGGCCCTGGTCATGGCCGCCTCGCTTGATGACGGCGCCGCCCTTGGCATCCATGCCGTCATGGTGCTGATTTACTCCGCCCTGGGCCTGCTGTCGTCCATCGTCGGCATCTTCACCGCCAAAATTGGCGACCATGGCAGCCCCACCAAGGCGCTGAACAACTCTACCTATGTCACCACCGGCATCTTCCTGGCGCTGACGGCGCTGGCCACCCTGCTGTTCAAGGGCTTCCGCTGGGAAATCTGGGGCGCTTCCGCGGTGGGTCTGCTGGTGGGTGTCATCATCGGCCTGGCCACCAACTACTTCACCGATGACAACGCGCCCATCGTCAAGCGCGTGGCGCACGCCTCCAAAACCGGCCCGGCCTTCACCATCCTCTCGGGCGTGTCCTATGGCTTTATGTCCGTGCTGCCGGCCATGGTGGGCATCGCGATTTCCTCCATGGTGGCCTACAAACTGGGCGCCCTGCTGGCGCCCACGCCGGAATTGACCGTGCAGTACGCCATGTATGGCATCTCCATGGCGGCGGTGGGCATGCTGTCCATCGTTGGCATGATCATCTCCAATGACGCCTACGGCCCCATCGTGGACAACGCCCGCGGCCTTGCCGAGATGGGCGGCCTGGGCGAGGAAACCATCCGCGTGGCGGACGAACTGGACTCCGCTGGCAACACCGTCAAGGCCGTCACCAAGGGCTTTGCCATCGGCGCCGCCGGCCTCACCGTCATCTCCCTGCTGGGCGCCTTCATGAGCGAGGTCAATGCCGTCATCGCCGAGATGAACATCGGCCTGGCGGCTGCCGGGGAAGCGCTGATGGCGTACATCACCACCTTTGACATTTTGAACCCCACCGTCTTCTTTGGCATCATGGTGGGCGCTGCCATCCCGGCGGTGTTCTCCGCCATGCTGATTTTGGGCGTGGACAAGAACGCCCAGCGCATGATCGCTGAAATCCACCGCCAGTTCAAGGAAATCAAGGGCTTGGCGCAGGGCGTGCCCGGGGTGGAACCGGAGTACAACAAGTGCATCGACATCGCCACCACCGGCGCCTTGAAAGAGCTGATTCCCGCAGGCCTCTTTGCCATCATTGCCACCCTGGTGGTGGGCTTCATCGGCGGCGTCAACGCCATCGGTGGCTTCCTGATGGGCAACATCGTCTCCGGCCTCCTGCTGGCGCTGTTCATGTCCAATGCTGGCGGCCTGTGGGACAACGCCAAGAAATACGTGGAATCCGGCAACGAGGGCGGCAAGGGCTCCGACTCCCACAAGGCCGCCGTCATCGGCGACACCGTGGGCGACCCCTTCAAGGACACGGCCGGCCCCTCCATCAACACCCAGATCACCGTCTGCTCCCTGGTCGCCTCCCTGGTGGCCACGCTGTTCATCAACCTGCATATCTTTTAATCGCCAGATAAAACGATCATCAAAACTGCATCCCGGGCCTTCGCGCCCGGGATGTTTGCTGTTTTTTACTTTTCCCGCACTAAGACCAAATCACACGGGGTAAAAAAACTATGAGCGCATTTGTTGCGCGAAGGAGGACGCTATGAGAAAAACAATCAAAGTGCTGGCTCTTGTCCTGGTGCTGGCGTTTGCGCTATCACTTGTTCCGCCTGCACTGGCTGAAGTCAACGTGCGGCAGCTGGACTACGCCTACCTGGATTCCACCGCCGCCTACCTGACCGTGGGCGAAGCGGTCACCATGTCAGTCCACGTGCCCGACAAAACCGGGCTGAGCTTTGAATACACCCTGTATTACACCGCCGACCGCGAGCAATCCAATACCTTTGAAGGCATCGACCAGCAAAAGGCATCAGATGCGGACACCTATACCTTTACGCCCCAGAACCCCGGCCAATACTTTGTGGAAGTGGTGATCGCGGACGCCGATTACCGCAGCCAGAAGCTGCAAAGCGAGCCTTTTTACTGCTATGACATTGCCGCCCGCGAAGATGTCAACCAATTGCCGGGCAAGGTAATCGCCATCGGCCAGGAAGCCAAGGCCCAGAACCTGCCCACCCAGTTTGAAACCGCGCTGTGGCTGAATGACTGGCTGACCACCAACGCCGATTATGACGAGCCCATGACCATCCACACCCCCGAAGGCGTGCTGCTGCAGGGCACCGGCGTGTGCGAAAGCTATGCCCTGGCCTACCAGATGCTGCTGCACGAGGTGGGTATTGACAGCCTCTATGTCACCGGCTACAGCCGCGGCCAGTCCCACGCCTGGAACCTGGTGAACCTTGATGGTGAATGGACCTATGTGGACACCACCTGGAATGACCCCATCGGTGGCGAGGAAAGCCATGACTACTTTGGCATGAATGATGAACTCTTGGCCCGTGACCATGACTGGTCCTACAGCAACTACATCCCGCCAAAGGCACAGACCCTGGACCACAACGCACTGCTCAAAAAAGGCGCGGCCCCCTTTACAAACCTGGAGGAGATGGGCGCCATGCTGTCCGCGGCCCTGGCTGCAAAGCAGCCTGAAATCAACTACACCTACACGGGCACGGACAAGTATTTTGATGTGAGCTACGAAATCCAGCGCTGGATGCGCACCAACGAACGGCGTTACTTCACCAACGGCTACCAGTTTGGCGACTCCAATTATTCAGGCACCCTCAATGTGGAATACCTGGACATGAGCGGCTACGGCTATTTCAAGGACGATGTCGGGTTTTTGGCCATCATGCAAACGGCCGCCCAGGCAAAACAGGAGGTGGTCAAGGTGGCCTACACGGGGGAGGATGACGATTTTATGATGGGCAGCTTCCTCAGCCGCTGGTTGGATGAAAACGGCAAGGACCTTGGCGTCACCAGCTACCAGTACACCTATTACCCCTTCACGGCGGAGATTACGCTGGGCTACTAAGCCATCAATATCGGTGCATGTAGTTGTTGATGTGGCGCACCGCGGTTTCCATTTGCTCCTCACTCACGTCATGGTGGGTGACAAAGCGGTAGCGGTGCCTGGCGTCGCCGTTGATGAGCACCCCGCGCTCCTTTAAGTAGTTGACAAAATCCCCGTCTTCAAAGCCAGGCTTGGTCACTTCCATCCAGACCATATTGGTTTGCACCAGCATCGGGTCCAAAGACACCCCGGGCAGCACACTCAGGACGGAGGCCAGGTGTGTTGCTTTTTCGTGGTCTTCCTTGAGGCGCTTGCTCATTTTTTCAATCGCGATGATGCCGCAGGCGGCAAGCACGCCGGCCTGGCGCATCCCGCCGCCCAGCACCTTGCGATTGCGCCGCGCCCTGTCGATAAACTCCCTGCTGCCGCACAGCATGCTGCCCACCGGGGCGCATAGCCCCTTGGACAGGCAGAACATCACCGAGTCCATGTCTTCCACCAACTGCCTGACGGGCACGCCCAGCGCGGTCGCGGCGTTAAAGATTCTGGCGCCATCCATGTGGATCTTCAGCCCCAGTTCGTGCGCTTTGGCGGTGGTCAGCTTGTTTTGTTCCAGCGAGATCACCGTGCCGTTGCTCTTGGTGTTTTGCATGCACAGCAGTGTGGTCACCGGGTGGTGCAAATCGGGCGTGCGGCAGGCTGCCTCCACATCCTCGGGCGTAATGGCGCCGCGCTGGTGGTTGACGGTCATGGCGCTCACGCCGGACAATCGCGCGTAGGCCCCGGCCTCATGCTGGATGATGTGGCTGTTGACGTGCGCGATGATTTCCTCACCGATGTGGGTGTGGGACATGATGGCCAGCTGGTTGCCCATGGTGCCCGAGCACACAAAGAGGGCTGCCTCCTTGCCGGTCACTTCCGCGGCCAGCGCCTCCAGGGCATTGACCGTGGGGTCATCCCCATAGACGTCATCGCCCAGGGGGGCGGTCTGCATGGCTTCCAGCATCTCCTGTGTGGGCCGGGTGACGGTGTCGCTGCGCAGGTCAATGATCATCTGTCTTTGCCTCCTCATATCTTGTCTGGTGCTAGTATAGCCTGCCCGCGGCGCAATTGTTAGGGCCAATTGGCCATCAGGCGCTTTGCGGCTGTCTTTTTGCGGTCTATCAGGACAGCTGGATTTCCCCGGTGGCCACGGTGTTTACAAACACCCGCTCATGCTCGATGAAGATCATGGTGGCGCCGGTGCCCTGCAGCATGTCCTCAATCTGCTCACGGGACTGGATGTCGATGTCGTTGAGCGGCTCATCCCACAGGTAGAGGTGGGCGCTTTGGGCCAGGGATAGGGACAGCAGCGTCTTTTTCTTCTGCCCCAGGGAAAAGCCGGTGATGTCACGCTCAAACAATTCCTGGGGCAGGTCAAATTTGCGCAGCATCGTCAGAAACAGGGTGAGGTCCAGGCCCTCCCTCGCGGCCAGCTCCTTGGGGCTGCCCTTTAAGCCCCGCGCGGTCTGCGGCAGGTGGGAGATGATGAGGTCCCGTGGCGTGTAGACGCTGCCGCCGGTGGGCTGCAGCCTGCCCAGGATCAGTTGAAACAAGGTGGACTTGCCCGCGCCGTTTTCGCCCGTCAGCGCCAGGCGGTCCCCGGGCTTCAGCACAAAGCTGAGGTCGGAAAACAGCGGCCTGCCCGCCTCATAGCCAAAGGCCACCTTGTCAAAGCGCAGCAGGACCGAACTTTTGTGGTGGAGGGGGTTCAGCTTGATGGGCGCTGTGTATTCCAGGTTCTTCAGCAGCTTTTCCTTCTCCTCCAGCTGCTTGCTGACCCTGTTTTCGATCACCTTTGCGCGCTTCATCATCTTGGCGGACTTGTGGCCCACGTAGCCGCGGTCAAACATGCCCTGGCCCACTTTGCTGGCCTCCACCTGGTCGCTCCAGCCTGCCTTTTCACGGGCGGACACACGCAGCCTGCCCACCTCGTCCAGGATTTTGTCGCGCTGGGCGCGCTCGTACTCGTCCTGCATGCGCTTGTTTTCCCGGTAGGTGGAGTAGTTGCCCGCCACCACGCGCGCGCCCTGCTTCTCCAGCGCCAGGATGTGGTCGCAAATCCTGTCCAGAAAGTCCCGCTCGTGGGACACGGCCAGGTAGCCGCGCTTGCTTAGCAGGTAGTCCGCCATCAGCTCCCGCCCCTGCTTGTCCAGGTGGTTGGTGGGCTCGTCAATGAGCAGGAAGTGGTCCTGCCGCAAAAAGAGGGTGGCCAGCTTCAATCGCGTCTGCTCACCCGGGCTGAAGCTGCCAAAGGGGCGGCTTAGGACCTCCGGGTCAAAGCCCAGCAGGGAGACCTCCTTCTCCAGCGCCTCGCGGATGACATAGCCGTCCGCCAGGGCATAGCGCTCCTGGATGTCGCCGTAGCGCGCCAGCGCCTCCGCGCCGCCCTCCCTCAGGCAGCCCTCCATTTCCCGCTCCCAGGTCGTATAAGGCGCCAGCGCGTCAATCAGGGCTTCTTTCGCCGGCCTGTCCGAGTCCGCCTCAAAGGGGAAGTAATCAAAGGGCAGGCTGGACTGGATGCTGCCGCTGCCCTGCAAATCGCCTTTGAGCAGTTTTAGCAAGGTGGTCTTACCCCGGCCGTTGCGGCCCACCAGGCCCAGCCGCCATGAGGAATCCATGTGAAAATCCAGCCCCTCAAACACCGGCACGATGCCCCCGGGGTAAGTAAAAGACAAGTCGTTGACTGATATAATGGCCATGTTGCCTCCTTGAGCGCAGGCACGCAAAAAAGTCTTCCTCTTGCCGCCTGTTGATTGATGGAAATCAGCTCAAGGTTGTGTACACGATGGCCTCCGTTTGTTTGATGGCCTTATTGTAAGAAAGGGCGGCAGGGCTTGTCAAGGCGCGCAATCGGTTGACGCAACCCGCCTTTGCCCCTAAGATAAGCGCGGAACCATATTTCTCAAGAGTTACGGGGGTTTGCATGACAGATTCCGTTTACGAAGGCTACCAAAGCCCCTTCTCCGAGCGCTACGCCAGCCCCGCGATGCAGGGCCTGTTTTCCCAGGCGCACAGGGCGCGGCTGTTTCGCAGGCTGTGGCACATCCTGGCCCAAAGCGAGCGCGAGCTGGGCCTGAACATCACACAGGAGCAGGTGGAGGAGCTGGGGCTGCACACCGAGGACGTGGATTTTGAGGTCATCGCCGGGTATGAAAAGCAGCTGCGCCACGACGTGATGGCGCACCTGAAGGCCTATGCCGCGCTGTGCCCCAAGGCCGCGCCCATCATCCACCTGGGGGCCACCTCCTGCTATGTCACCGACAATGCCGACGTGCTGATTATGCGGGACGCCCTCTCGCTGATTCGTCAACGCCTGGCCGGCGTGGCCCGCGCCCTGGCAAACCAGGCGGACAAGCACAAGGCCCTGCCCGTGCTGGCCTTCACGCACTTCCAGCCCGCCCAGCCCACCACCCTGGGCAAGCGCCTTTGCCTCTACCTGCAGGATGTGCTGTCGGACCTGCGGGAGGCGGAGCATGCGCTAACCAACCTGCGCCCCCTGGGCAGCAAGGGCGCCACCGGCACCCAGGCCTCCTTTCTGGAACTGTTTGAAGGCGACCATGAAAAAGTACGGCAGCTGGACCTGCTGGCGGCGCGAAAGATGGGCTTTGACGGGCCTGTCTCCGTCTCTGGGCAGACCTATTCCCGCAAGATGGATTTTCAGGTGCTGTCCGTGCTGTCGGGCATCGCGCAAAGCGCGCACAAGTTTTCCAATGACCTGCGATTGATGCAGCACTTGAAGGAAGTGGAGGAACCCTTTGAAGTAGCCCAGGTGGGCTCCTCCGCCATGCCCTACAAGCGCAACCCCATGCGCGCGGAGCGCATGGCCGCCCTGGCCCGCCACCTGATCACCAACCTGGGCAACGCCGCCCACACCGCGGCCAACCAGTGGCTGGAGCGCACCCTGGATGACTCGGCCAACCGCCGGCTGTCCCTGTCCGAAGGCTTTCTGGCGGCGGACGGCCTGCTCACCCTCTATGAGAATGTAGCGAAGGGCCTGGTGGTCTACCCCAAAATGATGGAAGCCCGCCTTCTGGCGGAGCTGCCCTTCATGGCCACGGAGAACATCCTGATGCGCGCGGTCAAGCGCGGCGGCAACCGCCAGGTTTTGCACGAGCGCATCCGCGAACACGCCATGGCAGCGGGTAAACTCATTAAGGAAGAGGGCAGGCCAAACGACCTGCTTTTCCGCATCGCCCAGGACCCCGCCTTTGGCCTGACGGAAGACGAACTGCTGTCCATGCTGGACCCGCGGGACTACATCGGCCGCGCCAGGGAACAGGTGGAGGAATACCTGCAGGGCGAGGCGGGGGAACAGCTGAAAGCCCTTGCATCCATCCCCGGCCTGGAGGCTGATATCAACATTTAATCATTGGAGAACAGCATGGAAACCATCGCCCAGTCCCTGGACAGCCTGACGGACCACAAACAGCGCCAGACCATAAAAGCGGTGCTTCAGTGGACGCGGAAAACCTACACCGCTCTGGAGCCGCGCATCGCCTGGTCCTCCCCGCACTTCACCAAGGACGGCACCTTCATCATCTCCTACAGCGCCTCCAAGGACAACCTGATGGTGTCCCCGGAATACAAGGCGCTCAAGCACTTTGGCGAGCGCTTTGACAAAGCGGGCCTCAAGTGGAGCAAGATGATCGTGCGCTTCCCCTGGAAGAAGGAGATCGACTACGGCCTGCTTCAGGACATCATCGACTACAACATCAAGGACAAGCAGGGCATGACCACCTACTGGCGCCCTAAAGAGACCTGGCAGTAGGCTGAAGGCGCGCTTGCTTGACAGCGCGTCCGGCCTTTTTTATACTGAGCCATTAGTGGCAATACATACCAAGGCAGGGAAAATCAATTGAGGATTGTTACCATCAAGGACGTGGCCAGGGCGGCCGGCGTGAGCATTTCTACCGTTTCACGCGTTTTGAACGACCGCCAGGACGTGGACCCGCAGACCAGGGCCCGCGTGCTCGCGATGGTGAAAAAGCTCAACTACATCCGCAACCAAAGCGCCAGCAACTTAAAGCAGCTGAACATCGCGGCCATCGGCGTCATCCTCTCCGGAAGGCGCAACGCCTTCCTCACCGACCTGGCCGAGGAAGTCATGCAGGCCGGCCAGGGCACGGGCTTCCAGTTCATCATGGACATCATCGATGAAAAAGCCAGCCAGTTCTTGGCCGCGCGCAAGCTCTACATGGAGCACAAGCTGCAGGGCGTCATCTTTTTGGGCTCCAACCTTGAAGGCCAGGAGAACGAGGTCAAGCGCCTGGAACTGCCCCAGGTCTATGCCACCATCGAGGCCAAGCACTTAAACTCCGATCACATCTCCTCCGTCAGCATCAACAACTACCAGGCCGGGGCCAAGGCGGCGGAACGCCTCATTGAGCTTGGCCACCGCAGCATCGCCCTGCTGGGCTATTTCTCAAAGGCCGGGGATTCCACCGGCCAGCGCCTGCACGGCGCGGTGGACGCCATGAAAAAAGCCGGCATCCGCTATGACGACCGCCTCTTTTGCGAGGTGGGCTTCACCCTGGAATCGGCGTACAAGGGCATGAAAACCCTGTTGAAGCGCGGCATGGACTTCACAGCCCTCATCACCTGCTCGGACATCATGTCCATCGGTGCGGTCCGCGCCCTGTATGAGCACGGCAAGAGGGTGCCAAAGGACGTCTCCGTCATCGGCTTTGACGGCATCGAGCTGTGCAACTACACCCTGCCCGCGCTCACCAGCGTGCGCCAGCCCACCCGGCAGATCGCCGCGGAGGCCGTGCGCCTGATGAAGGCGCTCATCCAGGACCAGAAGGCGGAGCACGTGCTGGTGGAATGCCAGTTCCTGCCCGGTGAATCCATTCAAGAGGTGAAATCCTGATGGCATACGAGCAAAAAACCAAGGTGGAAGAATTGGGTGTGCGCGAGTACATCCTGGGCCTGGAGCCGGAACGGCGCCGGGACGACGCCCTGAAAATCCTGGAGATCTACGAGCAGGAATGCCCCTGGCCGGCCAAGCTCTGGTCCGGCGGGATGATTGGCTTTGGGGAGTACCACTACACCTACAAAACCGGGCACAGCGGCAATGCCATGCGCGTGGGCTTCGCGCCCAGGAAGCCCAAGTTTTCCATCTACACCTGGCTGGAGGAGGATGAGCGTGCGGACCTCCTCGCGCGCTTTGGCAAGCACTCCACCGGCGTTGGCTGCATCTACATCAACAAGCTTGCGGACATCGACCAGGAAGTGCTGCGGGAGATGATCCGCGCCGCCATCCGCGGCATGGAAAAGCACTACCCCGAGGAAAAATAAGCCCCAAGCCCTGTACTTTATCTGTTTTCAGGCCCGCATCAGCGGGCCTTTTCTTGTACTTAAGTCAAAATCTGACTAAGATGTTGCGAGGGAACAATGGCTTTAGGAAGGCGGTAAGCGTATGACCAGGCAGGAGATCATCGATTTTATCCGGAATGAAAAGGTGCAGTTCATCCGCCTGCAGTTCACCGACATCTTCGGCCAGCTCAAGAACATCGCCGTTACCCCCTCCCAGATAGACCGGGTGCTGGACAACCAGGTCACCATCGACGGCTCCTCTATTGAGGGCTTTTTGCGCCTGGAGGAGTCGGACATGATGCTGCACCCCGACCTGGACACCTTTGCCCTCCTGCCCTGGCACGGCAATGGCGACCGCGTCGCGCGCATGATCTGCGACGTGCACACCCCCGACGGCCAGCCCTTCCCCGGCGACCCGCGCCACATCCTGAAAAACGTCATCGCCGAAGCCCAGGCCCTGGGCTACACCTTCAACGTCGGCCCCGAGGCCGAGTTCTTCCTCTTCCATACCGATGAGGGCGGCCATCCCACCACCCACACCAATGACGAGGCCGGATACTTTGACTTAGGGCCCATTGACCGGGGCGAAATCGCCAGGCGGGACATCTGCCTGGCGCTGGAGGACATGGGCTTCCAGATTGAGGCCTCCCACCACGAGTCCGCCCCCGGCCAGCACGAGATTGACTTCAAATATGCCGACGCCCTCAAAACCGCCGACAACATCATGACCTTCAAACTGGCCGTCAAAACCATTGCCCAGCGCCATAACCTCCACGCCACCTTCATGCCCAAGCCCATCTACGGCATCAATGGCTCCGGCATGCACACCAACATGTCCCTCTTCAAAGACGGTGTCAACCTCTTCTACGACCCCCAGGGCGAGAAGGAGCTCTCCAAAGAAGCCTACAGCTTCATCGCCGGCCTCCTCAACCACATCTCCGGCATGACGGCGGTCTTAAATCCCCTGGTCAACTCCTACAAGCGCCTGGTGCCCGGCTATGAAGCGCCCTGCTACAAGGCCTGGTCCGGCCGCAACCGCTCTGTCCTCATCCGCATCCCCTCCGCCCGCAAGCGCGGCACCCGCTTGGAATTGCGCAGCCCCGACCCCTCCTGCAACCCCTACCTGGCCCTCGCCCTCCTGCTCAAAGCCGGCCTGGAAGGCATCAAAACCAAGGGCACACCCCCCGACGAGGTCGCCGAGAACATCTACGCCATGACCCCGGCCCAGCGCGAGAAGCGCGGCATCGCGCCCCTCCCCGCCAACCTCTTTGAAGCCGTTCAGGCCATGAAACAGGACAAGCTCGTCTGCTCCACCCTTGGCCCCCACATCCTCGGCCACTACGTCCTTGGCAAGGAAAAGGAATGGGAGGAGTACCGCTTGAGGGTCAGCCAATGGGAGATCGACAAGTATTTGGTTCTGTACTGAGGACGGTGGGGACGGGGGACGGTTCTTTTTTGAAAAAAAGAACCAAAAAACTTTAGAATCTGTTTCATAGAAAACACCTGCCGGTCAACTAACTGGCAGGTGTTGCTGATATAATCTACTTATTAAAGTTTTTTGGGGGTCTGGGGGCAGAATGCCGCCGCCCGCTGTGCGGGATAAAGGCGGCATGTCAGCCCAATGAGCCAAGGAGTCTGAGCGAATGCCAATGAGGTCAGGCGACTATGGCGAATTGAGGGGGCATTTTTTCAAAAATGCTCCCGGCGTCTCTACGTTACCCCAGCCGTCCACTTTCCTTGTTTAACCCCCTGAGCCACTTGGCAATCGCCGGTGTGGCGGCGCCGGGCTTCATGCGCCAGAGCCAGTTGCCGCCCAGGGTGCCGGGCAGGTTCATGCGCGCGTCCTCGTTCAGGCGCAGGACGTCCTGCATGGGGATGATGGCGGTGTCGGCGGCGCTTTTGAGGGTACCGCGGATGAAGGCGTCGGTGAACTCGTCTTCTTTTTTGATTTGCAGGGCGAGCAGGGTGTTGATTTTCTCCTGGTGGGAGGCGTGCTTCCACCAGCCCAGGAGGGTGTTGTTGTCGTGGGTGCCGGTGTAAACCACGTTGTTCTTGATGTGGTACTTGGGCAGGTGCTCGTTGTAGGGGTCGCCGGAGAAGGCAAAGGACATGACCTTCATGCCCGGGAAGGCGGCGTAGTCCAGCAGCTTGCGCACCCGGGGCGAGACGGCGCCCAGGTCCTCGGCGACAATGTTCATCTGCGGCAGCTCGCGCTTGATGACCTCAAACAAGGCCTTGCCGGGGCCGATGACCCAATGCCCGTTGCGGGCGGTTTGTTCGTTTGCGGGCACGGCGTAGTAATTTGCAAAGCCGATGAAGTGGTCCACGCGCGTGATGTCAAAGATGCGGTTCATGGCATGCAGGCGGTCAATCCACCACTGGTAGCCGGTTTTTTTGAGGTAGGCCCAGTTGTACAGGGGGTTGCCCCAGCGCTGGCCGTCAGCGGAGAAGTAGTCCGGCGGCACGCCGGCGATATGGACGGGCCTGCGCTGGGCGTCCAGATGGAAGACCTTGGGGTTGGCCCAGGCGTCTGCGGAGTCCTCAGCGACATAGATGGGCATGTCGCCAAAGAGCTGGATGCCCTTTTTGTTGGCGTAGTCCTTGAGGGCAAACCACTGGTCGAAGAAAAGGTACTGGATGAAGACCTGGAGGTCAACCTGGTCCTTTAAGCGCTCCTGGTACCATTTCATGGCCTTGGGCTTGCGCATGCGGATGTCATTGTCGGGCCAGTCCTGCCAGGAGATGCCGCCAAAGCTCTTCTTGATGGCCATGAAGAGGGCGAAGTCCTCAATCCACAGGGCGTTGTCCTTGCGGAACTTTTTGACCTTGGCGGCGAGCTTGTCGCGGGACTGGTCAAAGGCCAGGGCCAGCATGCGGTTTTTGTAGTCAATGACGCTGGCGTAGTCGGCTTTTTCGGGGTTGTGGTCCTGGGGGTAGGCTTCCTCGGTTTTGAGGATGCCCTGCTTTTTGAGGGTGCGCAGGTCAATCAGCAGGGGGTTGCCGGCGTAGGTGGAAAAGCACTGGTAGGGGGATTCGGCGTAGCCGGTGGGGGAGATGGGCAGCGTCTGCCAGATGCGCATGCCGGCCTTGTGCAGGAAATTGGAAAAATCCCGCGCCTCCTGGCCCAGGGTGCCCAGGCCTTCGGGGGAGGGCAGGGAGGTGATGTGAAGAAGGATGCCGCTTTGACGCATATTGTCGTTTCCTTTCAAGGGAAATTGTTTGCTTTGCCCGGCTGTGGTATCGTTTTCGCCTGCAATTTTGGCCATTATAGCACCTTTTCAAGGGGCGGACAATCGCGTTTGGGCCTGTTGCGCCCGGCTTGTCGATGCCGCGCCGCCATGCTACAATTGCAGGCGAAACAACTGTATTCTTCCCGCCAGTTAACGGAGGTTCATATGAAAAAGACCCTGCTGCTGATTGCCTGCCTGCTGCTGATGCTTTTGAGCGTATCGCCCGCCCAGGCCTATGTGCCGGTCAACAACACCAACTGGTATGAGGTGTTCGTGTATTCCTTCAAGGACTCTGACGGGGACGGCATCGGCGACCTGAAGGGTTTGCAGAGCAAGCTGGACTACATCGAGGACCTGGGCTTCAACGGCCTGTGGCTGATGCCGCTGATGCCAAGTCCCAGCTACCACAAATATGACGTGGTGGATTACTACGATATCGACCCGCAGTACGGCAGTTTGCAGGACATGCGCGAGCTGGTGGCAGCGGCGAACGCGAAGAACATCAAGATCATCATCGATCTGCCTGTGAACCATTCTTCCTCCCGCCACCCCTGGTTTTTAGAGGCGGTGGAGGCGCTGAAGAAGGGCCGCACGGACCACCCCAAGGTGGGCTGGTATGTGTTCTCGCAGGAGGAGCAGACCAATTTTAGCCGGGTGTTTGGCACCGACTGGTATTATGAAGAGCAGTTCCAGGGCGGCGGCATGCCGGACTTGAACCTTGATAACCCGGAAGTGCGCGATGAGATCAAGAACATTTTGGCCTTCTGGCTGGGTGACGTCGGCGTGGACGGCTTCCGCCTGGACGCGGTGACCAGTTTCTACGCCAAGGACGACGAAAAGAACATCGCCTTTTTGCGCTTCTTGCAGGAGACGGCGACATCGCTCAAAACCTCCACTTTCATCGTGGGCGAGGCCTGGACGGGGCTGAACCAACTGGCCAGGTATTATCAAAGCGGGGTGGACAGCTTCTTCCTCTTCCCCGCCTCCCAGGCGGAGGGCTTTGTGGCATCCAGCATGCGCGCGCGGCGCCCGGCGCAGGCCTTTGTGACCAACCTGCAAAAGGTGTATGAGGCCATTCCCCAACCATTCCTGACGCTCACGCCCTTTTTGAGCAACCACGACACCGGGCGCACGGTGGGCCTGGTGCAGGGCCGGCAGGCGATAGAACGGGTCAAGTTCGCCCATGCCCTTAACAATTTAATTGGCGGGCTGGCCTTTACCTACTACGGCGAAGAAATCGGCATGGCGGGCTCAGGGGCTGACCCCAACAAGCGCCTGGGCATGGACTGGGGCGCGGAAGGTAAGACCAACAACCCGCCCGGGGTGACGCAGGAGGAATATCCCTTTGCTCCGGTGGATGTGCAGCTGGAGGACAGCAAATCCATTCTGAGCTACATCAAAAAGGTCAACCGCCTGCGCCTCATGGTGCCCGCCGTCGCCCTGGGGCAGACGGAATTTGTGGATGTGCAGGACAACACCCTTATCATGACCCGCGCGCTGGAAGGGGAGACCTACTTTATCGCCATCAACTTCTCCGCCAGGGAGGAGGCGTCGCTTGCTGTGAACGGCCTGTATGACTATGTCTTCTCCTTTGACGCGACGGATGGCATGTCCGCGGTAGAGACCCACCGCGACCACATCGTCTTCCGCCTGCAGCCCTATGGCATCGCGGTGGTGAAGGCGAAACAAGGGGGAGAATGACGATGAAAAAGTGCCTGGCCTTGCTGTTGATTCCCCTGCTGGCGCTGCCGGTGATGGCCTGGGGTGAGCAAAGCGGCCTGTATGTGAACAAACTGGACCTGCCGGAGGACTTCATCCTGGGCATGGACATCTCCAGCGTCTTGAGCCTGGAGCAAAGCGGCGTGAAGTTTTATGACCAGATGGGTGTTGAAAAGGATGTCTTCGCAATCCTGAAGGAAAATGGGGTGAACTTCATCCGCGTGCGGATCTGGAATGACCCCTTTGACCAGGATGGCAACAGCTACGGCGGGGGCAACAACGACATCAGGACCGCGGTGGAGATCGCGAAGCGCGCGCAAGCGCAAGGGCTGCCCCTGCTGGTCAACTTCCATTATTCGGATTTCTGGGCTGACCCCGGCAAGCAGATGGCGCCCAAGGCCTGGGAGGGCCTGAAGATCGCCGACAAGGCCGAAGCCCTCTACCAATTCACCCTGGATAGCTTACAGCAGATTAAAAACACCGGCGCCGCCATCGGGATGGTGCAGCTGGGCAATGAAACCAATGGCCGCATGAGCGGTGAACGCACCTGGATGAACATCTACAAATTGATGAACGCCGGCAGCAAGGCGGTCAGGGAAGTCGCGCCTGATGCCAAGGTGGCCGCCCACTTCACCAACCCCGAGAGCGCCGACAGCATGCGCACCTTCGCTTCCAAACTGGATTACTACAAGCTGGATTACGATGTCTTCGCCACTTCCTATTACCCCTATTGGCATGGCACGCTGGACAACCTGAAGCAAGTGTTAAGCGATATCAAGGCCACCTACGGCAAAGAGGTGCTGGTGGCTGAAACCAGCTATGCCTATACCCTGGAGGACAGCGATTTTTCCGGCAATTCCATCGGGGAGGGCGGCAATTTTGAAAAGCCCTGGCCCATCACCGTCCAGGGCCAGGCCAACGCGGTGTCCGCCATCACCCGGGCGGTCGCGGAGGTGGGGGGCCTGGGCATCTTCTATTGGGAAGGCGCCTGGGTCAGCGTCGGTGACACGTATGAAGGCAACAGGGAAAAATGGGAAAGCTTCGGCTCCGGCTGGGCGTCCAGCTTCGCCGCCGCCTATGACCCCAAGGACGCCGGCGTGTACTACGGCGGCAGTGCCTGTGACAACCAGGCCCTGTTTGACCGGAAGGGCCGCGCCCTGCCCTCTTTGGAAGTTTTCCGTTTGATGCGCACAGGCAATGAAGCGCCCCTCGCCATTGACGCCATGGAGGACGCGCGGATCATGGTGGACTTAAACGGCGTTATCATTTTGCCTAACACCGTGAATGCCTTGATGAATGATGGCAGCAAGCAGGAGATTCCCGTCACCTGGGACAGCATTGACCAGGCGGCCATGAAAGCAGGCGGGGAAAAGACCTGGCTTGTGAAAGGCGAAGCCGGGGGAGCAACCGTGTTCTGCCACGTGGCCATGGTGGAATACAACTTTCTGAACAACTACAGCTTTGAAGACGCGCAGGACGAAAGCTGGGTGGCCACAAACCTTGGGTCCACGGAGCAGCTCTATGTGGAGGAGAAAAAATCCGACTCCCTGACGGGCCTGAAACAATACCATTTCTATTCCGCCGCGGCCGCGAGCGTGGAATTTACCCTGGAGCAGGAGGTGGAGGACCTGCCCCAAGGCAGCTACCGCTTCAGCCTTGCATTGATGGGCGGGGACGGCGGCAAGACCGACATCTACACCTATGTGAAAATCAACGGTGAAACGCGCTACACCCAGCCTTCTGACATCACTGTGTACAACAGCTGGGACATCCCGGTCATTGAGGGAATTGAAGTAAAGAAAGGCGACCGCGTGACCGTGGGTGTCTATGTATCCTGCCAGGGAGCCGGCGCCTGGGGCAAGATTGATGACGCCAAGCTGAACAGCCAGTGAATGGGGGATGACAGGAAAAAACCAAATCTTTTGCCGGGCCCAACATTGTGTACAATGCAAGCCGATTCCGGTGGGTATACTGCAAATGCAAGGGAAGACGGCCATAGGATTGCGTTTGATTTGTACAAGACCAAAGAAAATTATCAAAAAAGGATAGACAAATCGGAGCGATAATGCTATAGTCCAGACATTCCCCGGGAAGGTTTTCAGCCTTCTGTATCAACAAAAATGGGCGGTTTGGAACCCCCAAGAAAACAAGGAGGACTCCTCATGAAAAAAGTGCTTTCTCTTGTCCTGTCCCTGGTGCTTTTGCTGTCTTTGTATAGCGTCGCCGGCGCCGAAGGCTTCAATGGCGAAGTCAAAATCTGGGTCGCGGACGCCATGGTCGAGCTGACCCGCGCCAAGGCCGAAGAATTCAAGGCCGCCAACCCCGAGTTCGCCGGCATGACCGTTGTGGTTGAGCCGGTTGGCGAAGGCGATGCCGCCACCAACATGATTACCGACGTCGAAGGCGGCGCGGACATCTTCGGCTTTGCCCAGGACCAGCTGGCCCGCCTGATCGCCGCCGGCGCCCTGGTTGAGCTGTCCCCCGAGAACGCTGAGATCGTCAAGGCCGAGAACGACGGCGGTTCCGTTGCCGCGGTCACCCTGGGCGAATTGATGTACGCCTACCCGATGACCTCTGACAACGGCTACTTCCTGTACTACGACAAGTCTGTCATCACCGATCCTTCCACCCTGGAAGGCGTTGTGAGCCAGGCTGAAGCCGCTGGCAAGAAAGTCTACTTCGAAATCAACTCCGGCTGGTACCAAACCGCTTTCTTCTTCGCTACCGGCGCCACCGTCACCTATGATGTGGACGAGAACGGCAACCTGGTCAAGGCCAACATCAACTACGCTTCCCCCGAAGGCGTCGCCGCCCTCAAGGGCATGATCGCCCTGGCCAAGAGCCCGGCGTTCGTCAACGGCTCCTCCGCTTCCAACGCTTCTGAGTATGTTGCCATCGTTGATGGCGTGTGGGACGCCGCCACTGTGAAGGCCGCCTTTGGCGACAACTTCGCCGCCACCAAGCTGCCCACCTTCACCGTGGATGGCCAGACCTATCAGCTGTCCGGCTTTGGCGGCTTCAAGATGCTGGGTGTGAAACCCCAGGTTGATGATGCCAAACTGGCTGCCGTGGACGCGCTGGCCCTGTACCTGGCCGGTGAAGAAGTCCAGCAGGCCCGCTTCGAGCAGTCCGGCTGGGGCCCCTCCAACCTGAAGGTTCAGCAGTCTGAGGCTGTCAAGGCTGACGTCGCGCTGTCCGCGCTGGCTGAGCAGCTCAACTTCGCGATGGGCCAGGGCCAGTACCCCAACGACTACTGGAGCACCGCCACCGGTCTTGGCAATGATGTCATCGCCGGCAAGTTCGACAACATGACCGACGAGCAGCTGACCGAAGAACTGACCAAGTTCCAGGACATCCTGATTGGCCTGGTGCAATAATTAGTTAAACCATGGCTGGAGGCTTCGGCCTCCAGCCTACTTTTTTACTCTGGGATGAAAGGGGTGCCCATATCGCGCCCTGGACGCTTGATTTTGTACGCCTTTGTTCAAGCGCTGCGGCTCCCCGGGCTTCCACTTTTCTCTTTTCTGACCACGCGTCAAGCGGGATAGGCTGGTGATGGCATGGCAAACATGGACTACCTCAAACTCAGCAAGGGGCAGCGCTTTGTATACAAGCTGATGCTTTTTTTGAAGGGCTTGCCCGGCAAGCTGCTGCAAGGCGTCAAAGGCCTCTTTCTTGCCATTGCCCGGATTGTTGCCGGGCTTTGGAATGAGCTGAGCGAGCTGGCGACGACGTTCATCCACGGGGACTGGAAAACCAAGGTCAGCTACTTCATCATGGGCTTTGGCTCCATGGCGCGCGGCCAGTGGCTGCGCGGGCTGATGTTTTTGCTTTTCCAGCTTGTGTTCTGGGCCTACATGCTCTTCTTTGGCGGGGCCTACCTGGCCAAGTGGGGCACCCTGGGCGATGTGGAAACCGCGCGCGTGGGCCGCAGGACGGTGTACGGCGACAACAGTTTCCTGATTTTGCTGTACGGCGTGCTCACCCTGTTCTTTGTGATCGCCTTCATCTATACCTGGCGCGCCAACATCAAGCAGAACAAGCTGTCTGAGCAAATCCTGAAGTCCGGCAAAAAGCTCAAGCCCAACAAGGAGGACCTGGCCTCCCTGGCGGACAGCCAGTTCCATAAGACCCTGCTGGCCTTGCCCACCCTGGGCATCTTCACCTTCACCGTGGTGCCCATCGTGTTCATGATTTTGGTGGCCTTCACCAATTATGACTACACCCACCAGCCCCCGGGCAAGCTGTTCACCTGGGTGGGGCTTACGAACTTCCGCACCATGCTCTCCGCCGGGAGCGCCAACTATGGCTCCACCTTCTCCCAGGTGCTGCTGTGGACCCTGATCTGGGCCTTCTTCGCCACCTTCCTCAACTATTTTCTGGGGATGCTGGTGGCCATCATGATCAATAAAAAGGGCATCAAGCTCAAGAAGATGTGGCGCACCATCCTGGTGATGTCCATCGCGATTCCGCAGTTCGTCAGCCTTTTGTACGTGTCCAAGATGTTCGCGGTGGACGGTTTGATCAACAGCTACCTGATGCAATGGGGCTGGATCGCCAAACCCCTGCCGTTTTGGACAGACCCCCTCTGGGCGCGGATTACCATCATCGTCATCAACATCTGGATTGGCATCCCCTACCTGATGCTGATCGCCACCGGCATTTTGATGAACATCCCGGCGGACCTGTATGAGTCCGCCCGCATCGACGGCGCCAACGCCATGCAGATGTACGGCAAGATTACCCTGCCCTACATGCTCTTTGTGACCGGGCCCTACCTGCTCACCTCGTTCATCGGCAACAT
>JAAYLK010000074.1 GCA_012521895.1 Clostridiales bacterium
AGGCCGCGCTCGTCGCCGTGGGCCATGATGATGGCGCCGATGAGGCGGGTGGACACACCCCAGCTGGTCTCGTGGCAGTATTCGAGCACGCCCTCTTTGTTCTGGTACTGGACTTCAAAGGGCACGGTGAAGTTGGTGCCGAAGTTGTGGGTGGTGCCCGCCTGGAGGGCCTTGCCGTCTTGCATCATGGCCTCGACGGAATAGGTGGCGCGTGCGCCGGCGAATTTTTCCTTGTCGCTTTTCTGGCCGGTGAAGAGGGGGATGCACAGGACATCCTCAATGAAGGCGCGGTAGACTTCCAGCATCAGCAGGGTCTCCTCCTGGGCCTCTTCGGCAGTGGCGTGCACGGTGTGGCCTTCCTGCCACCAGAACTCCGCGGTGCGCAGGAAGGGGCGGGTGGTCTTCTCCCAGCGCATGACGGAGCACCACTGGTTGTACTTCATGGGCAGGTCGCGCCAGGACTGCACCCACTGGGAGAACATGGTGCAAAAGAGGGTTTCGGAGGTGGGGCGGATGGCCAGGCGCTCGGGCAGGACTTCGTTGCCGCCCTGGGTGACCCAGGCGACTTCGGGGGCAAAGCCCTCGACGTGCTCGGCTTCCTTGAGCAGGAGGGATTCGGGGATGAGCATGGGCATGGACACGTTCTCATGCCCGGTGTCCGCGAAGCGGCGGTCCAGGCCTTCACGAATGAGTTCCCAGATGCGGTTGCCGTAGGGCTTGAGCGCCATGCAGCCGCGCACGGGGGTGTAATCCATCAAATCGCCCATTTTGACGACGTCGGTATACCATTGGGAAAAGTTTTCATCCCTGGGGGTGATGTGCTGCACAAACTCCTGTTTGTTCTGCTTTGCCATTGCGTCCTCCTAAAAAATAAACCGCCCTGCTGCCAGGACGGAGGCTTGCTGCCTTCGCGGTACCACCTTGCTTGGCGCGTTCGCGCCCGCTTGTAACCCTTAACGCGGGAAACGGCGGGGATTAACCGCGGCACCGGGGCGGGACGGACTGCCGTTGCGCGCTTGCACTGTTCGCGCTCGCTGAAGGTGGCGCCTGGTTCCCGGGATCGCCTGTTCAATTGTTTGCCAGTATAGCAGAGGTTTCACCTTATGCGCAAGCGGAAAGCGCGTGGGTCTTACGCGGTCCTGTCCTTAATGCTGACCACGTTTCCGCTGTCCAGGGTAATGAGGACATCCGCCATGGCGGTAATGCCCGGGTCATGGGTGACGATGATGAGGGTTTGGTTGAGCGCCTTGGCGGAGTCGCGCAGCAGGCGCATCACCTGGTCCCCCGTCTTGCTGTCCAGGTTGCCGGTGGGCTCATCGGCCAGCAGAATGTCGGGTGCTGTAACAAGCGCCCGGGCGATGGCCACGCGCTGCTGCTCGCCGCCGGACAATTGGTTGGGGTAGTGGTCCAGGCGGTCGCGGATGCCCAGCAGATCAATGATCTGGTCAAAGCGGTCCTTTGGCGCGTCACGGCCATCGAGGTTCAGGGGCAGAAGGATGTTCTCCCGCGCGGTGTATTCCAACAGGAGGTTATAGGCCTGGAAGACAAAGCCTACCTTCTGGCGGCGCACAATGGCTAAGTCACGGTCATTCAGGGAAAAGACATCCTGGCTGCCCAAAATGATGGTGCCCGCGCTTGGACGGTCCAAGGCACCCAGCAGGTGCAGCAGGGTGGACTTGCCCGAGCCGCTGCGGCCGATGATGGCGGTGAACAGGCCCTGACGGATGCCCAGGGTGGTGGGCTTCAAGGCCTCCACCTGCGCGGGGGTGCCGGGGTTGTAGGTCTTGGCCAGGTTGTTGGTCTGCAGGATGATGCTCACGGAAACCTCCTCAGGATGCGTTGGTGTCCAGGATGTTGGCAATGGCGGTCTGCCGGGCGATGGTACGCAGCGGCCAGGCGTGCATCAGGGCTGAAAACAGGATGAAGCCCAGGCAAATCAAAATGTGCGCCAGGAGAGGATAGCCGCGCAGTGTGATGAAGCGCAGCTGGGGCAGCAGGCTGACACCGTTTGGCAGCGACAGCGCGGTGACGATGACGATGAGCATCGCCAGCAGCAGGTTAGCCGCCAGCACCGCCAACAGTCCAATCACCAGCCCATATCGCGACTGTCCCCCAAGCAGGGTATCCCGGGTGACGCCCATGGATTGCAGGATGCCAAAGCGCTTCTTTTCCTGCTGGACGGCGCTTTGCAGGGAGGAGGAGAGGATTACCAGGGCGATGAGGAAGACCGCGCAGCCCAGCATGGCGATGAGCAGGGCGCTGTTGACAGCCAGGGAGCGCAGCGCCTGGTTGGCGGTGCGGTAGGTTTTGATGTCCAGGGCGTTTTCACGGGCGAAGTTCTGCATGGCGATGTCGGCGCTTTCAGGGTTGGCGTCATTCGCCAGGGTCACCATGAACTGGGTCTGGCCGTAGCTGTAGGGGTAGAAGACCTTCACCGCCAGGCGGTGATAGCGCGCCTGGTAGGCCGTCATGCGCGACTCGGCCTGAGGGTAGGCATGGGCCAGCAGGCGCTGGCTGCCGATGAGCAGGTAGCTGCGGGATGTATCAGACAGCGGCCAGACACCCGGCAGGGAGTAATCATAGAGGATGCCTGCCACGGTGACTTCGGTGCCGTTGTTCATGCTGGATTTGCTGTCGCCCGCAAGCTGGACAACTTCTGTGTGCAGGGTCAGCCTGTCCCCCGGCTGGATGGCTGCATCTTCCATAAAGCTGCCCTTGTCCCGCGGATGGTGGCTGAGCACCAGGTCGTTTTGGTCTACGCGATAGCGCGGCACCACCAGGATGACCTGCTCGCCCTTTTTAAATGCTTCTTCATCCACCTGGCCCGCATCCAAATCCTTGATTAGGCGGGGAAGCAAGGCAAGCTCGGGATCCAGTGCCCACAAGGCGGTGTAGACCACCTGGGGATAGCTGACTTGCCGCACTTCTTCCACCTTAGGTTGGGGCGGTTCAACATTAAAGTCCGGATAGCGGGCCTGCAGCTCCTCAAGCGTCATGGCGCCACCGGTTGGCAGGACGTCCATCTTCTCCTGGGTGAGGGTCTCAGCGCTCGCCATAGCCTGCATTTCTTCTTCGCTTAATTCCAATTCCGGGTCGATGTGGATGACCATGCCGCCTTGCTGGAAGCCAAAGTCTGTCTTTGTGATTGCGGAAGCCGCTTCAGCGCCAATCAAGCCAAACTCCGCCCCGCCATACTGTTGATACCATTGCAGTATGGGCCCCGCTTCAAAGGCCTGGTCGCTGATCTGGATGCCGACATGGTCGCCAAACAGCCAGGGCTGGACGGACGCCAGGCCGGGCACCTGCGCCAGGAGGCGGTCCCTGTGGTCGTTCAGCACGCGGATGTTCATGCCATAGGGCATGGTGAGCACATAGTCCGGCCTGGCCTTGTCCAAAACCTCCACGCGGTAATTGGAAAAGGAATGAAAACCCAGAAACAGGGTGGCCAGGGGGGAGAGGATGATTAGCACCGCCAGCACAAAACCCAGCAGGCTGCGGCCGGGGTTGGACAGGGCATTGCGCCAGACCATGCGGTTGTAGGTGACTTTCTTCTGCGCGCCGCTGGATTTGAATCGCCTGGGCGCGGGGGCCGGGGCTTCAAAAGCGCCTGACAAGGGGATGCGCACCGCCTGGACCAGGGGCAGCAACACGCCAATGAACACAGCCAAGGCGCCCAGCAGCAGCGCTTTGATGAGCGGCATCACCGGCCAGAACAATCGCACGCTGTCCTCGCCCTGGAAGGCTTTGAGCACTTCCACCGCGCCAAAAGACAGCAGCAGGCCCAGGGCTGTGCCCACGGGCAGGGCGACCAGCACCAGCATGCCCGCTTCCATGAGCAGCATGGCCGCCACCTGGCCCTGGGTGGCCCCCAGGGCTTTGAGCAGCGCCAGGCGCTTGGCCCTGCGGCGCAGCTGGGTCAAGAAGATTTGCAGCACCGCGATGAAGGTGAGCAGGGACATGAGGCCGGGCAGCAGGCGCTGGAGGGTGCCGCCCGCGTCGTCCTCCAGGGGGTAGGCATAGGTGTTGCTCTGCAGCGGCAGGCTGGTCATCTCCCGGGCGTTGTCAGGGGTGACAGGCTGAAGCGGGATGGGCAGCAGGCCCGGCAGGCGCAGCCCGCCCTCTGTCAATAGGGTGAGGGGCGCTGCGTAGACCGCTTGATCATACGAAATATTGGCGAGGCTGCCTTGTACTTGAAAGTACACCTGCCTGGTTTTCCCGGTTAGCTCATCGATGCCCTCAAAATTGCCCAGGGAAATGGTGGAGGTGCCGGTGCTGTCGAAAACGCCCAGGTCGTTGATTTGATAGGACGTCTGCCGCCTGTCCCCGGCTTTTTGCAAGGCTTCATCAAACAAGGCATCGGCGGTTAAATCAGGCGCGTACAATAGGCTGATGGATCGCGGAAGGTAGCGGGGGATGTCCGGGTGGTCATCCTCCGCCTGGCTGACCATCCGGCGGATGGCGTCCGCGGCAGTTGGGGACACAAAGGCCTCGGGCAGGGCAAAATCGCCCTTGACCCACTGGTCCGAATAGGCGCTCACAACGCCCACGATGGTGTACTCGCCCGCCACCAAGATACGTTCATAGAGGATGTTTAGGATGATTTCCTCACCCTGCCTGTCGCCCCAGCGCGCGCCGCTGAGTTTGAAGCCGTTGACCCGGTGGTGCAAGACCAGGGTGAGGCCATCCTCATGGAAGGGCTCCCTGCGTCCGACGCCGATGTCGGACAGGCCAAAGGTATCCGGGTTGGCATAGAACCAGGTATTAAACTCCTGCTCATACTCCTGGGGGCTTAAGTCCTTCAGCTGTGGCATTTCTATGTTAAAAAAGTAAACACTCTCATCCCGGCGCATGGTATAGGCCAGTTCAAAGGCGGCATGGTCCTGCTGCGTGATGGACTGTTGGGAAAGCTGGTACAATTCATCGCTTAAGCCAAACTGTTTCATGGTGATGGGGATGGCCTTGTCCCCCACATAGCCCAAGTCCAGGACGACCTGAATGCTGTCCCCCACCTGCTTTTTGTCCGCCAGGGCTTCCAGTGCCGTCTGAGTCAGCACAATTTCGTTGGCGGCTTGCGGCAAGCGTCCGCTTTTGAGCGTCAAGGCGCCCAGGTCCATGTAGGCACGGTCGATGGTGCCTAATAAGCCATGGCGCTGGGTCTGCCCCAGGATGAGGCTGTCGGCGCTTTGGGGCGCAACGCTGTGGTAAGCCGCCCTGGCTTCCTCATCCACCTCAAAGGCGATGGCCTGGAAACGGCCATGGCGGGCAATTTGCTGCTCCTCTTTGGAATAGCGGATGGAGGACAACACAATGTTTGACAGGGTAATGAACAGGAAACACAGGGTCAGCACGGTGATGAGCAACCTTGTGTCCTTTTTTCTTCCCTGCAAGCCCAGGCGCACCAGTCGGGACAATCGCATGGGGACCTCCTTGGCATCCGGCTTATTCTACTTCCTCAAAAGCATATCATAAAAACTAATTGAATGGCGGTTTTCTTTACAGCAGGCATGAAAAAAGGTAGCATAGCAAAAGAAAATCACCATGGAGGCAGCATGATTCATCAGAATTTCGACCCGAACGAAGGCATTTTGAGCCCGCAGATGCTGGTTAGCAAAGTGGAAGGCCTGCCTGGAACCTGTATCATCACATTCTCAAAAACCGTGCTGGACCACGCGCTGGCGCGCTTCCCCCATGAAGTGGCCTGCGTGGATCCGGCTTTGAACGGCGACCGCACCATCTACCGCATTAAGGCGGATCAACAGGACCTGCTGCTGTACATGAGCCCCATCACCTCCGCCGGCGCCGGATTGGTGCTGGAGCAGGTGGCCGCGCAGACGGGCGCTACCTGCTTTATCCTGTTTGGCTCCTGCGGAGCGCTTGACCAGCAGCTGACCGAAGGCCGGCTGATTGTGCCCACCCAGGCCTACCGGGATGAGGGGCTGAGCTACCACTATGTTGAAGCCGCGGACTACATCACCGTGAAAAACGCCGGTTTTGTGGCAAAAGTATTGAAAGACCTGGGCTTGCCCCATGTGGAAGGCCGTGCCTGGACCACGGACGGCCTGTTCCGGGAGACCCGCGCCAACATGGAAAAGCGCAGGGCAGAAGGCTGCATCGCGGTGGACATGGAGTGCGCCGGGCTGCAGGCGGTGTGCGATTTCCGCGGCTTTGAGTACTACACCTTTTTCTACACCGGCGATTTGCTGGACGCCCCGGAATGGGACATGCGCATTTTGGACAGCGGCGACAAGGAAGCCGACCACCAGCTGGCCGCCCTGCGGGTGGCGCTGGAGATTGCCAAAAGAATCAAAGACTAAACGGTTATAAGCATCAAAAAGCCGGGCGGACGAAGGTCTGCCCGGCCATTTTTTGTAATGACTTACCTGCTTCTGCGGCCCTCGCCCAGCACGCGGGCGTACTCGCCCGGGCGTTCCAGCACCAGGGCGCAGCCCAG
>JAAYLK010000075.1 GCA_012521895.1 Clostridiales bacterium
CATGCCACCATAGTCCTTACGCCATCTGTAATAGGTCTGTTCTGTGATGCCGGCCTGGCGTGCTGCCTCGGCAATTGTCTTGCCTTGGTTGCACAGTAATTCAATCTCCCGCAGTTTGACAATGATCAGCTCCACCGAGTACTTCCTTTGTGCCATTTCTTCCAGCTCCTTTGTTTTGTTGATTATATCTCAACTAACTCTGGGTCTGGTACAAGGATTGGGGGGCAGGTCAGCTACACCACCAATTTTGTCACCAACAGCCTGTTCAACGTGGGCAACAACAAGGTGGCTTTCTATGTGCTGTTTGCCGTCATCCTCACCATGATCATGTGGGTGGTGTGGAACAAGACCACCTTTGGTAAGAACATGTTCGCCGTGGGCAGCAATGAGGAAGCGGCCCGCGTGTCCGGCGTCAACGTGTCCATGGTCATCATCGCGGTCTTCGCCCTGGCGGGTGCCACCTATGGCTATGCCGGCTTTGTGGAGGTGGCCCGCGTGGGTTCCTCCACCGGCACCATTGGCCTCAACTACGAATTGGACGCCATCGCGGCCTGCGTCATCGGCGGCGTGTCCTTTGTCGGCGGCATCGGCAAGATTTCCGGCGTCATCCTGGGCGTATTGCTGATGCAGCTGATCATGTCCGGCATGCTCTTCCTGGGCATCTCCGGCAACCTCACCTTCATCATCAAGGGCGCGGTCATCCTGGTGGCCTGCGCCATCGACATGCGCAAGTACCTCACCAAGAAATAAGGAGGAAGCAAGCTATGCACAAGTTTTCCTGGATGAACGAAAGCAGCGTGGTGGAAAAAGACGGCGCGCTCATCCTGCACGCGCCCGCGTTCACCGACTATTTCAATTACGGCGAAGCGCTCAATGAGAAGGGCCTGCCTTCTGACAGCGTCCAGAACGCGCCGTATTACTACACGGAGCTTGAGGGTGACTTCGTCTTCAAGGTGAGGGTCTCCCTGGACTTCCAGTCCAATTACGACGCCTGCGCCCTGCTGCTGTATGTCGACCAGAACCACTGGGGCAAGCTCTGCTTTGAAAAGAGCGATTTTGACACCATCGCCGTGGTCTCCGTGGTCACCAAGGTGCATTCCGACGATGCCAACGGCGTCAACGTGGACGGCAGCCCCATCTGGCTCAAGGCCGTGCGCGTCAATAACTACTTCTCCTTCCATTATTCCCATGATGGGAAACAATTTTTTTTGACCCGGCTGTACTATATGGACGCGCCCAAGACGCTCAAGGTGGGCCTGGTGCCCCAGTCGCCCACCGGCCAGGGCGGGCCCAGGGTGTTTGACCACCTCTCCATCGAGCACAGGACGGTTCAGAACCTGCGCAAGGGCGAATAATCAATCGTCCCTCAAACCGCGGCACGGCGCCGCGTTTTTTTTGACGCGATGACGCCAGCCCTTGTCACTTCCTGTCCAATTGGCTATGATAGCCATGAACACAAGCCATTTAACAAGGCCAGGCCTTGATGAAAGCAGGCAGCATGAGCGTTTTTCGGGCGCTGGTGTCGCGCAACCAACTGATGGACACCCTGATGAACCTGCGCGGCAACGCCCGCGCCTGTTTGTATACCGAGCCTTTGTGGGCGGTGCCCAACACGCTCTACATCTCCCTGGTAGCCAAGTACATGGAAGCGCTGGGCTTGAGCGCGGTGCAGATTGGCGTGGTCGCCACGGCCTTCCTCATCTCCCAGATGCTCATGTCGCTCTTAAGCGGCGTCATCACCGACAAGCTGGGCCGCCGCTGGGCCACCACCTTGATGGACGTCTTCGCCTGGTGCGTCCCCTTGCTCATCTGGGCCAACGCCCAGGGTTTTGCCTGGTTTCTTGTGGCGGCGATGTTCAACGGCTGCTTCCGCGTCACCAACAACGCCTGGAGCCTGCTGTTGACGGAGGACGCCGACAAGAAGTTGCTGGTGAACCTCTACGCCCTGGTCAATGTGGCCGGCCTGCTGTCGGGCTTCCTGTCGCCCATCACCAGCCTCCTGGTCTCCCGCTATTCCCTGGTCAGCGCCATGCGCGGGCTGTACTACTTCGCCTTTTTTTGTATGGTGGTCAAGGTGGTGACGCTGCACCTGAACACCCGTGAAACCCAGCTGGGCGAAATCAGGAAGCGGGAACTGAAGGGCAAGCACATCTTCCACGCCTTCCGCGGCAGCCTGTCCGTGCTAAGGAACATGTTCTCAAAGCGCCCCCTGATGCTGGTGCTGGGCATCATGTCCTGCGTGCTCATCATCCGCAGCGCCACGGACAACTTCTGGCCGCTGCTGCTCACTGGCCGGCTGGGGGTCACAGAGGAGCTGCTGCCCATCCTGGCGGGGCTGCGCTCCATCGTGATGCTGGTGTGCTTCTTTGTGCTGGCGCCGCGGCTGCGCCCCCAGACCTTCCACAAGCCCATGCGCCTGGGCTTCATCGTGCTGGCGGCGGTCCACCTGATGCTCTACCTGCTGCCCAAGGGCTCGGGCTTGCTGGTCTTTCCCGGGGTGATCGCCGAGGCGCTGGCCTTGAGCATGCTGATTCCCTTGTATTCCAGCCTCCAGATGCTGCTGATGGACAAGACGGAGAAAGCCAGGATGTTTGGCTTTTCGCTGGCCTTTTGCCTGCTGCTGACCGCCCCCTTTGGGGCCATCAACGGCCTGCTGAGCAAATGGCACCTGGGCCTGCCCATGCTGCTGTCGGCGCTGCTGTCCCTACTGGGCTTGTATTTTGTGAGCCTGCTGAAACGTGATTTCATACCGCACCGGCTGGACGAAGCCCAAGGAGAATGATGATGAACGACACCCAACACATCCAATCGGTCCTGAAGGGCAAGAAGCTCTACCTGCTGGACATGGACGGCACCCTCTACCTGGGCAGCCGGCTGTTTGTGCACAGCCTGGCCTTTTTGCAAGCCATCCGGGACAGCGGCGGCAGCTACCTGTTTTTAACCAACAATTCCTCCAAGGGCACCGCCACCTATGTGGAGAAGCTGAACAGCATGGGCATCCCGGCCAGGCACGGGGATTTTTTCACCTCCACTGACGCCGCGGTGGCCTACCTGCGCGCGAATGAGCCAAGGAAGTTGATTTACACCCTGGGCACCGCCTCCTTCCGGGAGCATTTGAGGCAAGAGGGCTTCAACATCACCGACCGCCTGGAGGAGGGCATCGACTGCCTGCTGATGGGCTACGATACGGAACTAAATTACCAGAAGCTGATTGACGCCACCAAGCTGTTGAACCGCGGCGTAGCCTACCTGGCCACCAACCCGGACTGGGTCTGCCCCACCGAGTACGGCTACATCCCCGACTGCGGGTCCATCGCCCAGGCGCTTGAGCACGCCACCGGGCGGCTGCCCCTCTTCCTGGGCAAGCCCCAACCGCAGATTGCCCAGCTGGCCATGCAAAAGGCGGGCGCGAGGCCGGAGGAGACCGTATTGATCGGCGACCGCATCTACACTGACATCGCCTGCGGCAAGGCGGCGGGCGTCACCACCGTGCTGGTGTTTTCGGGCGAAACCACAAGGGAAACCTGGCAGCAAAGCGACATTAAGCCCGAGCTTGCCGTCCAGGGCGTGGAGGACCTTTTGCCCGCGCTGCAGCCGTGATGGCCCTTATGTAAAATCCAGATAAAAAATCCACGCGTGCGCGCC
>JAAYLK010000076.1 GCA_012521895.1 Clostridiales bacterium
GCAGCTCGTAGGAATTGTCAAACAAGGCGGTGGTCACCCGGGCCTGCCCCTTTTCCTGCTTTTGCTTATCCAGCATCGCGTTGAAGCCGCCGATGGTGTCCTTCTCCAGCCCTCCCATGGAGCCGGAGCGGTCCAGGATGAAAACCAGTTCTGTGAGGTTTGTGTTCATTGAGAAATCCTCCAATCATGTGATGACTGGAGGATAGCTTTTTCCGGATGCCCCATGGTCGCCTGCCAGGCGACATTTTCTGTCGACAAAGTGTCTGCGGACACTTTGTCAGTTTGGAAGAACCGGCATTTTCACTTGTTCGTTACACTCACGGTCAGTGAAAATGCGAGGAATGAATTGCTTCGCAATTCTCCCCGCCCGCCCGGCAAAGCCGGGCGATACGATTACAGTCAGAGGGCTGTGCCCTCTGAAACTCCCCAATGATTCGCGTGTCTGAACCTATATTTACCTGCCAGGCGGTATCTTCGTGAATGATTACGTCCCCAGCAGCTCCTGGTCATACTCAAACAGCGCCATGTTGATCCGGTCGATGTCAAACTGGTGGGACTGGATGAAGTAGCCGATGATCAGGTCGCTCTTCTTGCTGGGGGAGAGGGCATAGCCCGCGCGGGAGAGCAGGTCCTCAGTCTCCCGCAGGTTCAGTTCCAATGCGACGCACAGGGCCAGCACCGTTCTTTTGCTGGGGGTGTAGTTGGGGTTGCCGCGGATTTTGGAGAAGTGCTTGCGGTCGAGGTTGGCCCGCTTGTAGACCTCGCTGTCCAGCCTGTTCTTGTCGGTAATCAGCTTCAGCAGCGTGGTGGAGAAGCCCTCGTCCACCTCCTTGATGACTTCCTCCAGCCCCTTTTGCCTGGGGGCGGACGGCGCGGTGATGTTGCGCATCCGGGTCAGGTCGCGCGACAGCTCAACCTGGGACATTTCGGGCGCAGCGTCATTGTAAAGGATGTCGCCGTACGCCAGCTCATCCCGCGCCTGCCTCAGTCTGCGGTCCAAAATGGCGCGCAGGTTGCGGTTTAGGCGGCCGTCCTCCTTGTTGTACAGCACTAGGGAGACGTCCAGCTCCTCTTCCTGTTTGTCCAAAAAACCACGGATGGCGGCAATGGCCACGCTCAGCGCCTCTTCCCGCGGATAGCCGTAGGTGCCCGATGAAATCAGGGGAAAGGCGATGGAGCGCAGCCGGTGCTCCTGCGCCAGGGCCAGCGCGCTGGTGTAGGCGCTGGTCAGCGTTTCCATTTCGCCCTTGGTGCCGTCCTGGTAGACCGGTCCCACAGCGTGGATGACGTGGGAGGCGCTTAAGTGAAAGGCCGGGGTGATGACGGCGCTGCCGGGCGGGCAAAAGCCAATCGCGTCACAAGCTGCCTGAATTTGTTCACTGCCGGCGCCCTCAAACAGCGCGCCGCACACGCCGGCACCTGCTTGCAAGCGGCTATTGGCGGCGTTCACCAGGGCGTCAGCTTGAAACCGCGCGATGTCCCCATGGATGATGGTCAGCGGCATACGTTATCTCAACCTTTCAGGGCAGCGGCCCAGGTTTTTTCGTTGAATCCTACCAGCACAAACTTGTCTGTTATCAACAGCGGCCTTTTCACCAGCATCCCGTCGCTGGCGAGGACCTGAAGTTGATCTTCTTCACTCATATTGGGCAGCTTCTTTGTCAAACCCAGTTCCCGGTACTTGTTGCCGCTGGTGTTGAAAAAGCGTTTCAGCGGCAGCCCGCTTGCCTTTACCCATTCATTCAATTCTGAAACGGAAGGGTTCTCCGCGCGGATGTCCCGCTCGGTGTACGAAAGCTTGTTGTCAGACAAGAACTTCCTTGCCTTGTCGCAGGTGGTGCAGGTGGGGTGGCAGATGAACAGCATGGCTCCTCCATCATCATAGCGTTGAATGTGCAGCTTTCTATCATGACCAGTATATCAAATCCCGCGCCGGACAACAAATGGGCGCCCCGACATCCGGCAGGGCGGCAAGGCTTGTATTTATGCTGTATTCTGCATAGGTGAGTTCATCGCCCTGGCCGCGTTTGGTGGAAACAGGGGCCGGCTTTGCCAAAAAGACCATAAAAAAAGATGATACCCACTTTTTGGTCAAAATAAATCCGTCATGCTGTCTTTTTTCTGCTTGACAAATGAATAATTACACATCAAAATGGTAGCAAGCAATCAGGCGCATACTACCACCCGGCAGTGCCGCCTGGAAATGAACAAGGAGGATCCCTATGAAGAAACTGTTGGTTCTGGCCCTGGCTCTGTCCATGCTGCTGGGCATGATGCTGCCCGCGATCGCGGAGGAACCCGTGTACAAAATCGCCATCCTCACCGGCACCACCTCTCAGGGCGAGGAAGAATACCGTGCCGCTGAGAAACTGCTGGCCCAGTACCCCGGCGTCGTCGTGACGGACACCTATCCTGACAACTTCTCCTCCGAAGTGGAAACCACCATGGGCAAGCTGCTGCAGTTCGCCGAGGATCCCGCGGTCAAGGCCATCATCATGTGCCAGGCCGTCCAGGGCGCCACTGCCGCCTTCACCAAGATCCGTGAAACCCGCCCGGACATCCTGCTGCTGGCAGGCGTTCCCGCGGAAGATCCCTCCGACATCGCCGGCGCCGCCGACGTGGTCATGGGCGTTGACGAAATCAACGGCGGCTACCAGATCGTTGAAACCGCCAAGGAATGGGGCGCCGACGTCCTCATCCACTACTCCTTCGCCCGCCACATGGGCTATGAGACCATCGTCGCCCGCTACAACATCATGAAGGAAGAAGCGGAGCTGGCCGGCATCGAGCTGGTCATGCGCGACGCGCCCGACCCCACCGGTGATGCCGGCATGACCGGCGCCCAGACCTTCATCCTCTCTGACGTGCCCAAGGTCATGGAAGAGTACGCCGGCAAGAAGGTCGCCTTCTTCACCACCAACTGCGGCATGCAGGAAGCCCTGCAGGCGGCCGTCCTGAAGGAAGCCAATGCCTACTATCCGCTGCCCTGCTGCCCCAGCCCCTTCCATGGCTTCCCGGCCTCCCTGGGCCTGGGCGTGTCCGCGGAAGACTACGGCAACATCGACTCCTACCTGGAGAAAATGGCCGCCAAGCTCAACGAGTACAACGCGGTTGACCGTGTCTCCACCTGGGCGGTGCCTGTGAACATGTCCATGATCCTGGGCGGCTTTGAGTACGCAAAGGACTACATCGAAAACGGCGGCGAGAAGACCAACAAGGACAAGCTGGTTGCCGCCCTGTCCGCCGCCGCCGACGCTGACGCCGCTGTCTCCACCTACGTGGATGCCGATGGCAACGAAGTGCCCAACTACTTCATGATCCTGTTTGACAACGTCAACTTCCGCGATCACCTCAAATAAGCCTGACGCAACCTGGAAAAGAGGCCTGCCCGCTTTGGCCGGCAGGCCTCTTTTCACTGGAAGATTGTTAAAAAATTGTACACAGTGTCGAAAATCCTTGCGTGGGACAAAATTGTCTTGTACTATCCAAAAATAGAGAAACCCATCACAAAACGGCGCAAGCACGTCCGCGCAATCCATCAGAAGGGAGCAAACACCTTTGTCTTCTGACTATGTATTGGAAATGAACGGCATCACCAAGCACTACGGCGAAAGCACGGTGCTCAAGGATGTCACGGTCAAGGTCCGCCCGGGCGAAATCCACGCCCTGCTGGGGGAGAACGGTGCCGGCAAGTCCACCCTGATGAACATCCTCTTTGGCATGCCGGTCATCCACACCACCGGCGGCTTCAAAGGCGAGGTGCACGTCAACGGGCAGCACACCCACATCCATTCGCCCCAGGAGGCCATGGCCCAGGGCATCGGCATGGTCCATCAGGAGTTCATGCTGATTCCGGGCTTCACCATCACCGAGAACATCAAATTAAACCGCGAGATTTCCAGGCCCAACCTGGTCAGCCGCATCCTGGGGCGTGAGCTGGAAAGCCTGGACCACGCGTCCATGGCCACGGACGCCCGCAAGGCGCTGGACAGCGTGGGCGTGGGCATCAAGGAAAGCACCCTGGTCAGGACCCTGCCGGTGGGCTACATGCAGTTTGTGGAAATCGCCCGCGAGATTGACAAGACCGGGGTCAAGCTGCTGGTGTTTGACGAGCCCACCGCAGTGCTGACGGAGAGCGAGGCCGACCAGCTCATCAGCGTCATGAAGGGCATCGCCGCAAGCGGCATCGCCATCATCTTCATCACCCACCGTTTGAACGAGGTCCTGCAGGCGGCGGACACCGTCACCGTGCTGCGCGATGGCAAGCTGGTGGCGTCCAAGCCCATCCCGCAAACCAGCCTGGTGGACATGGCCGGCATGATGATAGGCCGGGGCAGCGAGGGCATCATCGCCATCCCCAAACGGGAGCAGCCCTTGAGCGGCAAGCTGGCCCTGCAGGTGCGAGATTTGTACGTGGACATGCCCGGTGAAATGGTGCGCGGGCTGGACCTGGATGTGATGGAAGGCGAGATCGTGGGCATCGGCGGCCTGGCCGGCCAGGGCAAGGTGGGTTTGCCCAACGGCGTGATGGGGCTGTACCCTGCCCAGGGCAGCGTAAAGCTGTTCGGGGAGGACCTGCCGCTGAACATGCCGGAAAACGCCCTGCGCCAGGGCATCAGCATGGTCAGTGAGGACCGGCGCGGCGTGGGCCTGCTGCTGGATGAATCCATTGAGGACAACATCGCCTTCAACGCCATCCAGATCAAGCACCAGTTTTTGACCGGTGTCAGCAAGTTTAAGATCCGCTCCGCCAAGAAGGTGCGCGAGCACGCAAAGGACATGATCAAGAAGCTGGACATCCGCTGCCAGTCGCCCGCCCAGGCCACCGGCACCTTGTCCGGCGGCAACCAGCAAAAGGTGTGCATCGCCAGGGCCTTGACCATGGACCCGCGCTTCCTCTTTGTGTCCGAGCCCACCCGCGGCATCGACATCGGCGCCAAGGCGCTGGTGCTGGACACCCTGGTGCGCTTAAACCGTGACCATGGGCTGACCATCGTGATTGTGTCCAGCGAACTGATGGAGCTGCGCTCCATCTGCGACCGCATCGTCATCGTGGCCGAGGGCCGCGTGGTGTCCATCCTGCGGCCGGACAGCGCGGACGCGGACTTTGGCCTGGCCATGAGCGGTATCAAGGCGCAAGGAGGGCAGAGCGAATGAAACAGAGCAAATCACAAATCATCGCAAGCATTCTCTTGCTTGTGTTGGCACTGGGGTTGCTGGGCACCGGCGTCTGGGGCTTCATCCAGCGTGGGACGACACAAACGGCAGAGGCCATGCTGCGCATGCGCAATTTCGCCGTGCTGCGCACGGCTTCGGGCGCCATCGTCCAGGAAATCGCCCTGGACGCCAAGCGCGAGGCGCGCGCCTATGCCGACGCCAACAAGTTCAGCCGCAACCAGCGCGCGGCCTATGCGGATGAGCAGGAAAAAATCGCCCGGGAGGCCGCGGAAAAAAAGTACTTCCAGTTTGACGGCCTGGACCGCAGCGACCTGAACCTGGCTATCACCAACCTGGAGCTGGCATTGAGCGATTATGAGCAGCTGGAAAAGCAAGAGAAGGAGGCCTATGCCCTCACCTGGCGGGAGCAGCAGGAGCAGCTTGCCGCGCAAAACGTAGGGGATGAGCAGCTTAGCGCTGAAGGCGAGGCCTTGAGCGAGGATGCCCTGATGTCCTCTACCGCTGAAAAAGTGGACTACTCCGGCTTTGTGCCCTCCGCGCAGTTGGCGGCGCTGTCTGAATCCCTGACCCCTTCCTACGATGCCATGTATGACGTGCTGGCGCTGACCCTGCCCGACCTCAAACCAACGATGCGTGAGGACCTGCGTGACGGGCTCATCCAGGTGGTCAAGGGCGGGGAGAACAGCTTCCAGGTGGAATACGACAATTACGCCGCGTCCGGCGCGGAAGCCGGCTTTGAAGGCGGCGAAAAAACCAGGATGCTCATCGCCCGCCAGGCCACCGACCTCGTGGTGCTGGCCGTGGGCGCGCTGATTGCCGCGCTCGCCGGCTTCTACTACAAACCCTTGAAGCGTTCCCTGGGCATGCCGCGCCTGGTCATCACCGCCTTCTTCCTGCTGCTGTGCGTGCTGGCGACGCTGTACAACATCAACGTGCCGGGCATGCTGTCAACGGTGCTATGGCGCACCGGCATGTACGGCGTGCTGGCCTTGGCCATGCTGCCGGGCATCCAGTCGGGCATCAGCCTGAACATGGGCATGACAGTGGGCATCATCGCCGGCCTGATCTCCACCCTGGTCGCCCTTGAACTGAACATGACCGGCTGGGGCGCCTTCCTCTTCTCTGTCGTTGGGGCCATCATCCTGGCCCTGCCCATCGGCCTGCTCTATGGCAAGCTGCTCAACCGCTTGAAAGGCAGTGAGATGACGGTGTCCACCTACGTGGGCTTCAGCTTTGTCTCCCTCTTCTGTATCGCCTGGATGCTGCTGCCCTTTAAAAACCCCAAGCTGACCTGGGCGCTGGGCAGCGGGCTGCGCACCATGCACAACATGAGCGATTCCTTCGGACAATTGCTGGACAACTTCCTGTCCTTCAACGTCCTGGGCGTCCATGTGCCCACGGGCTTGCTGCTCTTCTTCCTGCTGTGCTGTCTGCTCATGTGGCTGTTTTCCCGCAGCCGCCCGGGCATCGCGATGACGGCCGCGGGCGCCAACCACCGCTTCGCGGAGGCCGCCGGGGTCAATGTCAACCGCATGCGCATCGTGGGCACCACCATCTCCACCATCATCGCGGCAGTGGGCATCATCGTCTACTCCCAGTCCTTTGGTTTCATGCAGCTGTACAACGGCCCCCGGCAGATGGGCTTTGTGGCGGCCAGCGCCATCCTGATTGGCGGGGCCACCGTCACCCGGGCCAAAGTCTCCCATGTCATCATCGGCACCTTCCTCTTCCAGGGGGTGCTGGCGCTGGGCATCCAGGTGGCCAACGCGGCCATCGCAGAAGGAGGATTATCCGAGGTTATGCGCATTCTGATATCCAACGGCATCATCCTGTATGCCCTGACCCAGTCAGGAGGTGAAGGCCGTGGCTGATCAATCCAAACGCTTCATGAACGCAGCGCGGCACAACCTGCGCGAATACATCGTCACCTATGTCTTCCTGGCGCTGTCCATCGTGTTTGTCATCTTCTCCGGCCGCCCGCTCAATGACATCTTTTCCCAGCTGATGGGCCGCATGACGCGCAACCTGTTTATCGTGCTGGCCCTCATCATCCCCATCATCGCGGGCATGGGCATCAACTTCGCCATCACCATCGGCGCCATGGCGGCCCAGGTTGGCCTGATGCTGGCGATTAACTGGGAGCTGTCAGGCGTTGGCGGCTTGCTGGTGGCGGCGGCCATCACCCTGCCCCTTGCCATGTTCTTTGGCTTCCTGATTGGCTCCCTGCTCAACAAAATGAAAGGCCAGGAGACCATCGGCTCCCTCATCCTGGGCTATTTCGCCAACGGCGCCTACCAGCTGCTCTTCCTGTTCATCTTTGGCAAGATCATCCCGCTGTCTGACAAGGTCACCATCATCGGCGCCACCGGCGTCGCCAACACCCTCAACATGATGGGCGGCGGGCTTTACCTGGCGGTGGACAAGCTGTGGTCCCTGCCCTTTACCACGGCCTTGTATGGGGTCTCAGCGGTCATCATCGTCATCGCCCTGATTCTGTTTGCCCTCAAGAAAATGAGCCTCAAGCGCCTCATCACCCTGGGCGGCTCCGCCCTGGTGCTGTCCCTGCTGGTGCTGCTGGTGCCCCAGATTCACAACATCGTCAAGGGCACGACGGTGCCCATGGTCACCTTCCTGCTGGTGGGCCTGCTGTGCGTGTTCAACATCGTCATCATGCGCACAAGGCTGGGGCAGAAGTTCCGCGCCGTGGGCCAGAGCCGCACGGTGGCCAATGCCGCGGGCATCAACGTCAACCGCACCCGCGTCATCGCCATCATGATTTCAACCGTCCTCGCCGGCTGGGGCCAGATCCTCTTCATCCAGAACCTGGGCACGCTGCAGACCTATGCCGCCCATGAAATGGTGGGCCTGTACGCCGGCGCCGCCATCCTGGTGGGCGGGGCGTCCTTGAACCGCGCCACCAACACCCAGGCCATCGTGGGCACCCTGCTCTTCCACATCCTGTTCACTGTGTCCCAGGACGCGGGCAAGAACCTCTTTGGCAACGCCAACATCGGCGAGTTCTTCCGCGTGTTCATCGCCTATGGCGTCATCGCCGTGGCCCTGGTCATGCACACCTGGCGCAGCAACGCCAGCAAGAAGCAAATCAGGCTGCAGGCCTGATTCAGCAAACAACAATCACCCGGCGCAGCCTATGAACCGCGCCGGGTGATTTTCTTGTGATGCCTTACTTGTTTTCGAACAACTCTTCCGCCACGCTCAATTTTCTTAAGATGGCGGTCTTTTTGTACACATGGTGCTCAAACTTGGCCAGGATGTCATCGCAGAAGGCCACGGCCTCGTTGATGTGCGGCCCCTTGTTCAGCATCAGGCACTCGGACTTGGCGGCCAGCGTCACATCAGAAAAATCCGCCCGTGTGGGAATGCCGGTCTTTACCAGGTTCTCCACCACCTGGGTGGCCCAGATCACCGGCACATGCGCCGCCTCGCAAATCCACAGGATTTCCTCCTGGTATTCCGACAGCCTGGCGTAGCCCACTTCCACCGCAAGGTCGCCCCGGGCGATCATCACCGCGGTGGGCACGTGCCCGGCGATGGCCACCAGGATGTCCGGCAGCTGGCGCATGGACTCCAGCGTCTCAATCTTGATCATCACCGGCTTGCTGTCAGGCATCACAAGGCGATTGTTGATGGCGTCGCGCAGCAGGTGGATGTCCTCCGAGTCCCGCACGAAGGAGCAGCCGATGATGTCGGTGTGCTGGCAGACAAAGTCCATGATCTCCTCGTCCCGCACGAAGGAGCAGCCGATGATGTCGGTGTGCTGGCAGACAAAGTCCATGATCTCCTCGTCCCGTTCACTCAGCAGCGGGATGCGGTAGTCAATCCCGGGGAAGTTGATGCCCTTCTCCGGCCGCAGCAGCACGCCGTTCTCCTTCACCACCCGGGTCACCTTCAGGATGACGCCGTCCTCCAGGACTTCCTCGGCCACCGTCTCAATGTGGCCGTCGTCGAAGATGACCTGTTCGCCGATTTCCACGAAGGCGATGATGTCCGCCATGCTGCAGGAAATGGCCACCTGGATGCCCCGGGGCAGGCGGATGGCGCGCCCGGCGGTCAAAAAGACGCGGTCCTCCGCCATTACACGCGCCTTGCGCATCTGGCTTAGCACCCGGTCGATGCGCACCTTGGGGCCGGGCACTTCCATGCTGACCAGGCAGGGCTTGCCCAGCTGCCGGGAAGCCTCGCGCACATGGGTAATCATCTGCGCCCAGGCTTCCTCGTTGTCGTGGGAGCAGTTGATGCGCGCGATGCCCATGCCGCGCGCCACCAGGTCGTGCACAATGTGCGGGTCCCGCGCGGCCTCCGTGGGCAGGGTCACCATGATGCGGGTGTAGCGGTTGTCAGGCTCCGGCCCCAGGGCTACTTCGCTGTTGTGGTCCAATACCGCCTCGCCCTTGGTGAAGTCCTCAAAGGGGGGATAGGCCACGGTGTCCTCGTTGTTGAAGGCGATGCCGGTGCAGGAGGCCACCACCGAATCAATGGTGGGCATGACCCGCGCTTCCAGGCGGCCCAGGGACGACAGCCCCAGGGGGATCAGCTTCCATTGCAGTTCCCGGATGTCATGCCGCCGCAGGGCCATGTAGTGCGCCAGGTTCTTGGCGCTCGCGCGGAAGTCCGCCCGCTCAATGTCCTTTTCCCAACGGGCATACAAGAAGTCACCATCATTGATGACCTGCTCGCGCAGCAGGTTCAATTCCTGCAGCAGCGTCCTGGCCTGTTCTTTTCTCATGGCATCTCCTCCCTGGGCATTCTCATCACCTCATCCTACCATATTTTATGGCGCAGCCTCAGCCCAAAGGCAGATTTTACATCAGCGCCAACGCGCGAAAAAACAAGCTGCCATTGAAGGCAGCCTGTCTGGAACGCGAGGGGGATTAGTAGTTGACCGCGGCGCGCTCGAAGTAGTTCTGGGGGTGTTTGCAAGCCGGGCACAGCTTGGGCGCCTTGCGGCCTTCGTAAACGAAACCGCAGTTGCGGCAGCGCCACAGGGTGTCGGATTCCAGTTCCCACTCCTG
Source organism: Clostridiales bacterium (assembly GCA_012521895.1). Taxonomy (GTDB): domain Bacteria; phylum Bacillota; class Clostridia; order Christensenellales; family Aristaeellaceae; genus UBA6115. The sequence continues at coordinate 10,212 of JAAYLK010000076.1, forward strand.
GTTTTCTTCCAGGCGCTTGACCAGCTTCAGGTAGCGGGCTTCGTGCTCACGCTCGACCTTGGCGACGTTTTCAAACTCCAGGGCGATCTCCTTGAAGCCTTCTTCGCGGGCGACTTCGGCAAAGCCCTTGTACATCTCGGTCCACTCATAGTGCTCACCGGCGGCGGCGGCGACCAGGTTCTTCTTGGTATCGCCGGCATTCTCGCCCTTTTCAAAGCCGCCCAGGGCTTTCAGCCACATCTTGGCGTGCTCTTTTTCGTTCAGCGCGGTCTCCTGGAAGATACCGGCAATCTGCTCATAGCCTTCTTTTTTGGCGGCAGACGCGAAATAATCATACTTGTTGCGGGCCTGGCTTTCACCGGAAAACGCGGTCCAGAGGTTTTGTTCTGTTTTTGAACCTTTCAGTTCCATGGGGATCTCCTCCTTGTTACTTTCTTATCTGTATCGAAAGCGCCGGGGCGCTTGCAATCAAAACAGTTCGATGATGGCAGCCAGGGAGCCGCCTACGATCAGCAGGGCCAGAAAAACGCTCAGCACCCGGGCAAAGAGGGTGTTGCGACTTTTTTGTTTGGTGCGTGTGGTCACGGAAAGTCTCCTTCAAAACTCAGATAGTATACCCGGATTTTCGAGTTTAAACACAGTATAGTTAGCAAAGAATAAATTGTCAAGGTTGGCTTTCCGTGTACAGCAAGGCTTTGATGCCCCTACATGTTGTGGTCTTGCACAAAATGTATACAATAAGTTGTTGACAGAAGCGACTTGCCATGGGCATAATCATACTTGTTCTTCATAATGAAACGCTATCAACTATATCGGAGGCTTGCCATGATTTCCACCATTACCAAACGTGACGGACGGGTCGTGCCCTTTGAAAAGGACAAGATTGAAGAGGCCATCGCCCGTGCCCTGAACGCCAGCGGCAGCCAGAAGGGGCGCGAAACCGCCCATGAGCTGGCTGACCTGGTCACAAAAGAGCTGGAGACCAGCGAAAACATCCCCGCCAGCCCCACGGTGGAGCAGGTGCAGGACGTGGTGGAGCGCATCCTGATTGAAAAGGGCTTTGTGCTGACCGCCAAGGCCTATATCCTCTACCGCGCCGAGCGCAGCCGTGTGCGCGAAATGAACACCCGCCTCATGAAAACCTATGAGGACATCACTTTCTCTGACGCCGTTGATTCTGACATCAAGCGCGAAAACGCCAACATCAACGGCGACAGCGCCATGGGCAGCATGCTCAAGTTCGGCTCCGAAGGCGCCAAGCAGTTTTATGACATGTATGTCTTAAACCCCAAGCACGCCAAGGCCCACCGCGAGGGCGACATCCACATCCACGACCTGGACTTTCTGACCCTCACCACCACCTGCTGCCAGATTGACCTGCTGGAGCTGTTCAAAAACGGCTTTTCCACCGGCCACGGCGTCCTGCGCGAGCCCATGGACATCGCCTCCTACTCCGCCCTGGCCTGCATCGCCATCCAGGCCAACCAGAACGACCAGCACGGCGGGCAGAGCATCGCCAATTTCGACTATGGCATGGCCCCCGGCGTCAAGAAGACCTACCGCAAGCGCTTCCGCGACAACGTCAGCCGCCTGCTGGACGCCGAGTGTGATGTTCAGGACAGCGATGAAACGGTCAAAACCATGCTGGATGCCATTGAAAAGGAAACCGGCCTTGATCCAGAAATGGAAGAAAAGCCGGCTTTTGACGCCGCCCTCATCAAGCGTCTGGGCGAATACATGAGCGCAGAGCAGGCTGAAAAACTGTTAAAATCCGTGCGCAAGTTCTCCCACAAGGAGATTGTCAAGGCCACCTTCCAGGCCATGGAAGCCCTGGTACACAACCTCAACACCATGAACTCCCGCGCCGGCGCCCAGGTGCCCTTCTCCTCCATCAACTACGGCACCGACACCTCCCCGGAGGGCCGCCTGGTCATGGAACAGCTGCTCCTGGCCACCGAAGCCGGCCTGGGCCGCGGGGAGACGCCCATCTTCCCCATCCAGATTTTCCGCGTCAAGGAAGGCATCAACTACAACCCTGGGGACCCCAACTACGACCTCTTCCGCCTGGCCATCCGCTGCTCGGCCAAGCGCCTTTTCCCCAATTTCTCCTTCCTGGACGCCCCCTACAACCTCAAGTATTACAAGCCCGGCCATCCTGAGACCGAGGTGGGTTACATGGGCTGCCGCACCCGCGTCATGGCCAATGCCTACGACGCCAGCCAGGAAGTCGCCCCCCGCCGTGGCAACCTCTCCTTCACCTCCATCAACCTCCCGCGCATCGCCATTGAGGCCAAAGGCGACATCCCCTGGTTCTTTGAGGAGCTGGAGCGCAAAATGGAACTGGCCTACGACCAGCTCAACGAGCGCTTTGAGATCATCGCGCGCAAGAAGGTCTACAACTTCCCCTTCCTCATGGGCCAGCACGTCTGGAAGGACAGCGAAAAGCTCCAGTGGGACGACGAGGTGCGCGAAGTCCTCAAGCACGGCACCCTCACCATGGGCTTCATCGGCCTGGCGGAAACCCTGGTGGCGCTTCGCGGCACCCACCACGGCCAGAGCGAGGAAAGCCAGAACCTGGGCCTGGAAATCGTCGGCTTCATGCGCCGATTCCTCGACCAGAAAGCCCAGCAGCACAAGACGAATTACACCCTCATCGCCACCCCGGCGGAGGGACTCTCTGGGCGCTTTGTGCGCATGGACCGCGAGAAGTTCGGCAGCATCCCCGGCGTCACCGACCGGGACTACTACACCAACTCCTTCCACATCCCCGTCCACTTCCCCATCAACGCCTTCCAGAAAATCTCCCTGGAAGCGCCCTACCACGCCCTCACCAACGCCGGGCACATCACCTATGTCGAAATGGACGGCGATCCCCTCAAAAACCTGGACGCCTTTGAGAAAATCATCCGCCACATGCACGACACCGGCGTCGGCTACGGCTCCATCAACCACCCCATCGACCGCGACCCGGTCTGCGGCTACAACGGCATCATCGGCGACTCCTGCCCCCAGTGCGGCCGCAATGAGGAAGACCACAAGTTTGAGCGCATCCGCCGCATCACCGGCTACCTTGTGGGCACCACCGACCGCTTCAACAACGCCAAGCAGTCCGAGGAGCACGACCGTGTCAAGCACGGCGTAGCGGAGTAGAACGGCGTACGGAAGAACGAACGAAGCGGGGGAAAGCACTTTTGAAAAAGTGGTTTTCCCCGTACCCCTTTCCTCAAAACTTTAATGAATGAATTTGTTGATAATCTCTATTAAAGTTCTTAGGGGGATGGGGGCAGAATGCCGCCGCCCGCTGTGCGGGGAGAAGGCGGCATGTCAGCCCAATGAGCCAAGGAGCCTGAACGAATGTTAATGAGGGCAGGCGACTATGGCGAATTGAGGGGGTCATTCTTTCAAGAATGCCCCGGCGTCCCCACCGTCCCCTAAAGGAGGTCTCTCCCGGTGAAGTTTCGTGTGAATGGCATCATGAACGACAGCATTGTGGACGGCCCGGGGCTGCGGCTGGCGGTGTTTGTGCAGGGCTGCGGCCATGGGTGTTTGGGGTGTCATAACCCGCAAACGCACGACCCTCAGGGCGGCAGGGAGATGGACACGGCGGATGTGCTGAAGCTGGTCAAGGAAAACCCGCTGCTGGATGGCCTGACGCTGTCGGGCGGCGAGCCCTTTGAGCAGGCGGAGGCCTGCTTGGTGATGGCCAGGGAGGCCAAGGCGCGGGGGCTGAACGTGTGGATTTATTCGGGTTATACCTATGAAGCGTTGAAGAAGAGCAAGGAAAGCGCGGTCCAGGGCCTACTGGACACCTGTGATGTGCTGGTGGACGGTCCCTTTGTGCTGCCGCAGCGTTCCTTGGAGCTGGACTTCCGGGGCAGCGCCAACCAGCGCCTGGTGGATTTGAAGGAGAGCGGCAAGCAGGGGCAGGCGGTGCTCTGGCAGCGGGTAAGATGGTGAGTGAGATGAGTGACAAGGGCCATTACACGCGGTACAACGCCTTCGCGATTGATTCCTGGGTGCGCGGCGGCTGGGAATGGGGCCAGCCAATCACGCCGGAGGTTTACGCGAAGGCAAAACAAGGGGACTGGCAGGTGGTGCTGACGCCCAACATCCCGGTGCCCAAAGCGTGGTTTGGGGACTTGAAGGGCAAGCGCGTGCTGGGCCTGGCGTCCGGCGGCGGCCAGCAGATGCCGGTGTTCGCGGCGCTGGGGGCGATTTGCACGGTGTTTGATTTATCGGATGAGCAGCTAAACAGCGAGCGGATGGTGGCCCGGCGGGAGGGCTATGCGATTGAGGTGATCAAGGGCGACATGACCAAGCCCCTGCCCTTTTTGGACAACAGCTTTGACCTGATTTTCCACCCGGTGTCCAATTGCTACATCCGTCAGGTGCAGCCGGTGTGGAACGAGTGCTACAGGGTGTTGAAGCCCGGCGGGGCGCTGCTGGCGGGCCTGGACAACGGCATCAACTTTTTGTTTGATGAGGACAGCCTGGTGATCACCCACAAGCTGCCCCAGGACCCTTTAAGCCAGGCGGACTGGGAGGAAACCATCAAGGCAAACCCCTACGAAAGCCTGCAGTTCTCCCATCCCATCCAGGAGCAGGTGGGCGGGCAGCTGAAGGCCGGGCTGATGCTGACGGACATCTTTGAGGACAGCAACAACACAGGGCCCCTGATGGAACACGGCGTGCCCTGCTTCTTCGCCACCCGCGCCATCAAACCATTGCAATAGCGTCGTTTTGGAGGAAAAACATGAGCGAGACACGGGTCACTTTGAACTTTGACCGTCATTTTGAGGGCAGCTTGATGACGGAGTTTGGCCAGGTGCAAATCGGCAAAAAGCAGGAGGGCAAGCTGCGCCCCTACGACCTGATGCTGGGCGCGCTGGGCAGCTGCTACTACGCCACCTTTGTGGACATCGCCGACAAGATGCGTTTGCAGTATGACAGGGCGGAGATCGCCATCCGCGGCGTCAAGCGCGAGGAGGTGCCCACCACCCTGCGTACGGTGGATATGGTGTTTACCATTCACGGCGCCAAGGAGCAGAAAGGCTTTGAGCGCGCCAGCGAGCTGGCGGCCAAGTACTGCTCGGTGCATGAGACCATCGCCCAGGTGGCGGACATCAGTTTGAAACTGGTGTTTGCCGAATAAGCAAAAAACAAGTCAGCCGCTGTGAGATCATAGCGGCTGTTTTTTGTGTGCTTATGAAGGCCTATGCCGGCTGGTGGTTCCTGGGGATGGCCAGGCACAGCAGCACTGGGCCGATGGTGTTGCCCAGGATGGCGGCCAGCATAAAGGGCAGGACGGCCAACTCAAAGACGCCGGTTTGTGCGAAGGCCGCGGCGAAATAAAAGGCGTCGGCGATGCTGTTTTCAAAGCGGGACACCACAAAGGCGGTCACCGCCAGCAGCGTGCCGATGGGCTTGGCGGATGTCATGGTGTTCCAGGAATAGGAGCCGGTGTAGATGATCATCCCGGCGAAAATGCCCCGCGCCAGGGTGGACAGGAAGGGCTGGCTGAGGCGCGCGGCCTGGAGCAGCGGGGCGTCAGAGGGCACGGTCAGCCCATAAACCAGCCCGCAGAGGATGGCGCCCAGCAGGTTGCCGATCAAAATGCCCGGCAGCGTGCCAATCTTGCGGGGCTTGTGGCAAATCGCGCCGGCGCAGCGCCCAATGTACAGCGGCAAGCCCAGGGCCAGGGCGGCAAACATGCCGATGGAGAACAGGAAGGAGCCCACCTCGCGGTTGTCCGCGCCCAGAAAGGCGGCGCCGCCCATCCCGGTCATCACCCCCGCCATCAAGGCGCTGTAGAAAGCGTGCATTGCTGTCCTCCGTTTTGTTTTTTCTTTGTATCCAAAGTACCGCCTGTGTGGGGTTTTTGTCAAGCGATCCTTGACAATTTGGGCCTTGGGGGCTTAGCATGGCGGCATCAAGAGGGGAGGCCTCCATGCCAGACCACAAACCCAGCCTGCTGACCTTGTTCCTGTCCGTGTTTAAAATCAGCGCCTTCACCTTTGGGGGCGGTTATGTGATTGTACCCCTGATGCGCAAGCGCTTCGCCCAGCAGCTGCACTGGGTCAGCGATGAGGAGATGCTGGACATGATCGCCATCGCCCAGTCCGCCCCCGGCCCCATCGCGGTCAACACCTCCATCATCCTGGGCTACAAGGTGCTGGGGCTCAAGGGCGCGCTGGTGGCGGTGCTGGGGACGGCTTTGCCGCCCCTGGTTGTGCTGACGTTAATTTCTCTGGTGTATGAGGCCTTCATCACCAATAAAATCGTGGCCACCTTCATGGAGGCCATGCGCGCCGGGGTCGCGGCGGTCATCGCCGACGTGGTCTGGACCATGGCAAGCGGTATCGCGCGCAAAAAACAGCCAACCCCCATCATTCTGATGGCGCTGGCCTTCATCGCCGTCTACTTCTTTAAAGCCCCCATCATTCTGGTGCTGCTGGTCTGCGGCCTGGTGGGCCTTTCGGACGCCTGGCTGCGCGGACAACGAAAAGAGGCCACGCCATGAGCCTGCTGATAACGCTGTACCTCTCCTTTTTCCAGGTGGGCCTCTTTGCCTTTGGCGGCGGGCTGGCGGCGCTGCCGCTGATTCGGGACCAGGTGGTGGTCATCCACCCCTGGCTGGACATGGCAACCTTTACCGACCTTGTCACCATCGCGGAGATGACCCCCGGGCCCATCGCCTTAAACGCCGCCACTTTCGTGGGCACGCGCGTGGCCGGCCTGCCCGGCGCCATCATCGCCACCCTCGGCTGCATCACGCCCAGCCTGATCATCGTCCTCATCCTGGCGCGCGTCTACCGCGCCTGGAAGGACAAGGCAGCCTTCCAGGGGGTGCTGGGCGGCCTGCGGCCGGCCGCGGTGGCCCTGATCGCTTCGGCAGGGCTGTCCATCGCGCTGCTGGCGCTGTTTGGGCACAGCACGCGTATGTCATTAAGCGCCATAGATTGGATCGCTGTGGCCTGCTTCATTCTGGCGCTGTTCGTGCTGCGCAAATGGAAACCCAGCCCCATCCTGGTGATGCTGGGGGCAGGCGTGTTGGGCACGGCGGCCAAGCTGCTGCTTCCATAGCTTCCACAAAAAAACGAAACACAAAACAGGCGCCGCGTTGTACGGCGCCTGTCATTGATCTGTGTTTAGTAGCCTGTGTTCTGTGTGTCCGGCTGGTCCTGGTAGGCGGTCAGGCCGCTGCTGGCGCCGATGCGCGCGCAGCCCTGGTTGATGAAGCCCTCAATGGCTTCCTTTGTGCGGATGCCACCGGAGGCCTTCATCCTGACCTCCTCGCCGATGTGCTGCTTGAACAGCTCGATGTCAGCCGCCGTCGCGCCTCCGGTGCCAAAGCCGGTGGAGGTCTTGATGAAGTCGGCGCCGGCGTCGGTGACGCAGCGGCACAGCGCGGCCTTTTCCGCGTCCGTCAGGTAGCAGGTCTCCACAATCACTTTCAGAATCCTGCCGTTGATGGCGGCCTTGACCGCGCGGATTTCCTCGGTAACGCGGTCAAAATCCCCGGCTTTGGCGTCGCCGATGTGGATGACCATGTCAATCTCGTCCGCGCCGTCCAGCACGGCCTCCTGCGCTTCAAACACCTTCACCCGCATGGTGTTGTAGCCAAGCGGGAAGCCGATGACGGTGCACAGGTTGAGGCGGTTGCCGTACTTTTCCTTGGCGAGTTTTACAAAGCGCGGCGGGATGCAGGCGGAGGCCATGCAGTTGTCCACTGCTTCCTTGCAGACGCGGTCCACGTCCTTCCACTGGGCCTCGGGTTTTAACAATGTATGGTCAATGTGTGAAAACACGGTTTTCTTGTCCATGCTGTCTCCTTTCGGGCTACAAGCCCGCGGTCATGATAGCAAATGCCAGGAAGGGTTTCAAGTCTAAGGGGGCTTTACATCGGGTATACAATAGATACAAGCAACAAGAAGAAGGAGGGCAACCGTTTGGAAATCCTCTTTGATAAGAACCGTTTCTACGCGGGGGACAACAAGGCCAGACCCCTGGCGCAAATCACTTTTACAAAGCCTAATGATGGCTTGATTGTTGTGGATCACACCTTCACCGACCCCAGCCTGCGCGGCCAGGGCATCGCCCGCAAGCTGGTGGAAAAAGTCGCGGACCATGCCCGGCAGGAAGGGCTCAAGGTGGGCGCCACCTGCTCCTACGCGCTCAAAGTGCTTCAGGAAGAACAGTTTAACGATATTTTCCAGGCCTGAATACCGCTCCGGATCAGTGCTGTTGGATCAACAGCACGTTTTCCCATATCATTGAAGGAGGACGCTTATGAAAACGACCATGACCGCCAAAGGAATGAACATCACCCCGGCCATTGAAAACCGCGTGCTGAAGAAAACCCAGACCATGGGCAAGTACCTGCGCCAGGACACGGAGATGTTTGTGCGCATGCGCCGGGAAAAGACCCAGCGCATCGTGGAAATCACCGTGCCCATCAACGGCGTGCTGCTGCGCGCTGAAGCCAGCAGCGAGGACAACCTCTTCATGTCCATTGACAAGGCGCTGGCCAAACTGGAAAAACAAATCCTGCGCCACCGCACCAGGCTGGACAAACGCCTGCGTGAAGAGCTGCCCGCGGACACCCAGCCCGAATTTATCGAAGACCTGAGCGATGCCGAGCAGGAAGCCCGCGAAGTGGCGCGCAGCAAGACCTATACGGTGCGCCCCATGAGCCAGGAGGACGCCATCTTGCAGATGGAACTGCTTGGGCACAGCTTCTTTGTATATGTGGATGTGGACACCGACCAGACCCATGTGCTCTACCTGCGCAAGGAGGGCAACCTGGGCTTGCTCATCCCCGAAGCCTGATTCTTCATCTGTCCTTTGTTTGTTGATGGCGGCCGCAAGGCCGCCATTTGGCTTGTCGAAAAAGTGTCTGCGGACACTTTTTCGTTTTGGAGGAACGGGAATTTCTGCCTGTTCGCGTATGCTCACGGTCGGCAGAAATTCATGGAAAGTTTGGGCTAAAGCCCAAACCCGCGACACCGCACATGTCGCTGCCGCGGATTACCATCGGAGGGCTTTGCCCTCCGATACCTCCCAAGATATAGTTTATTGATGCTTTGGATGGCGGCCGCAAGGCCGCCATTTCAATGTGCTGAATACAAGTGTTTCGCCTTGTCCAGCAAGGCTTCCCTGCTGTTGTCCGTTTGCCCGGTCAGCACTTCCTTGAGCAAGGCCTCCAGGACCCTTCCCAGGCGCTTGTCCGGGGCAAAGCCCAGGTCCAGCAGGTCCCGCCCGGAAATCGCCAGGCTGGACACATCAAAGGTCTTTCCGTCTTTTTCATAGCCCTTGGTTTCCAAAAGCAGCGCCTGCAGCTGCGGCACGCGCTGCTGCCCCAGGATTGAGTGGGTGGACAGGTCGGCAATCTGCAGCTGCAGCAGCTTCTTGGCCGTGTCCATGCCCAGGCGGGAGATCCACAGCTTCAGGTTGTCCGGCCCCACGCGGTCATCGTGGTGCTTCACCAGGGCGACGGTCTGCTCCTTCAAGGCCTTGGGCTGCTTGAGCCTCACCATCGCCTGGTCCATCAGCCGCGCGCTGGTGGCCTGGTGGCCGCGGAAGTGCGTAGTGCCATCCGGGTCAATCTGGGTGTTATAGGGCTTGCCTGCGTCATGGTAGAGGGCGGCCCAGCGCAGCGCCAGGTCCTTGCCGGCGATGCCCACCGTGCGGATGGTGTGCTCCCACACGTCGTAGGCATGAAACTTGGTGCGCTGGGGCGTGTGCAGCATGGGGGACAGCTCCTCCAGCACAAAATACAGCAGCCGGGGATATTTTCTCAACGCGTCTTCCACATGGTCCGCGCACAGGGCGCGGTTCAATTCCTGGGCGACGCGCTCTTTGGACACCGCCTGCAAGCCGTCGCCCTTGTCCATCATGGCTTTCAGCGTCTTCTCCTCAATGGAAAAACCCAGCTGGCAGGCAAAGCGCAGCCCGCGCAGGACGCGCAGGGCGTCCTCGGTAAAACGCTTCTCCGGCTGGCCCACCGCGCGCAGCTCTTTTTTTTGTATGGCTTCCCGCCCATCAAAAAAATCCACAAGGCCTTTTTTGGGGTGCCAGGCCATGGCGTTGCAGGTGAAGTCCCGCCGCGCCAGGTCCTCCTTCAGGCTGCGCACGAAGGTCACCCGGTCCGGGTGGCGCTGGTCGGAATAGGTGCCGTCTGTGCGGTAGGTGGTGATTTCGATGGGCTGCCTGTCCATCAGCACCGTGAGGGTGCCGTGCTTGAGCCCGGTGGGGATGGTCGTGAAATCTTTGAACACGGCCTGCATCTGTGAAGGCTCGGCGTCGGTGCACAGGTCCACATCGCCCTGGGGCAGGCCCAGCAAGGCGTCCCGCACGCTGCCGCCCACGGCATAGGCCTCAAAGCCCTGTTCTTCCAGCAGGGCGATGGCTCGGAGGGCGTGGTCTGGCAGGCTGATGCGCATGTGCGTGCTCCTTTTCATGGTATATTGATTGTAGGATGGAGGGCTTTTGCTTGTCAATGAAGGGGCGAAGTGCTACAATTCCGGCAATGAAAAAGGCTGTGAAGACAAGGGGCGCGCTGGAAAACGCGCTGGACATCTTATCCATCGTGACGCCGCTTGCGCGCAACTGCGGGGCCTTGTGCGGCGCCGCCTGCTGCCGGACGGACGAGGAGGGCCGCGGGGGCATGCTGCTGTTTCCGGGGGAAGAAGCGCAGTACGTCAGCCTGCCGGAGGGCTTTGCGCTCAATGCCGATGACAGCCTGGTTTCAGGCGGCACCCTGCTCACCTGTAAAGGCACCTGTATGCGGCACACCCGCCCCATGGCCTGCCGGGTTTTTCCCCTGATGTTTTTTATCAATTCAGAAGGCCGGCCCGATGTCCGCCTGGACCCGCGCGCCTGGCCCATTTGCCCCCTGATGCCCTCGGGCATGGAAGGCCTCCGCGTTGATTTTGTTGATGCCGCCAGGCAGGCGGCGGAGGCCTTGTGTTCTGACCCCAAACAAAAGGAGTTCATCATCGCCCAGCAGCGCGCGGTGGAGCAAATGACCGCGCCCCTGTGGCAGAAGGAGCCGACCCCATGATGTGGCAGCGCGCCCAGGGCTTGCGTGAAATCAACGACAGCCAGCAGGAAGGCGGGCTGCTGCTGTGCGCGGACGCGCTGGAAACCGACCTGTCCGCCTACCTGGGCCAGGTGCAGATGATTTACCTGGACCTGCCCGGCGCCACCGGGCAAGATTATTCCTGTAAACTGCGCGTGGGGGAGAAGGGCTGGGAGACCAGCCGCCAGGCCATCAACTTGCCTGCCTACAGCGATTATGTGAAGCCCGATGACCAGCAATACCTGCATGACCTGCGCAGGATGCTGGATTTGTCCCACGCCTTGCTGACAGACTCCGGCTCCCTCTTTTTGCACGTGGAGGCCAACACCCTGGCCCGCGCGCGGCTGTTGATGGACGAGGTCTTTGGCGAAAACAACTTCAAAAACCAGATCATCTGGACCTATCAGGCGGGCGGCCGCAGCAAAAAGCACTTCAGCCGCAAGCATGATGTCATTCTGTTTTACGCCAAGTCAACCGCCCATTTCTTTGACATCACCCAGGTGCCCGTCACGCGCAAGGAAGAGCGCAGCAACCATTTAAAGCGCCATGTGGACGAGCACGGCCGCTCCTACCGCAGCATCAAAACCGGCGGCAAGGAGTATATCTATTATGATGACGAGCCGGTCTACCCGGATGATGTCTGGGCGGATGTCGCGCTCCTGCAGCAAAAGGACCCCCAGCGCACCGGCTACCCCGGACAAAAGCCCCAGGCGCTGATGGACCGCATGCTGCTGTCCACCACCAAGCCGGGGGACCTGGTGGCCGACCTGGCCTGCGGCTCGGGCTCCCTGCTGATGAGCGCCGCCAACAACCAGCGGCATTTTCTGGGCATTGACAAAAGCCCCGTGGCCTTTGCCGTCTCCCGCAAGCGCCTTGCCCCCTACCGCCTGGTGTGCCAGGCGCCCTTTTCTGACCACGGCGCCATGCTGGACGCCTCCAGCGTGCCGGGCATCGGCTATTATACCGTGGGCATCAATTCCTACATCGTGCCGGAGGAGGACCTTGTGGGCTTTGAAACCCAGCCCAAGGGGCTTCCTATCCGCGGGCTGGACCTGGTGGACCAATGGTGCGCGGGGCTGATGAACAAGGGCGTGTTTGTGGCCTATGCCTCCTCCGTCCGCCAGAAGCAAACCCCAGTTTTGCAGACCCAACTGGAGGTGCCCCTGCTCCGTGGCACGGTCTCCATCTTGCTCATTGACGTCCTGGGTCGCCGCACCTTGTGGACGGCGACGCCAGTTATGTGACCTTTTCCACTGAAAATCAGGCCCTGGTTTGGCGTTTTCTCCAAAAAAGTGGGGACGCGGGCCAGTTTGCCTGATTTATTGCGTTAAAATGTGGTAATTGTTACCATTATATGATACAGTGTTTTCAATTCAAGGCAAAGGTGTTACATTGCCTGTCGAAGACAGATTTTACGGTGAAGGAGACTTCCGATGGCTTCTGTTGAGGATATCGGCATTGACCTGGGTTCATCCAATGTTTTAATCGCCGAGCGCGGCAAGGGCGTTGTGTTCAACGAACCCGCTGTGCTGGCGGTCAACCATGATACGCGCAACATCATCTCCATTGGCCTGGAAGCCTACCAGATGATCGGCCGGGAACCCAGCGGCATCACGGTGGTGCGCCCCCTGCAAAAGGGCACCATCCAGGATTTTGACATGCTGTCCATCATGCTCAACTACTTTGTCATGCGCGTGGTGGGCAAGCACCTGTTCAACCGCCCGCGCGCGCTGATGAGCGTATCCGCCACCTCCAACGAGATTGAAAAGCGCCAGCTCATCCTGGGCATGCTGGAAGCGGGAGCCCGCCGCACCCAGATCATCGAGCGGCCCCTGGCGGCGGCCCTGGGGACCGGCGTCCAGATCAACGAGGTCACCGGGCGCATGGTGGTGGACATCGGCGGCGCCACCACCGACATCGCGGTCATCTCCTCCGGTGAAATCATGGCGCGCAGCATCCTGGACACCGCCGGGGACGCCTTCACCGACGCCATCATCCGCTACATCCGCTTAAAGCACAACCTGCTCATCGGCTGGCGCACCGCCGAGGACTTGAAAAGCGCCATCGGCACCGTGGATAGCCAGGAGCAAAACACCTTGAGCCTGCCCGCCGCCGGGCGCAACCTGGTCTCCGGCCTGCCCCGCCAGGCGGACATCACCGGGGAGGAGCTGGCCGAGGCCGCGGAGGAGCCGCTGCACGCGCTTATTGAAGGCCTGCACTCGGTCATCGAGCGCATCCCGGCGGAGCTGGCCAACGACGTGTTTGACGATGGCATCCTGCTCACCGGCGGCGGCGCCCAGATGCGCGCGCTGAAGGAAGTTATCCAGCGCGAGATGCAGATTCCGGTCTTTGTGGCCGACCATCCCCAGGAGTGCATCGCCCTGGGCTGCGCCCTGGTGCTGGAACGCCCGGGCGAGTACGCCCGCGTGCTGGGCGAGGGCCGCAGAAGCAGGTAAGTCATTACAAAAAATGGCCGGGCAGACCTTCGTCCGCCCGGCTTTTTGATGC
>JAAYLK010000077.1 GCA_012521895.1 Clostridiales bacterium
CCCCGGCGTCGCCAAGGACCGCCTGGCCCGGTTAAACAAGGCGGTGGACCGCATCTCCAAAGAGGTGTACGCCACCCTGATTGGCCAGGAAGTCCAGGTGCTGGTGGAAGGCACCAGCAAGCGCGACAAGAACCAGCTGACCGGCAAGACCCAGCGCGGCACCGCCGTCAATTTTGCCGGCACCCCCGACCTGATTGGCCACATCGTGCCCGTTGCAATCACCGGGCAGGGCAGCAACACCCTCAAGGGAACACACATTTTAAAGGAGAACCCCTGAACATGGAACACATCCTGGAAAAGGCCCGCGAACTGGGCCAGCTCATCGCCAATTCCAATGAATACCTCAACCTCAACAAGCAAGAGGAAGCCGTTTCCACCAACGCCGAGGTGTCCGAGCTCTATGCCGAGTACGCCGACCTGCGCGACCGCATCGCCGCGCTGGAACTGGAAGAAGACACCACCGACGAGCAGCTTGACGCCCTGGGAGACGAAGCCGAGCAGGTCCAGCAGCGCATCGCTTCCCACAAGGGCATGCGCGAAGTCAATCTGGCCCGCCTCAACTTCAACCGCATGATGGACAGCGTCAACCGCGCCCTCCAAGCCCAGCTGACGGGCGAGGACGAGTTCGCCGAGGAAGAATTCGGCTGCGGCAGCGCCGGCGGCTGCGGCGGCTGCACCGGCTGCGGGCCCGAACGCTAAGCCCCAAACACCGAAGAAAAAACCCGTGTTGTTGCGAGACAGCACGGGCTTTTTCTTTTGATATTGTCAGTTGTTATTCGTCCCCGTTTTCAAGCCACGCGCATTCCTGTTCCGTCAAGCGGATCTGCCCGGCTTCCACCGTCTGTCGCAGCTCTTCCTCGTTGTTGGCGCCCACCAACGGGCAGACCAGGATGGGCTGGGACAGGCTGTAGGCCAGGCCCAATTGGGGCACGGTGATGCCCTTTTCGCCTGCCATCTGCCGCGCCCGGTCCAGTCTTTGGAAGTTCACCTCATGGGCGTAGGCGGTCAGCGCGGCGTGGTCCAATAGCTCCTTGTAGTTGTCCCGCGTCACCCGGCCTGACAGCATGCCCCGGCCCAGGCTGGAATAGGACAGGACGGGCATCCGGTGCTCCGCGTAATAAGCCCGCGCCTCCCTGCCTTCCTCGCCCGCGATGGACACGCAGCCGGGGCCCCAGGGGTTGTCCACCTGCAGGCACAGGCCAAAGTAGGGGCTGGTCAGGGTGAAGGGCGTCAGCTTGTGGGCCCGGGCGTAGTCATTGGCCTCCCGGACGCGCTCATGCGTCCAGTTGGAGCCGCCGAAAGCATGGATGCGCCCGGCGGCCAGGTGCTCGTTGAGCACCTCCACGATGGGCCCCACGGGCACAGTGGGGTCATCCCGGTGCAGCAAATAGGCGTCCACATACGTCGTCTGCAGGCGGGACAGGGACTCCATCAGGTCCGCGGTAATGGCCTTGGGGTTGACCTTGGGGCCATTGGCATCCGGATGGGCGCCCTTGGTGGCGATGTACACCTGGTCGCGGTTGTCCCGCTCTTTCATCCACTTGCCCAGGGCGCGCTCGCTGTCCCCGCCCACATAGACATAGGCTGAATCCATGGCGTTGATGCCCAGGCGCAGCGCGGCGTCCAGGCGCTTGGCGGATTGCTCATAATTTTTCAGGCCAATCGCGTCCGTGCCCAGGAAGAAGCGGGAGACGGTCTTGCCGCTGTTTGGCATCGTCACGGTGTTCATGCCTGTTCCTCCTCAAAGGGGTAGCGCAGCTTGTTGTCATAGCGGATCTGGTCCATGGCGCGCGCCAGGGCCAGGGTCTCATCCAGCGGCATCAGCGGGGATTCCACAAGGCCGCGGTTCAGGCAATCCACCACTTCCCGGATTTCAAACTCAAAGCCGCCGGCGTGATAGGGCAGGTCAAAGCGCTGCTCCCCGTCCTTGTTGATCAGCGTCAGGCTTTGCGCATGCCAGAACTCCATCAAGCGGATGGAGCCTTCCTCACCCAGGATGATGCCGTCCTGCAGGGTGTTGAGCCGGATGGCGGCCATCACCTGGGCGCTGCGGCCCTCGGGGTAGAACAGCTGGGCGATGGCGACCTCGTCCACGCCGGTGGAACCGATTTCCAGGTGGGACTGGATCCCGTCCGGCTGGCCGGCAAACACCATGGAGCAAAACGACAGCGGGTAGATGCCCACGTCCAGCAAGGCGCCGCCGGCAAGCTTGGGGTCAAACAGGCGGCCCGCGGGGTCGACCTCGGCGCGGAAGCCAAAGTCCGCGCTGACATGGCGCACACGGCCGATGGCGCCGTCATTGATCAGCTGCATGGCCTTTTTGACCGCGGGCAAAAAGCGCGTCCACATGGCCTCCATCAGGAAAACCTTCTTATCCCGCGCCCGCGCGATCATGTTCTGCGCCTGCAAGGCGTTGACGGCGAAGGGCTTTTCACACAGCACCGCCTTGCCGTGGTCCAAACACAGCAGCACCGCCTCCTCGTGCATGGGGTGGGGCGTGGCCACATAGACGGCGTCCAGCGCCGGGTCGTTCACCAGCTCCTCATAGCTGCCATAGGCCTTCTCAAAACCATGCTCCCTGGCGAATTCCTCCGCGCGGTCCAGGTTGCGCGAGCCGATTGCATAGGGGACGGCGCCTTCCACGGCGCGCAGCCCCTGGGCAAAGCGCCTGGCGATGTTGCCCGGCCCGATGATGCCCCATTTGATCTGTTTCATTGTGCACTCCTCCTAAACAAGGTAGGTATTCATGTTCTTGGCCTTAGGATAAGTCATCAGGCAGCGGCGGTCAATGCACCTTGCCAAGGTTTGCCGCCCTGGCTTACAATACTTACAGAAAACACCATAGGAGAGGACGCCATGCGCATACTGCTTTTGGACATTGACACCCTTCGGCCCGACCACATGGGCTGCTACGGCTATCCCCGCAACACCACGCCCAACCTGGACCAGATCGCGCAGGAGGGGGTGCGCTTTACCCGCTGTTACACCTCTGACGCCCCCTGCCTGCCTTCCCGGGCCGCCCTGCAAACGGGGATGTTTGGCATCCGCAACGGGGCGGTGGGCCACGGCGGCACGGCGGCCGACCTGCGCTTGACGGGCGAAGCGCGTTCCTTCCGCGACCCGGTGCTGGAAAGCGGTTTCCACAGCCTCTTCCGCAAGGCCGGGCTGCACACCGTATCCATCAGTACCTTCGCCGAGCGCCATTCCTCCTTCTGGTTCAACGCCGGCTTTAACGAGTGCTACAACCAGGGCAAGGGCGGGGCGGAGTCGGGGGAAGAGGTGGTCCCCATCGCGCTGGATTGGCTGAAACGCAACGAAAAACGGGACAACTGGTTCATGCACCTGCACCTGTGGGACCCGCACACGCCCTACCGCACCCCGGCGGATTATGTGAACCCCTTTGAAAATGACGAGCTGCCCACCTGGATCACGCCGGAGGTTTTCAAACACCACCAGGGCTTGGTGGCGCCCCACGGCGTCAACGAAATCAGCATGTACAACGACCTGGAACACCCCGCCTTCCCCAAGCACCCCGGCAAAATCGGAAGCTACGGTGAATTGCGCCGTGTTTGGGACGGCTATGACTGCGGCATCCATTATGCCGACATGCTTTTGGGCCAGGTGTTCGACCTCTTGAAGCAGCAGGGCATCTATGAGGACACCGCCATCCTGCTCATCTCCGACCACGGGGAAAACCTGGGGGAATTGGGCATCTACGCCGAGCACGGCACCGCGGACGACATCACCTGCCATGTGCCGTTGCTCATCAAATGGCCGGGCATGCAGCAAGGCGCAGTGGATGAGGCCTTCCACTACAGCCTGGACCTGGTGCCCACCATCGCGGACCTGCTGGGCATAAAACACCAGCAGCACTGGGACGGGCAGAGTTTTTCTAATACGGTGAAAACCGGCCAGACACAAGGCCGGGACCACCTGGTGCTGTCGCAGATGGCCCATGTGTGCCAGCGCAGCGCGCGCTTTTCAGACTATCTCTACATGCGCACCCTCCACGACGGCTTCCGCCTGTTTGACCGGGAAATGCTGTTTGACCTGAAGAACGACCCGCACCAGCAGCACGACATCAAGGACGACCACCCGGAACTGTGCGCAAAGGGCGCCAAAATCATCCTGGACTGGCAGGAGGACGCCATGCTCAAAGGCCCGCAGGTCATCGATCCCCTGTGGACGGTGATGAACGAGGGCGGCCCCCTCCACACCCGGGGCGAGCTGGACGGCTACCTGGAGCACTTGAAGCGCACCGGGCGGGAAGAAGGCGCGCGGCTGCTGGCGGCCAAGCACAAGAAATAGCTCCCGGCGCGCACCAAGAACGATGATAGAAATTGGTGGTATACTGCACCCATGAACTTTACGACCGTCATCACCCAGCAAATCATGCTGCACCCGGCCTTTGCCCCGCAGGACGCGGGCAAGCTGTGCTACCAGGCCGCCTTTGGCGCGGAGCATTTATTAAACGACCCTGAATCCGCCCGGCGGATGTTCTTTGATGAATTTGAAGCCGTGGCAGCCCGGGACATCCCGCTGTTTGAAATCATCGGCGAGGACTATGCCCGGGTCAACCTGGCCGCCTGGAAGCAGGCGGGCCTATCGCCGGACAGCCTGTTTACCCTGTTTGAACAGACGGCCAATACCCCCACAAGCAAGGGCAGAAACCACCTGGAAAGCCTGGTGGCCGATGTCGCCGCGATGTGCTGGCAGGACATGCTGCCTTTTGATGAGGTGGCCTGGCAGTATTTCGTGGCCGACTGGCAGCAAAAGGGCTATCCTCCGGTCCGCCATTCCACGCAATACCGTGAGAAAGAGCAGCCCGCCTACCGCGTGGTGAGAAGGGAACTGCTTCAGGCGTTTGACGGTTCACTGTCAATCTAAACCGACGCATCATCGCCATCTTCTTTTCACAGCAAAAACCCGCGGCTTGCCAGGCCTGAACGTATATGGAGGAAAACATGAAAATCGGCGCCATCGTCTGGGGTGTCAAGGACATCAAAAAGAGTGTTGCCTTCTGGTCGCAAGCCCTGGACTACACCACCGCCTACGAACCGGGGGAAGACTTTGCCATGCTCATCCCCAAAACCGGGGAGGGCATCACGCTGTCGTTCAACCGCGTGACCTCGGACAAGGCCCGCCGCCACCACATGGACATCTACTCTTCTTCTCCCAAGGAAGATATTGAGCGCCTGCTCAATTTGGGCGCCACCCTGGCCAAGTGGAACTACCACGAAGGCGAGGACTACACCGTCCTCAAGGACCCGGAGGGCAATCCTTTTTGTATCATTCCCGGGGAGGAATGAATGGAGGCAGGAATCTGTCTAAAGACTACGGAAACTGGAATGGTGTCGCCAAGCGGTTTCATCCTTGAATTGAGTATGGCGCGCAGGAAGCACGCCTGAAACGGACGATCTTGGAGAAGGATATTCATTCATGAAGATCAAGGGACAGAGGGTATTCCTCAGGGATTTCATTCATGAAGACATTGAGGATATGATTGAATGGCAAACGATAGAAACAGAATGGTGTCAGTGGGACGCTCCATGGGAAATGGAAGAGGAAGAGCCATTCAATGCTGACGCATACCGCGCCAGAATGACCGAAAGCTTATCCCGCGAACGCGATCCTGATCGTCTCAGATATGGATTCCAACTCTGTGTTGATGATGAAACCAAAAAACATATTGGATGGGTGAATGCGTATTTTATTGACGAAAATTACCGTTATATAAAAGGAAAGGGAAACCTGACCATAGGAAACGACATCCCAGACATGGCTTCACGCAGAAAAGGGTATGCCACTGAAGCATGGAGATTGTATATCCGTTATCTTTTGGACCACGGAATCAAGGAGATCTATACCCAGACCTGGTCAGGAAATGTGAGGGTCTTGGGATTGATGAACAAAATCGGCTTCATCGAGTGCTACAGAGAAAAGGACTTTCGGACCGTGCGTGGACAATTGTTTGATGGGCTCACGCTGAAGTTGAATGTTGACAGCTTCATAATGAATCAATAGCGGTTCAACGCATAGGATTGAGAAATTATTGAATTGTATAAAACACCGGAGAGAAGACCCGGCAAGCGCAGCTTATCTATTCGTTAAATCTACGATGGGTGCAAAGCCTTACAAACCTCAACAAAAAAACCCCTCATACTGAGAGGTTTTCGCGGTCCAATGCCGCTTGGCTGGGGTGGCAGGGATCGAACCTACGAATACCAGAGTCAAAGTCTGGTGCCTTACCGCTTGGCGACACCCCACCAGGAGCCAGGAGGTAAAAAATGGGGTGGGTGATGGGAGTTGAACCCACGACTTCCAGAGCCACAATCTGGCGCTCTAACCACTGAACTACACCCACCATGCCTGGCGCGCCTGAAGGGATTCGAACCCCTGACCCTCGGCTTAGAAGGCCGATGCTCTATCCGACTGAGCTACAGGCGCATCACCGTCGGATGCAGCGCGCGGGCAGCACGCCCACACCCGCTGACGATTTCCGATGGTACCACAGCAGGCGCGGCCTGTCAATCCAGACCGAGCAAATTATTGATTTGCCTGTGTTGTTCGATGAGGACTACTCATCGCCCTCAATCACGCATCAGTGTTTTCTGCGCTCGCAGGCTTCGCTTGAAAACACTGTGCTTCATTGGGCCGCCATGCCGCCTGCCTCGCCCACTGGGCGCGGCGGCATTCCGCCCCCCTTAACGATTACTTTGTCTCCGGCGCCGGGTCGTCCCAATCGCGGTAGATGCGTGTCCCGAAAATGTTGGCCTGCACATAGTACCGCGGGTGATCCCGCCAGCCGCCCTGGGTGGACAGCCAGGCCGTGTCATTGATTTCGGTGTTGGGCAAGGCCGCGCGCAGCGCGTCCACCTGGCCCTCGGGCAGGCGGGGCTTGATCTGGGTGATCCACAAGCGCTCCAGCCAGGTCATTTCCGCAAGCGGCATTACATCGGCCACCGCCGTCCAGGACAGGTTCAGGTCCTTCAATTTGGTCAGCTTGGTCAAGGGCGTGATGTCGGTGAAGGGGTTCATGAACAGCTCCAGGTATTCCAGCTCGCTCAGTTCCCCGATGACGCTCAGGTCCTTGATGGCGTTGTCGGCCATGATGAGGATTTTCAAATCCGGCCACTGCCGCAGGAAGCTCAGGTCGCTGACGCGGTTGTGCCCCAGGTCCAGCGCCTTCAGGCCCGGCACATACTTGAGAATGTCAAAATCCCGGTTTTTCCAGAAGGGCGCCTCGTTGCCCTTGCGGGTGGAGAAGGCGGTGGCGTCGGTGCGCAGGCTGTAGCGCAAAAATTGCAGGGTGCACTCCAGGTGCAGCGCCGGGTGTTTTTGCGTGATTTCCTCATAGCGCCGCTGGGTCAGCGTCGCACCAAAGGCCTTCATGTGCGTCAGGTTGGGCATGGCGTTGATGGCCCAGCCAAAGGTCTGATAGCCGGTCACTTCGGCTTCGCCAAGGTCCACTTCGGTCATGGTGGTGTGCACCGGCACGCCGAACAGGTCAAAGCCCGCTAAGAACATCACGCCCGGGAAGGCGTCAAAGAGGTTGGACAGGTGCTTGGCCCTCAGCCCCGTGCCTTCCAGGGACACGGATTTCAGGTTGGGCAGTTTCTTCAGGTCTTTGATCAGCTGGCTTTCATCGCGCAGGCTGACGCCGTCCAGCACCAGGTCCTGGGTGTCGGCGCTGACGGACTTGCCCGCCACCTTGACCGTGGTCTCCTGCGCCAGGGCAAAGCCGGCGCCCAGCAGCAGCATCAGCGCCAAGAACAAGGCAGCGGCCCGTTTTGTGTTCATTGCTGTCTCTCCTTTTCATCGTCAGGGGTCCTATATGGATTATACCGCGGGCGAGCAGGGGGGACAACAATGACCAAAAAGCGTATATTCACTTCTGTGTGAAGCCAGAGAATCTCCCCGTGTTTTCAAGTGCTTCCACGAACAGCGAACCTGCCTGTGCCATTCCTGGACACCCATTTTCAACATCTAATTTGCGTTTGTCCTCTATCCCCTGTATAATCTGCTTATCTTTTCTCTGAAGGAGTGTGGTTTCCCTCATGGATGACCCTGGGTCGCCTATCATCGGTTCTATCATTCTGATTCTCATCCTGACCGTCGTCAACGCATTTCTGGCCGGTGCCGAGATGGCCTTCGTCTCGCTCAACCCCGCCAAAATCAAGGACCTGGCCGACAAGGGCGACAAGCGCGCCAAAAAAGTTCAAAACCTGCTGGCCACCCCGGACGCCTTCCTGTCAGCGATTCAGGTCGGCATCACGTTCGCGGGCTTTTTCAATTCAGCCTCCGCCGCGCGCGCCTTTGTGGACCTGGTGATGCCCATGCTGGGCAGCTTCCCGGCGGCGGAAACGGTCGCCAGCCTCATCGTGACGCTGATCATCTCCTATGTCACCCTGGTGCTGGGCGAGCTCTACCCCAAACAGCTGGCGCTGCAGATTCCCGAGGCCTACGCGCGCATCGCCGCGGGCCCCATCCTGTTCATCCGCGGGGCCTTCAAGCCCTTTGTGTGGCTGCTGACGGTCTCCGTCGGCCTCATCAAAAAGCTGACGCCCATTGACTTTAGCAAGAAGGAAGAGAAGCTGACCCGCCAGGAAATCCGCGTGCTGCTCAACTCCAGCCGCAACGACGGCGCGATTGACACGGAGGAGTTCAACATGATGCGCGGCGTGCTGTCCCTGGACACCCGCCTGGTGCGTGAAATCATGGTGCCGCGGGTGGACACGGACATGCTGGACGCGGATGACCCGACGGACAAAAACATGGAAATGCTGCTGACCCAGCTGCGCTCCCGCATCCCGCTGTATGAGGAGGACAAGGACAACATCATCGGCGTGGTGCATCTAAAGGACGTCCTGCTGAACCTCCAGGCCCTCAATGAAGGCAGGACCACCTTCAAGGACATCGCCCGCCCGGCCCTCTTCATCCCCGACACCATGTACACCGATGAACTGTTGATTCAATTCCAAAAATCCAAGCAGCACCTGGCGGTGCTGGTGGACGAGTTTGGCGGGGTCTCGGGCATCGTGACGATGGAGGACCTGATTGAGGAAATCGTGGGCGACATCCAGGACGAGTACGATGACGAGGACGACAGCGCCATGCAGGTGGTCAGCCCGACGGAGGCCGTGCTGCTGGGCAGCACCCCGCTGTCAGACCTCAACCGCAGCTTTGACTTAAACATCCAGTCAGAAGGCGCGGACACGGTGGCCGGTTACATGATTGAGCAATTGGGCTATCTGCCCAAGCCCGGCGATGAGCCCGAGGTGGTGGAAGACAAGTTCACCCTGAAGGTGATGCGGGCCCAGAACACCCGCATTGAAGCCGTGCGGCTGACCCTGCACGATGCGAACACGGCGGAGGACCTCCCCGAGGAACCGGCCGAATAAGCCTGCCGCCCGGGCGCCGCAAGGGGGCTTTCCCCGCGCTGTGACCGGCGGTTTGTCCTTTTTTTATACAATTCCCATACTAAACGAAAGAGGAAACGCACAGATGAGGTGAGGATTTTTGATGGCTCCGCTAAGCCGAAAGAACGAGGCGTAGCCTCGTCGGCTCTCCTTCCGCTTCCGGTTTTCCGCAGCTTTGCTGCGGAAGGCCCTCCGCTTCAGGCCGCCTCCTCCCGAAAAAAGGCCTGCCTTTGTTCGAAAGGAACCGTACCGGAGCGTTAAGCCTGGTAGGGCTTGCCCTGCCAGGATGGGAGCGTAGGTCACGGTGACGCGGCAACGCGGAGGCGCAAAAAGACCATCGCATCAAAGCGTTAACGATTGAGTTTAGTATAAAAGGAGACAGATTGAAAACATTCAAGTTTTTGAAGCCCGAGTGGAAGGCGCTGCTGCTGGTCTTTGTGCTGCTGATGGTGCAGGTGACGGCGGAACTGGCCTTGCCGGCGACCACTTCGGACCTGGTCAACATCGGCGTGCAGCAAAACGGCGTGCCCGGCGCGCTGGCGAACAAGCTAAGCGCCAAGGGCATGGACGACCTGCGCCTGCTGATGGACGGGGATGAGCGCCAGGCGGTCGACACCGCCTATGAGCTGGCAGACGGCGTGTACCGCCTCAAAGATGGCCTCACCCAGGAGCAACAGGATAAAGCGGAAAGCGCGCTGGGCCTGCCCATGGCCCTGTTCTTTGGCGCGTCCACCCTGCCCGGCGGTGAGATGCTGCTGCCCGGCCTTCAAAGCGGCCAAGTCACCCGGGAGATGCTGGTGGAACAGATGAACCAGCAGGCCCCCCTGGCCGGGGAGACCGGCGAGCAATTCATCCGCCAGGCTGCCGCCCAGTATATGCAGGCTGAATACAAGCTGCTGGGCGAGGACTTGAACCAGGTGCGCAACGCCTACCTGTGGAACCGCGGCCTGTTCATGCTGGGGCTGACCGTGCTGGCCGGCCTGGCCGCAGTGGCCGTGGGCTTCCTGTCCAGCCGCGCCTCCGCGCGCGTGGGCAAGTCCCTGCGCTCCAGGGTCTACGCCAAGGTGCTATCCTTTTCCAAGGCCGAGGTGGACACTTTCTCCGCCGCCTCCCTGATCACCCGCTCCACCAACGACATCAACCAGATCCAGCAGACCTCGGTGATGATGATGCGCATGATGATGTACGCGCCCGTCATGGCCCTGGGCGGCATCTGGCGCGTCAGCCAGGTCAAAACCGGCCTGGGCTGGATTGTGGCGGTCACGGTGGCGGCCATGGTGCTGCTGGTCACCCTGATTGCCCTGGTGGTCACGCCCAAGTTCAAGACCCTGCAAAAGCTGGTGGACCGGATGAACCTGGTGGCCCGCGAAAACCTGACCGGCGTGCAGGTGGTGCGCGCCTTCTCCCGCCAGGAGGAGGAGCTGTCCCGCTATGGCAAGGCCAATGAGGATCTCACCCGCGTCAACCGCTTCATCGGCTATTCCTTCAGCTATGTGATGCCCCTGATGATGCTGGTGATCAACGGCGTCACCCTGCTCATCCTGTGGTTTGGCGCCATCAGGATTGACAGCCTGCAGATGCAGGTGGGCGATATGATGGCCTTCATCAGCTACACCATGCAGATTGCCTTCTCCTTCATGATGATGGCCATGATGGGCGCGGTCATGCTGCCCCGGGCCGAGGTGGCCTCCCAGCGCGTGCTGGAAGTGCTGGGCACAACCTCCAGCATCCACGACCCGCAGTCGCCCCGGGCCTTGCCGCAAAACGCGAAGGGCGGCCTTGTTTTTGACGGCGTGTCCTTCCGCTACCCGGATTCCAGGGAAAACGTGCTGACTGACCTCAGCTTTACCATTCAGCCCGGGCAGACCGCCGCCGTCATCGGCGCGACGGGCTCGGGCAAATCAAGCCTGCTGCAATTGATACCCCGCTTTTTTAACGTGACCGAAGGCCGCATCCTGCTGGACGGCCAGGACGTAAGGGACCTCAGCCTCCATGACCTGCGCGGCCAGATTGGCTTTGTGCCCCAGCAATCCCTGCTGTTTTCCGGCAGCATTGAAAGCAACATCAAGTTTTCCGATGACAGCATGGACGACAGCCGCATGGAGCAGGCCGCGCGCATCGCCCAGGCCGAGCGCTTCATCCTGGAAAAGGAAAACACCTGGCAGGACGAGGTGGCCCAGGGCGGCAGCAACCTCTCCGGCGGGCAGAAACAGCGCCTGTCCATCGCCCGCGCCATCGCCGCGAAGCCCGCCCTCCTGATGTTTGACGACTCCTTCTCGGCCCTGGACTACCGCACCGATTTGCTGGTGCGCCAGGCGCTGAAGGAAAAGCTGGACCAGACCACCGTGCTGATTGTCGCCCAGCGCATCGCCACGGTCATGCAGGCCGACACCATCCTGGTGCTGGAGGACGGCCGCCTGGTGGGCCAGGGCTCCCACAGTGAACTGATGGCCAGCAGCCCCGTCTACCAGCAGATTGCCAGAAGCCAGCTGTCTGAAGAAGAGCTGTCGCAGGGAAAGGAGGCCTGACATGAGCGAGAAAAACAAGCAAGCCCCGCGCAGGCGCGGCCCCGGCGGCGGCCATGGCGGCATGGGCATGGTGGAAAAGCCCAAGAACCTGCGCCAATCCTTCAAGCGCCTCCTGCAGGTGCTGAAGCCCTGGCGCGTCCAGCTGTTCATCTGCGGCCTGCTGTCCGCCTTCAGCGCCGTCATCGGCATCTTTGGCCCCAAGATCACCGGCCAGGCCACCACCGCGGTCTTTGAAGGCCTGGTCGCCCGCGTGCAGGGTACCGGCGGCATCGACTTTGTAAGGCTGTCCCGCGTCTTGCTGACCCTGCTGGCCCTCTACCTGGTCAGCGCCCTGTTCGCCTTTTTGATGCGCCGCCTGGTGGCTGGCATCACCGCCGACTTCAGCCAGAACCTGCGGCAGAACATCGCCCACAAGATTCACCGCGTCCCCGTGTCCTACTATGAGAAAACCAGCGTGGGTGACGTGCTCTCCCGCATCACCAACGACGTGGACTCGGTCTCCCAGAACATCTCCAACATCTTCACCGAAACCATCTCCGGGCTCACCACCCTGGTGGGCGTCCTCATCATGATGTTCACCATCAGCCCGCTGATGGCGGCCCTGGTGCTGGTGGTGGTGCCGCTGACCCTGGCCTTGACCGGCCTCATCTTCTCCCTGTCCCAGAAGTACTTCAAGGCGCAGCAAAAGCTGCTGGGCGAGCTGTCCGGCCAGGTGGAGGAGACCTTCTCCGGCCACATGGTGGTGCAGGCCTTCCGCCGGGAAGACAACATGGTGGCGGATTTCAACAAGACCAACGAGGCCCTCTACGGCAGCGCCTGGAAGAGCCAGTTCCTGTCGGGCCTCATGCACCCCATCATGTCCTTTGTGGGCAACCTGGGCTACCTGCTGGTGGTGGTCTTTGGCGCGGGCCAGGCCGCCCTGGGGCGCATCCAGGTGGGCGACATCCTGGCCTTCATCCAGTACGTGCGCAACTTCAACCAGCCGCTGATGCAGTTCGCCCAGATGACCGGCGCCATCCAGACCATGGCGGCCGCCGCCGAGCGCGTATTTGAGTTCCTGGACATTGAGGAAGAGCGGGAGCCGCAGAACGCCCCCGTCCTGCCCGGGGTACAGGGCCGCGTCTGCTTTGAAAACGTGAAGTTTGGCTATGACCCTGAAAAGGTCATCATCCACGACTTCTCCCTGTGCGTCCAGCCCGGGCAGACCTGCGCCATCGTGGGTGAAACGGGCTCGGGCAAGACCACTTTGGTCAAGCTGCTCATGCGCTTTTACGAGCCCCAGCAAGGCCGCATCACCCTGGACGGCATCGACCTGGCCACGCTCACGCGCGATGAGGCGCGCTCCGCCTTTGGTATGGTGCTGCAGGACACCTGGCTGTTCTCGGGCACCATCATGGACAACATCCGCTACGGCCGCCCGGAAGCCACGGATGAGGAGGTCATGCAGGCCGCCCGCCACGCCCACGCCGACCATTTCATCTTAACCCAGCCCGGCGGCTACCAGATGGAAATCAACGAGGAGGCCGACAACATCTCCTCCGGCCAAAAGCAACTGCTCACCATCGCCCGCGCGGTGCTGGCCGACAAGCCGGTGCTGATCCTGGACGAAGCCACCTCCAATGTGGACACCCTCACCGAGCACCGCATCCAGGAGGCCATGGGCTTCCTGATGGAGGGCCGCACCAGCTTTGTCATCGCCCACCGCCTGTCCACCATCCGCCAGGCCGACGTCATCCTGGTGATGCACGAAGGCGGCATCGCCGAGGTCGGCAACCACGAGCAGCTGATGGCACAGGGCGGCCGCTACAAGGAGCTCTACCAGAGCCAGTTTGAGCAGGCTTAGGAGGGAACAAGCACGATGACCGGGCTGAAAGCCGCGCACTTCACCGCGCTGCGCGCCCTGCTGGCGCGCCTGGAAGGGCAGGAAGGCCTGGTCTGGGCCATCACAGGCAGCACTTCCTTTGCCCTGCAGGGCATGGCGGTGGAGGCCCACGACATTGACCTCGCCTGTGACAGGGACAGCGCCTACCGCATCGGGCGCCTGCTGGCGGACGGCTGTGTCCGGGAAGTGGCGCCCTCGCAGGGAGAGTTCATCCGCTCCCACTTCGGGCAGTTCGTGCTGGAAGGCATGGACCTGGACCTCATGGGGGATTCCGCGCGCATGAACCTGGATGGCTCCTGGGGGGAACCCGCCTTCCTGCCCCCAATGATAGAATGGGTGCAGGCGGAAGGCATGTCGCTGCCCGTACTCTCCCTGCGTTTTGAGGAAGCAGCCTACCGCCTTTTGCGAAGGATAGAGCGCGCGGATGCCATCGCCGCCTTCCTGCTGTCCAGGCAAGCCTGACAGAAAATGTTTCACGTGAAACATTCCCCATCTGTGAACCGACTGTAAAACTTGCGCCTCTTTCGCACAATGGAAGGGGCGTTTTTTTAAAACCGCAAAGCCCGGGTAGACTGGTACACGGACGATTGGTCCAAATCAATGAATGAAGGAGACCAAATGTATAACATCCTCATCGGCGGCGCCGCCGGGCAGGGCATTGACACCATCACCGGCGTGCTGGAGCGCCTGATCAAGCAAGCGGGCTGCGGCGTGTTCACCACGCGCGACCTGATGTCCCGCATCCGCGGCGGCCATAATTTCTCCCTCCTGCGCTTTGGGGAAACCACCCCCACCTCCCACGACGAGGCGTTGGACGGCATCATCGCCTTAAACGACGAATCATTAACCTTCCACCTGCCCGCCTTGAAGGACGACGGCTTCGCCCTGGCTGACAGCAAGGTGGCATCCACCGACCCCCGCGTCATTAAGCTGGACGCCGGCGCCATCGCCCGTGAACTGGGCAACGCCCGCACCGCGGGCAGCGTTATGATGGGCGCGGTGCTGAAATTGCTGGGCGTTCCGCTCAATCCTGACAGGGCGGGCGAGGTCTTTGCCCGCTTCCTACCGGAGAAGCTGGTGGACATCAACGTCCAGGCCGCATTGAAGGGCTTTGAGGCGGTGGAACAGAAAAAGGTACCGCTGCAAGGCAGCCGCCAGGACGACGCGCTGATGTCCGGCGCCCAGGCCCTGAGCTTTGGCGCCATGGCCGCGGGGCTCCAGTTTTACTCGGCCTACCCGATGTCCCCTTCCACCACCATCCTGGAGAACCTGGCCAAGTACGCCCCGCAGATGGGCTTTCTGGTGGAGCAGGCGGAGGATGAAATCGCCGCCATCAACATGGCCCTGGGCGCGTCCTACGCCGGCGCGCGCGCTATGACCGGCACCTCAGGCGGCGGCTTTTCCCTGATGGTGGAAGCCCTGGGCCTGTCAGGCATGGCCGAAATCCCCCTGGTGGCCGTGGACGCCATGCGCCCGGGCCCCGCCACCGGCTTGCCCACCCGCACCGAACAGTCCGACCTGCAGTTTGTCATCTCCGCCTCCCAGGGCGAGTTCCCGCGCATGGTGATCGCGCTGAAAAACCACGAGGACGCCTTCCACCAGACCGCCCGTGCCTTCAAACTGGCGGAGGATTACCAGATCCCGGTCATTCTGCTGACGGACCAGTACCTGCAGGACGCCACCGCCACCCTGAAGCTGCCCGACCCCCATGCTGTCACCCAGGTCAAACCCCTTGCCTTTGACGGCCAGGGCGATTACGCGCGCTACCGCTACACGGACAGCGGCATTTCCCCCCGCATCATCCCCGGCGACCCGCGCGGCTTCGTCACCGCGGACTCGGACGAGCATGACCAGCTGGGCCGCATCATCGAGGACGCGGAAACCCGCAAGAAGATGATGGACAAGCGCATGGGCAAGCTGAAACTGCTGGAGCAAGACCTGCAGGAGCCCGAGCAAATCGGTTCAGAAACCCCCCAGGTATTATTGATTGGCTGGGGCAGCATGCAGGGCCCGCTGAAGGAGGCGGTGGCCCTGCTCAACCAGAAGGACAGCCATTTCGCCGCCGCCCTGGTCTTTGGCGATGTCTGGCCGCTGCCCCAAAAACTGCTGACACAGTACGCGCAGAGCGCCAAGACCCTCATCAACGTGGAGCAAAACTTCACCGGGCAATTGGCACGGCTATTGCGTGAGCAGACAGGCATCAAAATGCACCACAGCGTGCTCAAGTACGACGGGCGGCAGCTGTCCGCCCGGGAAATCGCCGAAAGCGTCCAAAAGGAGGTGGCAAAATGAGCCAGCAGACCTACAAAACCCACGAGACCGCCTGGTGCCCGGGCTGCGGCAACTTTGGCATCATCGGCGCGCTCAAAAACAGCCTGGAGCAGCTGAACCTGGATCCGCACAAGGTATTGATCCTGGGCGGCATCGGCCAGGCGGCCAAGATGCCCCAGTACTTTGACACCAACGCCTTCTGCGGCCTTCACGGGCGGGCTGTCCCCCCGGCGGTGGCTGCCAAGATGGTCAACCCCGGGCTGACGGTCATCATCAACTCCGGCGACGGGGACACCTACGGCGAGGGCGGCAACCACTTCATCCACAACATCCGCCGCAACGTGAACATCGCCCACTTTGTGCACAACAACCAGCTCTACGCCCTCACCAAGGGCCAGGCCTCGCCCACCACCATGAAGGGCATGGTCACCCCGGTGCAGGTGGACGGCAGCAGCGCCATCCCCTTCAACCCCCTGCTGATGGCCCTTGGCGCGGGCGCGGGCTTTGTGGCGCGGGGCTTCTCCGGCAACCCGGAACACCTGACCATGCTGATGAAGCGCGCCATCGCTTACCCCGGCTACGCCCTGGTGGACATCCTGCAAAACTGCGTCACCTTCAACAAGCTCAACACCTTCGCCTGGTACAAGGAGCGCGCGAAGGAAATTGACGGCAGCCACGATGTGACCGACCTTGGCGCCGCCATGGCGCTGGCCACCCAGTTTGGCGACACCATCCCCATCGGCGTGCTTTATGAGCAGCCCCTGGAGGACTACCACAGCAAGCACGCGGCCTTGAACCAGGGCCAGGTGCTGGCCGGGCGGGACAATGACCCGGACAAACTGGCGGAGATCATGAAGGCTTTCGTCTGAGGCAGAGCTTGAGCCTGGGCGCAAAAATGCCCATCAGAGGAACTGCTCATTATCGTTTCGCTGTACAATCCTTCAATGGAGCAGCGCGTTTTTCGCTTCGCTGTACAATCCTTCAATGGAGCAGCGCGTTTTTCGCTTCGCTGTACAATCCTTCAATGGAACAACGCGTTTTTCGCTTCGCTGTACAATCCTTCAATGGAGCCGCGCGTTTTTCGCTTCGCTGTACAATCCTTCAATGGAGCCGCGCGTTTTAGCTTCGCTGTACAATCCTTCAATGGAGCCGCGCGTTTTTCGCTTCGCTGTACAATCCTTCAATGGAGCAGCGCGTTTTTCGCTTCGTTGTACTTTAAGCAACCCATGAAGGACTACCACAGCAAGCACGCGGCCTTGAACCAGGGCCAGGTGCTGGCCGGGCGGGACAACGGCCCGGACAAGCTGGCGGAGATCATGAAGGCTTTCGTCTGTGGCGGAGACCGAGCCCGGACCTAAGCCTGAACCTGAGCCAATATTTGGTCCTGTGTCATAGCCGGAACGAAAGCAAGCCACATCAGAGGGTCAGTACATTTTCGCCTCGCTTTGACATCTACACACAGGAAAACCCAACAAAATGATAAAATGGGCACCGGGAGATTTCTTGGTGTCCGTTTTTTATCTATTCGTTAAATCACAACGCCTAATAAAGCAGAGGTAGTTTACTCAAGAGAAAATAATCTGAAGAAGTAGGCTGAAAGCGGGAGGAAATCGAAAGGTTTCTTCCTTACCTTGGCGACTTCGTGAAAACAATAACAATTCCCGTTTCATTCTTATTCTCCTCATTTTTATTGGATCTATTGAATATTTGATCAGGCACTGATTCAGCGCAATTCGCATTGTGTTATCTATTCGTTAAATCCCTTATACAAGAACATAAGAGCAGGCACCGAAGTTCACTCGGTGCCTACTCTCTTATTTATTCGTTAAACCCCTATATGCTAAGAAATCAGAATTGAAGGTGGCTTCAGTCAAAAAGGTGGTTTTCCTTGAAAAGGCAACCTACAGCATAAGGCCGAAAACAGCAAAAAATGATGAGGTTCGTTGTCGCACTCATGCCTTAACAGGGGGTAACTGGATATTTTTCACAAGGAAGCCCAGTTCATCCAGACACTCATGGCTTTGCGACACCACCTTACCCCATCACGCATCCATGAGCTTCACACCTCTGCGTTTGACCTTCACAAGGTAAAGAAAACAGGCACCAACAATCTTGGTGCCCACTATTGTTATCTCTTTGTTAAATCCCCCAAGCCCGCAGGACGGCCTGTTCAGCTCCTTAAGATGCTCTCCATCTTTTTGCCCTTGGCCAGCTCGTCCACTAGCTTGTCCAGCTGGCGCAGCTTCTTCATCAGCGGGTCCTCGATCTCCTCCACCCGGTAGCCGCAAATCATCCCTGTAATCTTGCCGGAATTGGGATGGTAGGCCGGCGCTTCCTCAAAAAACTGCTGGAAGGTCTTTTCCTTCTCAATTTGCTGCTGCAGGCCCTG
Organism: Clostridiales bacterium; assembly: GCA_012521895.1. Classification (GTDB taxonomy): domain Bacteria; phylum Bacillota; class Clostridia; order Christensenellales; family Aristaeellaceae; genus UBA6115. The sequence goes on from JAAYLK010000077.1 coordinate 18,490, forward strand.
CTCGTCATAGCCGGTCAGCCACAAAATGACCGTGTGCAGCTCCTCCACGGTGCGGCCCTTTTTCTCCACCTTCTGCACATACATCGGGTAGACGCTGGCAAAGGTCATCTTCTTTGCGCGTTCAAAATTCTTGCTGTTCATCTTCTCTTCCTTTCACATTGGCGGCATAGGCTTGAAGCGATTGGCGCATCTGGACACAAAATTCCTCAAAAAATCGCGTGTACTCCTCTTTCAAAGCCTCCAGCCCCAGCGCCTCATAGGCCAGCGCCGCCGCGCCGTAATGGATGATACCCAGCACGTGGCCCTTCGCGTGGATGCCGGAGGCGGCCTGGGCGCAGGCACGGGCTGCCGCCTGGGCGGCGGGCCTGCCCTTGGCTTCCCGCGCGGCCTGGTGGGCAGCGTTCAGGATAAGGTTTTTGACAAACGGCAGCTTGACCTTGCCGTCCAGCCAGTCATGGGCCGCCTGCAGGGTGCTTCCAGGCGCTCGTCCGAGGGACAGGCGCGCTTGTAGATTGGCAAAACCAAGGAAGCCGCCTACAGCAAGGCCCAGCGCACCGCGGTGTGCTTGTCAACCTCGGACAAGGCCTGCGTAAAATCCAACACGCAGAGCGTGTCGCGGCTGCCCAGGGATTTTCTAAGCTTGCCGCTCATCTTGCGCTGCCCGCAGATGTTCTGCCATCAGCTCCCGACTGATTTTGAGCGCCTTGATACGCCGGGTGAGCAAGGTGTGCTGGGCGGAGCCCGGCTTTTGGTTTTCCAGCGCTTTCTCGCATTTTGCGATCATGGAGTTGACCTGGTACAGCGCCTGGTGCAACTCTTCCGCCTGGTAGTCCATCAGTTGAGGTTGGAGTCCTTGCGCTCGTCATACTGGCCGTCCGCATAGCGGGCATAGACCATGTTGGGTTCCATGGTGACCCCTTCCATGAAGGCCAGTTCCTCAATGCTCACCATCAGGTAACCGTTATCCGTCAGATACTGCGCGATGAGCGGGATGGCCTTGTAGGTGTTGGGGCGGGTGTCATGCAGCAGGATGATGTCCCCGTGCTGGGTATATTCCTTCACCGAGCGCAGGATCCCCTGGGCGTCCTTGCCGGAATAGTCATAGGTGTCCACGCTCCACTGGATGATGGGCAGGCCCACCTTTTTATCCCGCCAGGGCGGGTATAAGCCGCCCGGCGCGCGCATGTATTTGGACGCCTCGCCGTACAATCTGAGCGTGATCTCATCACACATGGCAATCTGCCGCTGCATGGCCTCCTCGCTCAATACATAGCCGCTTTTGTGGGCAAAGGTGTGGGTGGCCATCAGATGGTTGCCGTCAAATTGCCGCCGCAAAATCTGCGCGGAATCCGCAAACTGGTTCCCGCTGGCAAAAAAGGTGGCGCGCGCGCCGGACTGCCTGAGGGCATTTAAGG
>JAAYLK010000003.1 GCA_012521895.1 Clostridiales bacterium
CCTGCCTTTTTTCGAAAGGAACCGTACCGGAGCGTTAAGCCTGGCAGGGCTTGCCCTGCCAGGATGGGAGCGAAGGTCACGGTGACGCGGCAATGTGGAGGCGCAAAAAGACCATCTCATCAAAGCGTTAATGATTGAATTTAGTATATGCAGCAGAAACAAAGAAAACAGCGCGCGGACCACAGGCAGGCCGCGCGCTGTTTGCTGGATGGGTTCAGCCTAAAATGTCAAAGCCCGAGACCACCAGGGACTGGAAGCCCAGCACCTTCTGGAGGTCCACCTCAATCACGCCGTCCTTCTTGGGTTTGAGGTAGAAGGAGGTGTAGACCTTGATGCCGTCCACCTCATCCACCACAAAGTTGGCGGCGTTCCTGGGCTCGCCCAGGTGGATGGAGGGCTCGGCGATGCCCATGGCGCAGCCGCCCATGCGGTGTTCCTGCGCCTCAAAGCGGATGGCGCTTTTGCCTTTTTTCTCCAAGTACTGCTTCGCCTGCGGGCTGATGGTGATGGCCATTTTTCCCTCCAAAATTTAGTACCAAGCGAAAATTGAAATGCACGGATGGGGTGAGGATTATTGATGGCTCCGCTAAGCCGAAGGAGCGAGGCGTAGCCGTAGCCTACGTCGAGCGAAAGAGGTAACGTGGAGGCGCAATAAGGCCATCACATCAAAGCATTTATGTTTGAGTTTGGTATCAAGGAAGGTCGTTGCCGGCGGAGCGGTACAGGGCGTACCAGTCCTTGCGGCTTAAAGTAATGTCGGACGCCTTGGCGATGTCCTTGACGCGGTCCTTGTTGGTCGTCCCCAGCACCACCTGCATGCTGACGGGGTGGCGCAAAAGGAAGGCCGAAGCGATGGCCGAGGGGCTGACGCCGTACTTGTCCGCCATCTCCTCCAGCGCCTTGTTGACCTCCGGGAACTTTTTGTTGCCCACGAACACGCCTTCAAAGAAGCCGTACTGGTAGGGCGACCATGCCTGGACGGTGACTTCCTTTAGGCGGCAGTAGTCCAGGATGCCGTTGTCATGCACCACGGAGTGGTCGTTTTTCATGTTCACATTCAGCCCCGCGTCCACCATCCCGGTGAACATCAGGGAGAACTGCAGCTGGTTGAACAGCAGTTTTTGCCGGACGGTTTTCTGCAGCAATTCCATCTGGCCGGGGTTGTGGTTGCTGACGCCAAAGTGGCGCACCTTGCCCGCTTTCTCCAGTCTGTCAAAAGCCTCGGCCACCTCCTCAGGCTCCACCAGCGCGTCCGGGCGGTGCAGCAGCAGGACGTCCAGGTAGTCCGTGTCCAGGCGCTTCAAAATCTTGTCGACGCTGGTTAAAATGTGTTCTATGGAGAAGTCAAAGTAGGTGGGGCCGTCGGTGGTCTTGATGCCGCACTTGGACTGCAGATAGATGTCCTCGCGCATGATGGGAAGGGTCTTGAGCGCCTTGCCAAAGACTTCCTCGGACTTGCCGCCGCCGTAGATGTCCGCGTGGTCGTAGAAATTGACGCCGCTGTCCTGGGCGGCCGCAATCAAGCCGGCCACTTCATTGACAGGCATGCCGGCAATGCGCATGCAGCCAAGCACGATGTCAGAAGCGTTCAAACCGGGGGCCAGATTCAGTGTACGCATACAGGTCCTCCTTTTGGGTGTGCAGATAGGAAGAATGTACCCAAAACGCCGCCGCTTTGACGGCGGTTCGCGGATTTCATGCGATGGATTTGCCCGCGGCGTGTTATGATATGAACAAGAAACTGTTGAGGTGGGGCATGGAAGGGCTGCGGCTGAACAAATACATTTCCGATTCCGGCTTTTGTTCCCGGCGGGAAGCGGACGCGCTCATCGCCCAGGGCCGCGTCACCATCAACGGGCACACCGCCCAGGTGGGCGAGAAGGTGCCCCAGGGCGCCCGGGTGGCGGTCAACGGCAAAACCATCAGCCAGGCGGACACCAAGGTCTACCTGGCGGTGTACAAGCCGGTGGGCATCATTTGCACCGCCGACCCCAGGGAGCCGCTGAACATCGTGACCTACTTAAACCACAAGCAGCGCATCTTCCCCATCGGGCGGCTGGACAAGGACAGCGAAGGCCTGATCCTGATGACCAGCGACGGGGACATCGTCAACCGCGTCCTGCGCGCCCAGGGCAACCACGAAAAGGAATACCAGGTCCGGGTGGACAAACCCATCACGCCGGATTTCCTGCGGAGGATGGCGCGCGGCGTGCCGGTATTGGGCCAAGTCACCCTACCGGCCACCATCCACAAGACCGGGGAAAACGCCTTCACCCTCATCCTGGTGCAGGGCCTCAACCGCCAGATCCGCCGGATGTGCGAGTACCTGGGCTATACCGTCACCCACTTGAAGCGCGTGCGGGTGATGAACATCCGCCTGGGCAGGATGCAGCCCGGCCACTACCGGGATTTGACCCAAGAAGAACTGTCCACCCTCCTGGCCACCCTGGAGGAGGGGGAGGCGGAATAGGCCTTTTTCTTTGCCTCAAGGGGCCGCCTGGGGTATAATTGTAGATGCCGCGCAAACAATCAGCGGCGATGAAAGAGGAAACGAGTTTGCATTCCATACAATCTGAAAAACCACAAAAAAGGTCCGACATCGGCGGGCAGGCTGTCTTGGACGGCGTGATGATGAAGGCGCCCGACGCCATCGCGGTGGCGGTCCGGAAGGAAAACGGGGACATCCTGGTCAAGCGCGACCCCTATGTCTCCCCCGTCAAAAAGGGTTCGTGGCTGACAAAACCCTTCATCCGCGGCAGTGTCAACATGGTGCTGATGATGAAGCTGGGCATGAAGGTGCTGCAGGATTCCGCCGCCATGACAGGCGCCCTGGAGAGCGAGAAGCCCTCCAAGTTTGAAGAATGGTTAAGCCGTAAGCTGGGCAAGGGCGCTGACAAGGTGATGATGGGCTTTGCCGCCCTCTTTGCCGTGGTGCTCAGCACCGGGCTGTTTGTCCTTTTGCCCAATCTGCCTGCCCGCGCGCTGCGGGACGCCGGCTGGTCCCTGATCGCCGTCAACCTGGTCAGCGGCCTCATCCGCATTGCCATCCTGATGCTCTACCTCTACCTGGTGGGCCTGATGCCCGACATGCGCCGCACCTTCCAATACCACGGCGCGGAGCACAAGGCCGTCTACGCCCACGAGGCCGAGCTGCCCCTGACGCCCCAGAACGCGCAGACCTTCACCACCCTGCACCCGCGCTGCGGCACCAGCTTTTTGCTGCTCACCTTCATCATTTCCATCCTGTTTTATTCGGTCTTTGACCAGCTGGTCTTCAACCTCACCGGCTTTGACATGGGCACCAACTACTTCGCCCGTATCATCAGCCGCCTGCTGCTGCTGCCGGTTGTGGCCGGCCTTGGCTATGAAACCCTCAAAGGCCTGGCCCACGCCGACAACCCCATCACCCGCGCCCTGCGCTGGCCGGGCATGCAGCTGCCGCGCCTGACCACCAAGCCGCCCACGGATGAGATGCTGGAAGTGTCCATCGCCGCGCTCAACGCCGCCCTGCACGGCCTGCCGGAGGGCGAGACAACGCCCGAGGGCTATGTCATCCTGCCCAAGGCCCAGCCGGTGACCGCTTGACCATAGCCCAGGCCCTGAAGGCCGCGCTGGCGCACATGGAACAGGCTGGCGTGCCCGACGCCACCCATGACGCGCGCTCGATGCTGGCCAACGTGCTGTCAGTGGAGCCCGTGCAAACTTTGCTGATGGGCAGCCGGGAGCTCACGGATGAGCAAAGCGCCGCCTTCTTTCGTTTCGTGGAACGGCGCGCGTCGCGTGAACCCCTGCAGTACATCCTGGGCGCAGCCTATTTCATGGGGAATGCCTTTCTGGTCAAACCGGGTGTCCTCATCCCCCGCGCTGACACCGAGGCCCTCTGCCAGGCCGCCATCGCCTTGACAAAGCCCGGCGACCATGTATTGGACCTGTGCTGCGGCAGCGGCTGCCTGGGCATCTCCCTCAAGCTGGCCTGCCCGCAAGCTGTGGTCTATGCCGGGGATCTTTCTAGCGACGCGGTTGAAATGACCGCGGAGAACGCAAGCAGGCTGAACGCAGTTGTGGACATCCGCCAAGGCGACCTCTTCGCCCCCTTTTTCGGCCTCGCCTTTGACCTCATCATTAGCAACCCGCCCTACATCCCCGCGAACGAACTGCCTGCCTTGCAGGCGGAAGTCCGGCAGGAACCGGCCCTGGCGCTGGATGGCGGGGAGGACGGCCTGCTCTTCTACCGGCGCATCCTCACAGATGCCCTGCCCCACCTGAAGCCCGGAGGCTACCTGCTTTTGGAGCTGGGTGACCGCCAGGCCGGGGCCGTCAGCGCCCTTGTATCACCACCTTATTTGCCCCCGCGCGTAGAAAAAGACCTCTCAGGCCTGCCGCGCGTGCTCATCACCCGAAAGGCGCCTTCATGAACGACATTTTCCATCAGATCGCCCAGCGCTATGAGGAGCTGGCCATCACCGTCGCCCAGAGCGAGGTCATCGCCGACCAGAAACGCTTCATGGCCCTCATGAAAGAGATGGCCGACCTGGAACCCAAGGTCACCGCCTACAACGACTACACCGCCTTGCAAAACGAGGCGGCTTCCGTCCGCGAGCTCACAAAAAACCCTGAAATGAAGGAGCTGGCCCAGGAAGAGCTGTCCGACATCGAGCAGCGCCTTGAAACCCTGGAGGCCGACATGCGCCTCATGCTCCTGCCCGTGGATGAGGACGACCAGCGCGATGTCGTCATGGAAATCCGCGCCGGCGCCGGAGGCGAGGAAGCCGCCCTGTTTGGCGCTTCCCTTTTGCGCATGTACACCCGCTACGCCGAGCGCAGCGGTTACACCGTCGCCCTCATGTCCATCTCGGAATCCGACATCGGCGGTGTCAAGGAAGCCGTCTTCACCATCAACGGCCGCGGCGCCTTCAGCCGCCTCAAGTACGAGTCCGGCGTCCACCGCATCCAGCGCGTCCCCGCCACCGAAAGCCAGGGACGCATCCACACCTCCACCGCCACCGTCGCCGTCCTGCCCGTCCTGGAGGACGTGCAGATTGACATCAACCCCAATGACTTGCGCGTGGACGTCTACCGCTCCTCCGGCAAGGGCGGCCAGCACGTCAATACCACCGACTCCGCCGTGCGCATCACCCACCTGCCCTCCGGCCTCGTCGTCGCCTGCCAGAACGAGCGCAGCCAGATCAAAAACCACGAAACCGCGTTAAAACTATTAAAGCTTCGTCTCTTTGAACACGCGCGCGAGGAGCGCGACGCCGCCTACGCCGACAACCGCAAAAGCCAGGTCGGCACCGGCGACCGCAGCGAGCGCATCCGCACCTACAACTTTCCCCAGAACCGCCTGACCGATCACCGCATCAATCTCACGCTGTATTCGCTGGATCACGTCATGGAGGGGAATCTCGGCGAGGTGATCGACGCGCTGCAGGCCCGCGACATTGAACTGCGCCTGGCGGCGCAGATGGGGAAGAAGGCCTGATGGCGGCGGAGACGGACCGCTGGGACGGCCGGCTGGACGCGGCCCGCGCCAGGCTGGAGGAGCGGGGGATTGACGAAGCCGATTCGCGCCTGCGCTGGCTCGCCGCGCATCTGCTGTCCTGCGGGCTGCTGGATGTCGGGCGGCACCGGGCGGAACCGCTCGCGCCGGACCTGGCCCGCGCCTGGGAGGACGGCGTGGCGCGCCTGGCGGCCGGCGAGCCGGTTCAGTATGTCATCGGCGAAACCGATTTCCTGGGGC
>JAAYLK010000004.1 GCA_012521895.1 Clostridiales bacterium
AAGGTGTGGGTGGCCATCAGATGGTTGCCGTCAAATTGCCGCCGCAAAATCTGCGCGGAATCCGCAAACTGGTTCCCGCTGGCAAAAAAGGTGGCGCGCGCGCCGGACTGCCTGAGGGCATTTAAGGCGTAAACCGAGTTAAACCAGCGCGGGCCATCATCAAAGGTGAGGGCCACCATCTTCCAGTGGCGGTTGTCCGTCTGCCTGGCGGCTTCCTCTGTCATCATGCCTTCAAGCTCCGGGTAGAAAAACCGCACATGCACCATTCCTGGCTGGGACAAGCCGATCTCCTGCGCCAGGTAGTGCAGGGTCATCTCCCCGCCGCCCAAGATAAACTTGGCGCTCTCCAGGGCTTCGCGGGCGGCCAGGCGTTTGATGGCCTCCTGGTCGCGCTCTTCATCGGGGAAGACGGTTTTCAAATGGTTCTCAACGCGCCGGGCAATCAAATCCCATGCTTCACTGTCTTGCGGGAAGAGGTCCGCCAGCGTGATTTGCTCGCCGCTGTCCAGGTCAAACACCAGGGCGTCAAAATCCAGGTGGGTCTGGGTTCTGCGGTAGCTGATGCGCGCGGTGATGAGCGCGCTCACCCAGGAATGCCCGGTCTTTGAATAGGTGGTTTCAATGTCCAGGCGGCTGTTCTTGCGCGCCTGCTTGCTTTCGTCCACGCGGATGTTGGCGGCGTTTTTTGCTTCCAGCAAGTCACTGGCCGCGCGCAGGGCGGCGTTCACCGAGGCGTTGGTGGTGATCAGGTGCTCCTTACAGACAAACTGCCGCTGCTGATCGATATCCTTCTCTTCAATCTCAAGGCTCATCACAAAGACGGGCGGCAGGATGGGCAGCTGCTCCGCCCGCGCGGGCACCCCCTGCAGCAGGAGCAGCAGGCAGGCCAGCAGCAAGACAAGTTTTTTCATCAGACATCCCCCGAGAAAATTTGTCCATAATGTACCATGTACGGTGTGTGATTACAAACTCGAATATGGAAATGTTTCACGTGAAACACAATAATCGCTTCATACTAAACGAAAGATGAAATGCAAAGACGGATTGAGGATTTTTGATGGCTCCGCTAAACCGAATGAGCGAGGCGTAGCCTCGTCAGGATTCACTCCACTTCGTTCACCGCTGAGGCGAGCCCACCGGTTCACTACATTCCGGAATCCTTCCTCTCGCGCAAAAGCCTGCTTTTGTGCGTTAAGGAACCGTACCGGAGCGTTAAGCCCGGGAGGGCAACGCCCGAACCGGGATGAGAGCGAAGGTCACGGTGACGGGGTGACGCGGAGGCGCAAAAAGACCATCCCATCAAAGCATTTATGATTGAGTTTAGTATTACCGGCTGACCCAGTTATTGCGGTAAACCGACGGCGTCATGCCCTCGGACTGCTTGAACACGGCGATGAAGTGGCTGACGTTGTCCATGCCCACGGCGGAAGCCACCTGGCTGACCGGGTCCAGCCCCGTGCGCAGCATCTCCTTGGCGCGGTTGATGCGCACCGCCTGCACAAACTCGGTGGGCGAATAGCCGGTGAAGCGCTTGAACTGCTTTTGCAGGTAGAACTTGTTCACCGACACCGCCTCGCTCAAGCGGTCCAGGGTGACGCGCTCATGGAAGTGGCCCATCAGGAAGGCGCGGGCCGCCGTCACGTAGTCGGGCATGGCGGCCAAATCCAGCGGGGCGGAGGCGCCCAGGATACACTGGGTCATGAGGGTCGTCAGCATGGAGGCCGTGAGCACATCGTTTGAAAAGCTGCTCTCACCGCCTGACCACAGCTTCAAGATCTGGCGCAGCAAGGAACTGGTATCAAAAGAGGGCGGCAGGGTCACCACCGGGCTATAGTTGTTTTGTTTTTCAAAGGCCTTGTAGTAGCGCGGGCAGGAAGGCCCGAAAAAGTGCACCCACAGCAGGTGCCAGTGGTCGGCCCCGGGGCTGACGCGGTAGTCCTGCAGGTGCATGCAGTCGATGAAGAAGGCCTGCCCGGGCTGGAGGACATAGCGCTTGCCGGCATAGCTCAGCTGCCCCTCGCCCGACACCACGTATTTGATTAAATAGGAAGCCAGGCCTTCCCGGCGGGTGAAATAGCGGGGCAGGGCGTAAAAATCGCCGGCCTCCTGCAAATAGGGCATGTCCGCCTTGGCCTGGCTGGTGGCCGTCACCGTCAGCCATACCGATTCGGGGCTTAGATCCAGGGCATAATCCAGTTTGACCGCCATGTCCCGCCTCCAATGTCAAGATACCGTTATTATAGCACAAGATTCATCCATGACCCGCAGGCGGTCCCGTGGTATGATGAGGATGAATTTATAGCAAGCGGTACGAATCAGACCATTTTCTTCAAACTTTCCGACGATTTGGGAACAATCCAGCCAGGCCGCGGCGTTTCGTCCTTCGCTCCCAATGTTGAGGGCAAGAACAAGATACCGACAAAAAACAAGCCGGCCTGGCAGCAGGGCACAAACTGCCCACAGGAGGAGCCATGGAACGATTTGCCTGGACGGCCCGCGTCCTGCCCGGCATGCTGGATGAATACATCAAGCGCCACGACGCAATCTGGCCGGAGATGACCGCGGTCTTAAACGAGGCCGGCATCGTCAACTACACCATCTGGAATGTGGGGGACACCCTCTTTGGCTATTACGAGTGCCCCTCCATTGAGAAGGCCGCCAGCATCCAGGCCAACAGCCCGGTGGTGGACCGTTGGAACGAATACATGAAGGACGTGATGGTGATGGAATTTGACCCGGAAACCGGCACCTCCGTCCAGCTTAAACAAGTCTTTCTCCACCCAAAACGCTAAAGGAGCATCCACCATGAGTGACAAACGGATTCAACAGGGCTTTGACTACGCGAAAGAGGTGTACGCCGCCTTGGGCGTGGACGTGGAACAGGCCATGCAAAAGGCTCATGCCATCCCCGTCAGCATGCACTGCTGGCAGGGCGATGACGTCACCGGCTTTGACGGCGCCGACAGCCTGACCGGCGGCATCGCGGTCACCGGCAACTACCCGGGCAAGGCGCGCAATTTTGAGGAGCTCAAACAGGACATCAAAACCGCCCTCTCCCTCATCCCCGGCAAGATCAAATTAAACCTGCACGCCAGCTATGCCATCAAAAACGGCCGGACGCTGGACCGGGACCAGTACACCATCCGCGAGTTTGAGCCCTGGGTGGATTTCGCCAAAGAAAACAAGCTGGGCCTGGACTTCAACCCCACCTATTTCTCCCACCCCATGATGGACGGGGACCTCTCCCTGTCCAGCCCCGATGAGGGCAAGCGCCGCTTCTGGGTGGAGCACGGCAAGCGCTGCCGCGAGATCGGCTTGCAGTTTGCCAAACAGCTGGGCCAAAGGAGCGTGCAGAACTTCTGGATGCCCGATGGCAGCAAGGACACCGCCGTCAACACCCAGCTCTTCCGCGAGCGGATGACAACATCCCTGGACGAAATCTTCGCGGACAGGACCGGCATGGACACCGCCCCCTGCGCCCTGGAGAGCAAGCTGTTTGGCATGGGCGTGGAAAGCTTCACCGTGGTCTCCCACGAGTACGCCCTGGGCTACGCGATCAAGAACAACCTGACCGCCTGCCTGGACACCGGCCACTTCCACCCCACGGAAATGGTGTCAGCCAAGGTGTCCGCCGTGATGAACTTTGTGGAGACCATGCTGCTGCACATCTCCCGCCCGGTGCGCTGGGACTCCGACCACGTGGTCGCCCTGGATGACGAGCTGCAGCGCATCATGGACGAAATCGTGTGGAACGGTTTTGAGGAGCGGGTCTTCATCGGCCTGGACTTCTTTGACGCTTCCATCAACCGCATCGCGGCCTGGGCCATCGGCATGCGCAACGCCCGCAAAGCGCTGCTGGGCGCCTGCCTGGCTCCCGCCAAGGCCCTGCGCGAAGCCGAAGCCAAGCAGGACTTCACCACCCGCCTGGCGCTGCTGGAAGAGCGCAAAACCCTACCCCTGGGCGCGGTCTGGGATTACTACTGCTTGCAGCACAACATCCCCGCGGACAGCAGGTGGCTGCCTTTGATCAAACAATACGAGGCGGACACCTTAAGCAAGAGGACTTGATATGAGCAAGAGCACGCCCGGACAGGAGCTGATGCTGAACATCGACGGCGTCAGCAAGATCTTCCCCGGCATCAAAGCCCTGGACGATGTGCACTTCACCTTGAAAAAAGGGGAAATCCACGCCCTCATCGGCGAAAACGGCGCGGGCAAGTCCACCTTCATCAAGGTGCTGACCGGCGTGCACCAGCCCGATTCCGGCACGCTCACGCTCAAGGGCCGGAGCATCGTGATGAGCGACCCGCTGGTGGCGCAGCGGCACGGTATCGCCGCCATTTACCAGCACCTGGCCGCCTACCCGCATTTGAGCGTGGCCGAAAACATCTTCATGTGCAACGAGCAACGCGCGGGCCAGTCCCCCGTCATCTCCTGGAAGCAGACCCACCGCAAGGCGCGCGAACTGCTGGATTCCCTGGGTTCCACCATCAGCACCAGCGCCATCATGGGGGAGCTGTCCGTCGCCCAGCAGCAGATTGTGGAAATCGCCAAGGCCCTGTCCCAGGAGGCCGACATCCTCATCATGGACGAGCCCACCGCGGCCCTGTCCAAGAAGGAAAGCGAAGAACTTTATGCCATCGCCCGCAGGCTGAGGGACAAGGGCACCTCCATCATCCTCATTTCCCACCGCTTTGAGGACGTCTATTCCCTGGCGGACCGGGTCACCGTGCTGCGCGACGGCCGCTACATTGGCACCTGGGACATTCAGGACACGGATGAAGGCATGCTGGTCAACCACATGGTGGGCCGCAGCATTGACCAGTTCTTCCCGCAAAAGACCGCGCCCATTGGCGAGGAGCTGCTCAAGGTGGACAGCATCAGCCGCTTGGGCCACTTCAAGGACGTCAGCTTCACCCTGCACGCGGGCGAAATCCTGGGCCTGACGGGCCTGGTAGGCGCCGGGCGGACGGAGGTGGTGGAGGCCATCTGCGGCGTCACCAAGCCCGACAGCGGCAGCGTCACACTGCTTGGCCGTGATGTGCACTTCAACCGCCCGGGCCAAGCCCTGGCGGAGGGGCTGGCTCTGCTGCCGGAGGACAGGCAAAAGCAGGGCCTGCTGCTGCCCTGGTCCATTGAGGACAACATCACCCTGTCCAACCTCAAGACCTGCCGCAGCCACCGTTTCATCTCCCGCAAAACCATCCAGGACAAGGCGGAGCAGACCATCAAACGCCTCAACATCAAGGCGCGCTCGGGCAAGGACACCGCGGATTCGCTGTCTGGCGGCAACCAGCAAAAAGTGGTGCTGGGCAAGCTGTTGGACGCCAACGCCCGGGTGATGGTGATGGACGAGCCCACCAAGGGCGTGGACGTGGGCAGCAAGGCGGCCATTTACCAGATCATGTGCGAACTGGCCCTGCAGGGCTTTGGCATCCTGATGGTGTCCAGCGAGATGCCGGAAGTCCTGGCCATGTGCGATCGCGCCGTGGTGATGCGCCAGGGCCGGGTGTCCGCCATCATCGACCGGGCCGATTTCAGCCCCGAGGGCATCCTGAAGGCCGGCATGCCCCTGACAAAGGAAGCGGAGGTGAGCGCGTGAGCTTTTTAAAGAAACTGGTGCGCAACCGCGAGGCCGGCCTCACCTTGGTCATCATCCTGCTGGTCCTTCTGGTAGGCCTGCGCAACCCGGCTTTCGCCAGCCTTTCCAACCTCCAGTTCATCCTGGGCGACACGTCCATCATGATCATCCTGGCCCTGGGCATGCTGTGCGTGCTGCTGGTGGGCTCCATCGACATCTCCATCTCCGCCATCATGGCGCTGTCGGCGATGACGGCGGGCATCCTCATGAAAAACAACCTGGGGCTGGTGGAGACCACCACGCTGGTGGAAGGCGTGGAGACCGCCCTGGCCATCAAGACCAGCACCCCCCTGATCGTGCTGATTCTGCTGGCGATGGGGGTGGGCGCGGCCTGCGGCCTGGTCAACGGCCTGCTCATCGCCTATGGCAAGGTGCTGCCCATCGTGGCCACCCTGGGCCTGCAGTACATCATCTATGGCCTTTCCCACCTGGTGTCCTCCGGCCAGGCCATCTACCGCAAGGACATGTCAGAAAGTTTCATCCAGTTCACCCGCCATAACCTGCTGGGCTTCAACTCCAAGGTCTGGATCATGCTGGGCACCTTCCTGCTGCTGTATTTTTTCATTACCTATTTGCGCTCGGGCAGGCGGCTGTACGCCGTGGGCTCCAACCGCGAGGCCGCGCAGATGAGCGGCATTGACACCAAAAGAACCACCCTGATGGCCCATGTCATCATGGGCGCCCTGGCAGGCCTGGCCGGGATGCTCTATGCCTCCCACGACAACAAGGTCACCCAGGACATGGCCATGGGCTATGAGATGTACGTCATCGCGGCCTGCGTCATCGGCGGGGTCAGCGTCACGGGCGGCTTTGGCAAGATTCTGGGCGTGCTGCTGGGCGCCCTGGCCATCGGCGTCATCAACAATGGCCTCACCATGCTGCGCCTCACGGGCAATTCCGAGTTCTGGAAGAAGGCCATCCAGGGCGCGGTCATTTTGATCGCCGTGGTCACCAATGTCTACATCAAGCGCGGGCACGAGAAGCGCGTGCTGCGGGAAAGGAGGCTGTGATGGTAAGGTTCACCGACAAAATCCCCGCCTTCTTCAAGCGCCGTGAATGGCTGCTGTTTGGGCTGATTGTGCTCACCTTCCTCTTTTTCAACGTACAGGAGCCCAATAACTACACCCTTGTGAAACTGCTCAACCAGACCCGGGTGTACATGGTGGACGTGGGCTTCATGGCCCTGGGCATGCTGCTGGTGCTGATTCTGGGCGATATTGACATCTCCGTCGCCGCCATCGCCGCCCTCTCCGCCACCGTGATGGGCGTCACCTACAAGGCCGGGCAGGGCCTGCCTTTTGGCATCAGCATCGTTTTAATGCTGGTGACCGGCGTCCTGTGCGGCCTGGTCAACGGTTTGCTGGTCATCCGCTTTAAGGAATTGTTCCCCATGATCATCACCCTGGCCACGCAGACCCTGTACCGGGGCATCGCCTACATCATCTTAAAGGACCAGTCCGCCGGCTCCTTCCCCACCTGGTTTTCCAAGGACCTGGGCTATGGCCTGGTGAACATCTTCGGCCTGGATGTGCCGGTGATGCTGCTGTGCCTGCTGGCCGTGTTCCCGCTGTACCACCTCTGGCTGCACCACACCGTCTCCGGCCACCGCTATTTCGCCACCGGCACCAATTTGACGGCCTCCCGCTTCTCCGGCATCCACACCGACAAAATCAAGCTGTCCGCCTTCATGCTCAACGGCCTGTTCGCGGCCATCGCCGGCTTCTTCCTCACCTCGCGCACGGGCTCGGTCAAGTACACCATCGGCACGGGCTTTGAGATGCAGGCCATCGCCGTGGCTGTCCTGGGCGGGGCGTCCACCTCCGGCGGCAAGGGCAGCGTGGTGGGCCTGCTGCTGGCCCTGGTGCTGCTGACGGCGCTGAAAAACGGCCTGATGCTGCTGTACAACGACGCCTTCATCCTCAACCTCTCCGTGGGCTTGCTGCTGATTCTGGTGGTGCTGATTCCCAACCTGCTGGGTATGCTCAACAAATACCGCACCGTGCGCCGCCAGCGCCTGGAGCTGGCAAAAACATAAGTTGGATTGCACAGGCACAAGCCTGTGAAATAAAAAAGGAGGACCCCAACACATGAAACGGATTCTTTCCCTGATTCTGGCAGCGATGATGCTGCTGGGCCTGGCACTGGCTGTGGGCGCTGAGGAGCCCATCACCATCGGCGTGGTCTACAAACAGTCCGGCAACCCCTTCTTTGAAGCCGGCGTGCGCGGCTTTGACGAAGCCTCCAAGGAACTGGGCTTCACCTTCATCCACAACGGCCCTGCCGACTCCTCCAACGAAGGCCAGATCCAGATCATCGAAGGCTACATCCAGCAGGAAGTGGACGCCATCGCCATCTCCGCCAATGACGCGGCGGGCGTGGTCAGCGTGCTGCAGACCGCCATGGACAAGGGCATCAAAGTGGTCTCCTGGGACTCCAAGGTGGAGGCCGCCGGCCGCAACCTGAACGTGGATCCCTCCGTCGCCCAGAACATCGGCCGCGTGCAGGTGGAAGAGATTGCCAAGCAGATCGGCTACGAAGGCCAGATCGCCATCCTGTCCGCCGCCGCCACCCATGACAACCAGAACACCTGGATTGCCTACATGAAGGAAGAACTGGAAAAACCCGAGTATGACAAGATCGAGCTGGTCACCGTGGTCTACGGCGATGACCTGACGGACAAGTCCTACCAGGAAATGCAGGGCCTGATCAACTCCTACCCGGACCTGAAAGGCGTTATCTCCCCCACCACCGTGGGCGTGGCCGCGGCCGCTGTCGCCATCAAGGACATGGGCATGTCCGGCAAAATCAAGCTGACCGGCCTGGGCCTGCCGTCAGAAATGGCGGACCACCTGGCGGACGGCACCTGCGAAGCCATGTTCCTGTGGAACCCCATTGACCTGGGCTACGCCGCGGCCTATGCTTCCATTGCCATGGTCAAGGGCGACATCACCGGCGCCGTGGGCGAGAAGTTTGACGCCGGCCGCCTGGGCGAGCGCGAAATCATGGACGCCGGCGACGGCGGCACCTTCATCCTGGTGGGCGACCCCTTCCGCTTCACCGGTGAAAACATCGACGACTGGAAGAATGTCTATTAAGTAGAACACCCGGTAGAAAATGACAGCCGGGCTGCCCTGCGGGGCAGTCCGGCTGCCCGTGAGGAAGACTGCGATGGAATTGTTTTTTAACCACCACAAGGAAAACCTGGAAGCCTTCTCCATGATGTCCTGCGAAGTGGGCAAACGGCCGGACTACGTCCAGGGCGGCGGCGGCAACACCTCGGTGAAGCTGGATGGCGCGCTGATGGCCATCAAGGCCTCCGGCTACCACCTGTGCGATGTCCAGCCGCAAAGCGGCTACGCCGTGCTGTCAGGCGACGCCCTGCGCGATTTTTACATGAGCCACAACGCCGCGGGTTTTGAGGACGTCGAGGCCGCGGGCGCCGCGCGCGCCAAGGAGCTGACGCGGGAAATTCCGGGCCTTAAGCCCCTGCGCCCCTCGGTGGAGGCCGGCTTTCACTCGCTGCTTTCCACCTTTGTCACCCACTCCCACAGTGTCTACGCCAACCTGGCCGCCTGCTGCGACAAGGCGGAGGAGGTCGTGGCGGAGGCTTTGAAGGACGCGCCGTATTCCTACGCCCTGGTGCCCTATGTCAACCCCGGCGCCCTGCTCACCTTCACCATCAGGGACACCATGAAGGAAGTGATGGAGCGCACCGGCAAGAAGCCCGCCATCCTGGTGATGCGCAGCCACGGGCTGATCGCCCACGCGGACACCGCGGAGGACTGCCTGGCGCTGCATGAGGACGCCAACGCGCGCTTTATGAAGTATTTTGGCGTGAACGCAGGGGACTTCCCCCTGCCGCGCGTCAGGGAAACCGCCGAGGGCTTTGAGTCGGACACCCCCTGGCTGCAGGAGCGCCTGGCCACGGAGGATCACCCCATCCAGGTGCTGCTGGAGGAGCCCATGTACCCCGACCAGCTGGTCTTCTTCCAGGGCGTGCTGGGGCACACCGCCCACATCCACAAAGAAAGCGGGCGGGTCACCTACATCAGGCTGCCGGAGAAAAACGCAAAGACCCTGGAAGAAACCCTGTGCGCGGTGGTCTTCATCCGGGAAACGCTGGTGAACCATGGCTTAACGCCCATCTCCATGGGGGAGGCCGCCCGCGCCTTCATCGCCTCCTGGGAGAGCGAGAAATACCGCAAAAGCCTGGCTGAAGGCAAGTAATTCACCGTGGCCGGAAGTGCATTGTTTCACGTGAAACATGCCGAGTCAAAACGGCTTGGGCAGCGCGGGCCCGCCTTGATGGCACCAGGGCTTTGTGCTACAATCACGATGACTTCTTCTGGTGTTTTTGTTCCACTTGCAGGGGAGGAAACGCGCCTTGCGGACTTCCCTTGCGCGACGCTTGTGGCGGAGGATACCCTGTGAAAACGCTGAACCTACTGGCCTTTGACATGGGCGCCAGCAACGGGCGCGGCATCCTCGGCGTCTTTGACGGCAACAGGATGGACCTTCAACCCGTTGGCGGGTTTGACAACAACTTCATCCAACAAGGCGCCCTGGGCTACTGGGATTATCAGCACATCCTGGACAACCTCAAGGCCTGCTTCGCCAATGCCAAACACCAGGGCATGACCCCGGACTGCTTTGGCATCGACACCTGGGGCGTGGACTACGGTTTGTTGGACAAAGACGACAACCTGATTGAGAACCCCCGCGCCTACCGCATGAGCGGGGACGAGGAGATGCACGCCGCCTGGGAAAAGATAAGCAAGCGGGAGT
Source organism: Clostridiales bacterium (assembly GCA_012521895.1). Classification (GTDB taxonomy): domain Bacteria; phylum Bacillota; class Clostridia; order Christensenellales; family Aristaeellaceae; genus UBA6115. The sequence continues at coordinate 10,427 of JAAYLK010000004.1, forward strand.
TCTTTGACATCACCGGCCTGGCCGCGCTCAACTTCAACACCGTCTACCAGCTCTATCGCCGCGTGCTGGAGAAGGACCCTGCGTTGGCGCAAGCCCGGACCCTGCTGTTCATGCCGGACCTGCTGGGTTTTGGGCTGACGGGCGTCAAAAAGAGTGAGTACACCATGGCCTCCACCTCGGGCCTGCTGGATGTGCGCACCCGCGCCTTCAGCGGGGAGATTCTGGACCGCCTGAACATCCCCCGGCACATCTTCCGGGAGATTGACATGCCCGGCACCCTGCGGGGCAGCCTGCGAAAAGATTTGGCAGAAGAGCTGGGCCTGCCGCTGGTGCCCTACGCCGCGGTGGGCGGGCATGACACCGCCAGCGCGGTGGCCGCCATCCCCGGGCAGGGCGATTTCGCCTTCTGTTCCTCGGGCACCTGGTCGCTGTTTGGCTTTGAGAGCAAAACCCCCGTGCTGAGCGATTTTGTGTATGACAGCAACTTCAGCAACGAGGGCACGGTGCAGGGCGGCTACCGCCCCTTGAAGAACATCATGGGCCTGTGGCTGGCGCAGGAATGCCGCCGCGACTGGGCCAAAAAGACCGGGGAGACCCTGGACTGGGAGTACATCAAGGCCGAAGCCGTCAAGGCGGAGCCCTTCCGCTCCATCCTGGACCCGGACTACCCGGCTTTCTACAAGGCGGGGGACATGCCCGCGAAAATCCGCGAATACTGCAAAAAAACCGGCCAGCCCGAGCCTGAGACCATTGGCCAGTTCGCCCGCTGTGTGTACGAATCCCTGGCGCTGAAATACCGCTGGGCGGTGGAGCGCCTGTCGGACATGAAGGGCCGCCCTGTGACCAGCCTCAACATCGTGGGCGGCGGCATCCAAAACCTGCAGCTGAACCAGATGGCCGCCGACAGCACAGGCCTGGTCACCACTGTGGGCCCCACCGAGGGCGCCGCCATGGGTAACGCGCTGCTGCAGGCCATCGCCCTGGGCGAAATCAAGGACCTGAACCAGGCGCGGGAGGTGGTGCGCCGCAGCGTGCAAACCACCGTCTACGAACCAAAGCGCACCGCGGCCTGGGATGAGGCCTATGCCAGGATGCTGGCGTACATGGAGGAGATGACACATGATTGACATGAGCCAGTGGGCGCGCATCGCCCAGCAGAGCATTCATCTACGGCGCAAGGAAGGGCCCGGCAGGCTGCACAGCAAGGTGGTCATTATCACCGGCGCCGCCCAGGGCTTTGGCCGCGGCATCGCCGAGGAGCTGTACAAGGAAGGCGCGTACATCATCATCGCCGACCTCAACGAAGCCCTGGCCCAGCAGGCCGCCGCTGAATTGGGCGAGCGCGCCTATGCCGTGAAGGTCAACGTGGCGGATGAGCAATCCGTCGCCGACATGATCGGCAAGACGGTGGAACGCTTCCACGGCCTGGATTTGTTTATCTCAAACGCCGGCGTGCTCAAGGCGGGCGGCCTGGATGAGATGGAGCTGAAGGACTTTGAGTTTGTCACCTCCGTCAACTATTCCGCCTTCTTCCTGTGCGCCAAGTACGCCTCCGCCATCATGAAGGCCCAGCGCCAGGCTGACCCGGATTTCTCAGGCGACATCATCCAGATCAACAGCAAATCCGGGCTGGAGGGCTCAAACCGCAACTTCGCCTACGCAGGCGGCAAATTCGGCGGCATCGGCCTGGTCCAGTCCTTCGCCATGGAGCTGGCCCCCCACAACATCAAGGTCAACGCCATCTGCCCGGGCAATTACTATGACGGCCCCCTGTGGAGCGACCCGGAGAAGGGCCTGTTTGTGCAGTACCTGAAGGCCGGCAAGGTGCCCGGCGCCAAGACGGTGGAGGATGTCAAGCAGTCCTACCTAAGCAAATCCCTCATCAAGCGCGGCTGCCTGCCGTCTGACGTGGCCAAGGCCCTGCTGTACGCGGTGGAGCAGACCTACGAAACCGGCCAGGCCATCCCGGTGACCGGCGGGCAGGTGATGCTGAAATGATTGACCTGACGCTGCTGGAACGCTTAAACGCCGGGGACAAGGCCCAGCGCCTTAAGACGCTGAAGGAGGCCGTGAAAACCGCGGCCTTCCCGAAGGCCGACCGGCGCTACATCAACAACCACATCCACACCCAGTACTCCTTCTCGCCCTATTCACCGTCTGCCGCCATTTTCGCGGCAAGGCTGGAGGGCCTGTGCACCGCGGGCATTGTGGACCATGACAGCATCGCGGGCGCCGACGAATTTATCAAAGCCGGGCAGATCGCAAACCTGCCTGTCACCATCGGGATAGAAACCCGGGTCAGTATGGAAGGCACGCCCTTTGAGGGCAAGCGCACCAACAACCCGGACCAGGAGGGGGTCAGCTACATGGTGCTGCACGCCCTGCCCCACAAAAATATCCCCCTGGTGGACGCCTATTTTGCTCCCCTGCGCGCCCACCGCAATGACCGCAACCGGGCGATGCTGGAACGCATCAACGAACTGACCGGTCTTGACCTGAACCTGGAGCGCGACGTGCTGCCCCTGACACGCTATGACGAGGGGGGATCGGTCACCGAACGCCACCTGATGCAGGCCCTGGCCCGCGCGCAGGAGCCGGGTTTGCCGGCGCTCACGGAGTACGACCGCATCGGCGCGCTGAAAAAGGATTTCATCCCCAAGGTGTACATCAAGGCGGACAAGGAATGCCCCAAATTAAACGAGTACGTAGAATTTTGCAAAAAAGCAGGCGGCATCCTAGCCTACCCCTACCTGGGCGATGTCACCGCCTCCGTCACCGGGGACAAGCGCGCGCAGCGCTTTGAGGATGCCTTCCTGGATGAACTCTTTGAGACCCTGCACCAGGCGGGCATCCGCGCGGTGACCTACATGCCCACCCGCAACACCCCGGAACAATTGCACCGCCTGCGCGCTCTGTGCCAGCGCTATGGTATGATGCAAATCAGCGGGGAGGACATCAATTCCCTGCGGCAGAGCTTCGTCATCAAAAAGATGGAAGACCCGCAGTTTGAAAACCTGATTCAATCCACCTGGGACTTGATCAAACACGAAAATGAAGGAGAAAACGCATGAAAACCAAGGCAGTCCGCATCTATGGCAAGCAAGACCTGAGGCTGGAAGAGTTTGACCTGTCCCCGATGACGGACGACACTGTCATTTGTGAGGTGGTCACCGACTCCATCTGCATGAGCAGCTACAAGGCCGCCCAGCTGGGCGCCGAGCACGCCCGCGTGCCCAATGATGTCGCCACCAACCCCACCATGATCGGCCATGAGTTTTGCGGAAAAATCGTCAAGGTGGGCAAGAACTGGGCCCACAAATACAAGGAAGGCGACAATTTCGTCATCCAGCCCGCCCATTCCTACAAGGGCTCCATGGACGCGCCGGGCTATTCCTACCCCGAGTGCGGCGGCAACGCCACCTTCGTCACCATCCCCCAGGAAATCCTCATCATGGATTGCCTGCTGCCCTACCAGTCCAATGACTACTACCTGGGCTCCCTGACCGAGCCGCTGTCCTGTGTCATCGCCTCCTTCCACGCCATGTACCACACGCGCGACGGCGAATATGTGCACGACATGGGCATCGTTGAAGGCGGCAACATGGCGCTGCTGGCGTCTGTCGGCCCCATGGGCCTGGCCGCCATTGACTATGCCCTCAACTGCGACCGCAAGCCGGGCCTGCTGGTCGTGACCGACATCGACCAGGCCAGGCTGGACCGCGCGGCCTCCATCTACACGGTGGAATACGCCAAACAGCAGGGCATCCAGCTGCATTACGTCAACACCCGCGACCTGCCCGACCCCGTGAAGTACCTGCGCGACCTGACCGGCAACAACCACGGCTTTGACGACGTGCTGGTCTTCGCCCCGGTCAAGCCCCTGGTGGAGCAGGCCGACCAGATCCTGGCGGTGGACGGCTGCCTCAACTTCTTTGCCGGCCCCTCCGACCTGCAGTTTTCCGCCACCATGAACTTCTACAACGTCCACTACAAGCGCACCCACGTCTGCGCCACCTCCCACGGCAATGTGGACGACATGAAGGAAGCCATCAAGATGATGAACGAGGGCAGGCTCAACCCCGCGGCCCTCATCACCCACGTGGGCGGCCTGGACGCGGTGGTGGAAACCACCCTCAACCTGCCCAAGATCCCCGGCGGCAAGAAGCTGATTTACACCCACATCTCCCTGCCGCTGACGGCCATTGACGAGTTTGAGGAGAAGGGCAAGACCGAGCCGCTGTTCGCCGAACTGCACAAGCTGGTGCAAAAGACCAACGGCCTGTGGAACGCGGAGGCGGAAGCCCTGCTGCTCTCCCGCGCCAACAAGATCTAAACTTTTTCAGGCGGGGGGCAACCCCCGCCTCACTTTGGTTCATATGAAAGGAGTATGACATGGCACACCCGGTCATCCTGCCCCGCCAGGGGCAGTCGGTTGAAAGCTGCATCATCACGCAGTGGCACAAAAAAGCAGGCGATGCTGTCAAGGAGGGCGAGGTGCTGTTTTCCTACGAAACAGACAAGGCCTCCTTTGATGAAACCGCCAAGGCAGAGGGCACCCTGCTGGCTGTCTTGTTTGAAGAGGATGACGATGTGCCCGTGTTGACCACCGTCGCCGTCATTGGCAAGCCCGGTGAAGACATTACGGAATTGACTTCCGGTTCCGCGCCTGCGCGGGAAGAACAAAAAGAAGCCCCCAGGGCGGAAGAGAAGGCCGCGCCCGAAAAAGCGCCGGAGCAGGCCGCCCCCGCCATAAGCAGCGCGGCCCTGACCGGCGTCTCCCCCCGCGCCCGGATGACCGCCCAGCGCCTGGAAGTGGACCCGCGTGCCGCCCAGCCCACCGGCCCCCATGGCCGGGTGATAGAGCGGGACATCTTTGCCGCCAAGGAGCAGGGCCTGACCGCGGCACCCGCGGCGCCCGAAACCGCCGCAGCACCTGCCGCGCCCGTCACAGGCGAGGAGCGCACGTACACGGACACCAAGCTGTCCAACATCCGCAAGGTCACCGCGCGCACCATGCACGAGAGCCTGTCCACCATGGCGCAGCTCACCCACAATTCCAGCTTTGACGCCACCAGGCTGCTGGCCCTGCGCGCGCGGCTGAAGGCGTCCCCTGAGGAACTGGGGCTGAACGCCATCACCATCAACGACCTCATCCTCTTTGCCGTTTCCCGTACCCTGATGCGCCACAAGGACCTCAACGCCCACTTCCTGGGCGACAAAATCCGCCAGTACGACCACGCCCACCTGGGCGTGGCGGTGGACACCTCGCGCGGCCTATTGGTGCCATCCCTGTACAACGCGGACACCATGAATTTGAAGGACCTGTCCCTCGCCGCCAAGGACCTCATCACCGCCGCCCAGTCCGGCGCCATCAACCCGGACCTGCTGACCGAGGGCACCTTCACCATCAGTAACCTGGGCAGCCTGGGCATTGAGTCCTTCACCCCCATCATCAACCCGCCGCAGGTGGCCATCCTGGGCGTTGACTGCGTGGTGGAGCGGGTGCGCACCGTGAACGGCGTCCTCACCGCCTACCCGGCGATGGGCCTGTCCCTCACCTACGACCACCGCGCGGTGGACGGCGCGCCGGCCTCGCGTTTCTTGAAGGACCTGTGCACGGCGCTGGAACAGATCGACGTGCTGATCGCGCAATAAGGAGGCGAGACTATGATTTTTGATTTGATTATCATCGGCGGCGGGCCCGCCGGCTACCTGGGCGCGGAGCGCGCCGGGCACGCGGGGCTGAACGTCGCCCTGATTGAGGAGCGTTCCCTGGGCGGGGTCTGCCTCAACGAAGGCTGCATCCCCACCAAGACCCTGCTGTACTCCGCCAAGCTCTATGACGGCGTCGCCAAGGGGAGCAAATACGGCGTCAGCGCCGAGGGGCTCACAATCGACCACGAAAGCGTCATCAAGCGCAAGGACAAGGTGGTCAGGACCCTGGTGGCCGGCGTCAAAAGCCAGATGAAGGCCAACAAGGTCACCGTGTTTGACGCCCGCGGGGTCATCACCGGCAAAACCAACGAGGGCTATACCGTGAAGGCCGGGGACGAGGTGCTGACGGGCAAAAAGCTGCTCATCACCACCGGCTCGGTGCCCGCCGTGCCGCCCATTCCGGGTTTGAAAGAAGGCCTGGACAGCGGTTTTGTGCAGACCAGCCGTGAAATCCTGGATTTGAAGACGGTGCCCAATGCCCTGTGCGTCATCGGCGGCGGGGTCATCGGCCTGGAGCTGGCCTCCTATTTTTGCTCCATCGGCACCAAGGTGACGGTGGTGGAGATGCTGGACCACATCGCGGGCGAGAACGACCAGGAGCTGGTCGCCCTGCTGAAGGCCGATTTTGAAAAGCGCGGCATCATCTTCCACCTGGAAAGCCGCGTGACCGGGATTGAGCAAAACGGCGTGCGCTTTGAGCACCAGGGTGAAAGCAAGCTGGTGGAGGCGGACAAGGTCCTGCTGTCCATCGGCCGCCGCGCCAACACCGCCAATTTGGGCCTGGACAGCATCGGCGTCAATGTGGAGCGCGGCGCCATCCCCGTGGATGACAAAATGCGCACCAACCAGCCCGGCGTGTACGCCGCGGGCGATGTCACCGGCTTTTCCATGCTGGCGCACACCGCCTACCGCGAGGCCGAGGTGGCCGTGAGCGACATCCTGGGGCAACATGACCGCATGCGCTATGACGCCATCCCGGCGGTGCTATACACCAACCCGGAGCTGGCCAGCGTGGGCGAGACCGAGGACAGCGCCAAACGCAAAGGCCTCAACTGCGCCGTGGTGAAGCTGCCCATGCGTTTTTCCGGGCGTTACCTGGCCGAGAACGAGGGCGGCAACGGCATCATGAAGCTGATTGTGGACAAGGGCAGCCAGCGCGTTTTGGGCCTGCAGGCCCTGTCCAACTACGCCAGCGAGTTCATCATCACCGCCGGCACTTACATCGAGATGGGCCTCACCTTGAGCCAGATCAAGAAAATCGTCTTCCCCCACCCCACGGTCGCCGAAATCATCCGCGAAGCCGTCTTCGCGTACACGGAGTAAGAGGTAGTAAATGAGCAAGCAACTAAGCGTCTCCCCCGAACTCGTCCGCAAGGCCGGTGTGCTCACCACGCCGGAGATCCCCGTCAACACCTACAACAAAAAACTCAAGGACGAGCTGAAAAACTACACCAAGGACGAGTTCCTCAACATCTTCCGCGACATGGTGGTCATCCGCGAGTTTGAAACCATGCTCAACCTCATCAAGACCAAGGGCGAGTACCAGGGCGTGCCCTACAACCACCCCGGCCCCGCCCACCTGGGCATCGGCCAGGAAGCGGCCTATGTCGGCGCCGCCTACCTGCTCACCCTGGATGACTACACCTTTGGCTCCCACCGCAGCCACGGCGAAATCCTGGCCAAGGGCATGCGCTCTATCCAAATTCTGGACGATGAAAAACTGACCGGCATCATGGAAAACTTCTTTGGCGGCAAGACCTACAGCGTCATCAAGGACAGCAAGAAGTCCGTCAAGGAAAACGGCATCAACTTCCTGCTGTACGGCATGATGTGTGAGACCTTCGCCCGCGAAAACGGCTTCAACAAGGGCCTGGGCGGCAGCATGCACGCCTTCTTCACGCCCTTTGGCATCTACCCCAACAACGCGATCGTGGGCGGCTCGGGCTCCATCGCCCCGGGCGCGGCCCTTTATAAATTGTCCAACCGCAAGCCCGGCGTGGTCGTGTGCAACATCGGCGACGGCGCCCTGGCCTGCGGCCCCGTCTGGGAGGGCATGGTCATGTCCACCATGGGCCAGATCAAGAACCTCTGGGGCGAGGACTTCAAGGGCATGCCCCTCATCTTCAACATCAACGACAACTTCTACGGCATGGGCGGCCAGACCCAGGGCGAAACCATGGGCCAGGACATGATGGCCCGCGTGGCGGCCGGCCTCGCCCCCAACGCCCTGCATTCCGAGCGCGTGGACGGCTACAACCCCCTGGCCGTCATCGACGCCTACCGCCGCAAGCTGCCGCTGGCCAAGTCCGACGGCCCGGTCTTCCTGGATGTCATCACCTACCGTATCTCCGGCCACAGCCCATCGGACTCCTCCAGTTACCGCACCAAGGAGGAGATCGACGCCTGGGAGGCCCAGGACAGCATCCTGGCCTTTGGCAAAGAGCTGGTCAAAAACAAGGTCGCTACACAGGACGAGCTGGACGGCATCTGGCAAAAAGTCATTGAGGACATGGTGCGCAACCTGAAGCTGTCCATTGATGACAGCGTCTCCCCGCGCATCCCGCTTGAGACCACCAGCCCCGACTACATCGCCAATCTCATGTTCTCAAACCAGAAAATCCGCGCCTTTGATGAGGGCAGAAAGCCTGAGACCCTTCTCCCAAAAGAGGAATGCCCACGCGTGCAGCAGATCGTAAAAAAAGAGCGCTTCCATGTGGACAGCGAGGGCAAGCCGGTCTCCAAAAACCGCGTCTACCAACTGCGTGACGCCATCGCTGAGCCCATCATCAACAAGTACTACGAGGACCCCACCCTCATCTCCTTTGGTGAGGACGTGCGTGACTGGGGCGGCGCCTTCGCCGTCTACCGCGGCTTGACCGAGGCCATTCCCTACCACCGCCTCTTTAACTCCCCCATTTCCGAAGCCGCCATCGTCGGCGCCGCGGTGGGCTACGCCATGTCCGGCGGGCGCGCCATTGCCGAGCTTATGTACTGCGACTTCCTGGGCCGCGCAGGAGATGAGGTGTTTAATCAATTATCAAAATGGCAGTCCATGTCTGCCGGCATGCTCAAGATGCCCGTTGTGTTGCGCCTGTCCGTTGGCAGCAAGTACGGCGCGCAGCACTCCCAGGACTGGTCGGCCCTGGCCGCCCACATTCCAGGCCTCAAGATCGTCTTCCCCGCCACGCCCTATGACGCAAAGGGCCTCATGCAAGCCGCCCTCAACGGCACTGACCCCGTCCTCTTCCTTGAAAGCCAGCGCATCTACGACGTCGCCGAGCAGTTCCACGAAGGCGGCGTGCCCGAACAAGAATACGAAATCACCTTTGGCGACCCGGACATCAAGCGCGCGGGCAGTGATGTCACCATCCTGTCCCTGGGCGCCACGCTCTACCGCGCCTTGCCGGCCGCGGACATGCTGAAGGAAAAATACGGCCTCACCGCCGAGGTCATCGACGCGCGCAGCATCGTGCCCTTTGACTACACCAAGGTTGTGGAATCCATCAAGAAGACCGGCCGCGTCATCATCACCGGCGACGCCTGCGAGCGCGGCTCCGTCATGCGCCAGATGGCCTCCACCATCACCGAGCTGGCCTTTGACTACCTCGACGCGCCGCCCGTCGTCGTCGGCGCCCGCAACTGGATCACCCCCGCGCATGAGATGGAAGAGTCATTCTTCCCGCAGCCGGAGTGGATCCTGGACGCCATCAATGAGCGCCTCCTGCCCCTCAAGGACCACGTCCCCACCAGGAATTTTACGGTGATGGAACAGCTCCGCGACAACAAGCGCGGGGTCTGAGGACGGGGTAGAGCCGGAGGGACCGAGAGGACGATAGGACCGATAGGTCCGGGGACCTGGAGACGTAAAACCGAATAGGAAAAACGAAGCGGGGGGGTGGGCTTTTGAAAAAGCCCCCTCCCCCGTACCCCCTCCCGGAAAACTTTACTATGCATAACAAAATAACAATTCAAGAAAAAGGCTGCTGCGTAAACTGACATGTACACAAGATAATTATGCGGATACCAACAACTGCCTCAGCTTACTATACCTCGCCAGGCTTGCCTAGGATACCGCGCTCAAACGCGCCGGGGTACTCCATATTCTTAATACCGCCGCTGAATGAGATGACAGCAAGATCCCTTTCCATCCGGATGACACGGCCAAGCCCGAATTTCCGATGCTCCACCTGTACACCGGGCTTGACCCAAGCAAATTGCACCATATCTTTTACTGGGACGCTCTGCATCTGCCCACGCTCCTGTTTTCTGGGGGAGAATGAATCAAACCGCAGATCGCTCTGTGAAATAGACTTAGCCTGCGATGGGCTAAAAGTGGATGGAACGATAGCGCTCCTGGTTGAGTCGACCCCAGCTTTTGTGCTCTTTCTGGCTGTCTTCTTCTGAACCGGTACAACAGGTTCTTCTTCCTCTTGAATATCCTTATCGGCTTCGTACGTGGCGGGGAAATTCTTCAAATCCTCCATCGCCCTTTCTAGAACAGCCATGCTGGCCTGCTGCTGGGCGAACATCATCTCAAAATCCTCTCGCGTGATGCTGCTGTCCCAGCCGCCGACCTTTTCACCTTCGTGCAGGTTGATACCGGTATATGTAAGGCTGCTGTCCTCATATCGCCGGAACTTGAAAATGGCATCTCCCATCAGGCTGGCGTTGAACACGTTAAGGCTGACCAGCAGCTCGAAATCCTTCACATCCAGCCCCGTCACGGCCTTAAAAAGCCCGGGCTCCAGCTGTGTGATGACGTCCTGCAGTGATGCTTCCCGGTAGTCCGTCAAGTACATGAAGATGGGGATACGGGTTGCAAACTTAATGAGCTTTTCCTGCACCTGCTTGCGCAGAGATTTATATTCCTTTTCCTCTTGTGTCAGTTCCTTCTTTTCCGGTGGCGTAAGGTTTTCTTTTTCCTTTTTTGCTTTCTTGACGGATTCTGACTTGTTGATGATAGTTTCCAAGATGCTGCTACCCAGGCTGCGGAAACCTTCAATGCGCATGATGGCGTCCATAGCAGCCTGGTTGGCGATGATTCTCCTGAGGGTGTCATTGTCCACATTGACCAATAAGGCGCTCTCCCAGCGTTTGGCCAACATGGTGGCACTGGTACCGCGAAGGGCGATATCAAGCACTTCCCCGGCATCGATCGATCGCATGACCCCCTCGTCGTACGCCAGCACCGGCAAGAAATTCATGAACTGGCCCACGGCTTTTTCGCGATTGGGCTCATTGATATTCAGCCTGGTTCCATAGTCGGCAATCTGCCTGAGCGCACGATCCAAGGCGAAGTCAAACACATAGCAGTTGTGCTTGATGATCTCCGTCAACCCATCGCCGGAGTCAATTTCCCAGGGGCTTTGCACCCGAAAAGCGGCCTGGAAATAGGTCTCCGGGCTTTGCAGGTTACGCAGCATGAAGATGCCGGTCCATGGTTTCACGGTGACTCCAGTGGTCAGCTTGCCGCAGGACAGGGTGATCGATTTACTGTTAAGCGGTTCTTCCATGCTTTTTCGTACCGGACCCAAGGCTTGCAGGCCAATGCCCGCGCCGTAGCCTGCGCAGACGTTGATTTTATACTCATGGTAAAAGACATTCTGCCTTTGCCGCATCAGGTTGGCCATAGCTTCACAGCTGGCCACATCCGGAAGGAACCAGAAGGTGTGGTTGAGTACACTAAGCAAGCGGGCATCGCTGAAGGGCATCGCCGGCTTGCCGCCCAGCTTCATGTCATCCATGCTGGCGGGTAGGTAGGCGCCACGGATGAGCCCCAGCCACTTCTGCACCTCATCTTCATAGATGAATTTTGCACTCTTGCCGCGGCCTTCGGCCTTGAAAAAGAGGTTCAGATCAAATTCGTTGAACTCCCCCTTTTCCGCCACCATGCGCAGCTCCTCCGGCATACGGTAGGTGAGCATCACCATGCGGGGCAGGGCGCGGTAGGGGTTATCCGGCGCATCACCCCAGGCGGCCTTGGCCTGTTGCTCATCCGAATATGTCCAACTGTATATCTGCTCTTCCAGGAATTCCCCGGTGTTCAGCGCTCTGAAAGGTGTACCGGATAGAAAGAGGTAGTGATTTGTGGTGATGGGCAGGAAGGTTTCGTTGTAGGCGTTGTCGGCCTCTTCTTTTTTGTACTGCTCCAGGTCCAGGGCATCAAAAGCATCCTCGTCCTCCTGGTCAAACAGCTTTCTGGCATTGTCCCGCCAGGCACCGAAATGGTACTCATCAAAGACCACCATGTCCCAGTTGGTTGCGTGCACCCATTCATTGCGGGCCTTGATGCCGCCCGTCTGGTTGTTGACCCCAAGGAAATCCTGAAAACTACCGAAGCATACGATAGGCCGGGTCTTGTCGGCCTTCTCATACTGTTCATCCATTCCTGCTTCGTTGCCGTTTTTGGGCCTGCTGATAAACTGCCAGCCGGAAAAATCCAGGTGGCGTTTGATGTCCTCCGCCCAGGCGCTCTCCACCGCGGGCTTGAAGGTCATCACCAGCACACGCTTGAATCCCAGCCTTTTAGCAAGCTGGTAAGCAGCAAAGGTCTTGCCAAAACGCATTTTTGCATTCCAGAGAAATCTGGGTGCCTGCCCCGGGTAATCCTGTCGGGCAGAGCGATAGTAAAGGGCAGTTTTCTCCACCGCCTCCCGCTGCTCGGGGCGCATAGCAAAATCCCAGTCGCGATTTTCCTCGTTTTCCTGTCTGTGCTTCAATGCCAGGTAGGCAGCCTTCACTTGTTCCGTTGTACAGGTAAACCATTCCCCGTCAACGTTTGGGACGCCTCTTTTTCGCAGAACACGGTGCAGGTCATGGTCGGTGAATACACCGCCGTCTTCATAGATTGCGCTGTCCTGGAATACAATGCTGTAGGGTATCCCGCCTGGTAATTTAGTGGGGTACTGCTGGGCCACCCGTTTTTGAACATCCCCGGCAGTGTAACCTACTTTCAGCATTCCTTCATAATGGATATCCGAATAGGCATACACCATGGGCTTGGCTTGAGGTTTTTCGCTTACAAACAGATCAAGTTGATCAGCCATCCTGTTCACCAACTTCCGCATCCATTGGCCGAATCATACTTTCAATGAAGGCGATTTCCTCTTCCGAGAGGCTATACTTGGCGTAGAGTTCGGCATCTGTCCAAGGTTTGGAGAAGTCTTGGAGAGGAACGAATTGATAAACTCTGCTTGTTGCATGTTGGGTGTTTTTAATTAATAATACTAAAAACCTAAATAGTTTTGTTGATATATAAGATATTACATTTTTACATATCTCAATACTTTCAAAAGGGCCAATTAATAAATATGTTTCTGTGCATGCGCTGTCAGGCTCACCAATAAATGGCTTGTTAAGTATTTGATGCGGGAATTCTTCTCCAGCTCCATATGCATAGCTTATATAAACCTTCCATTGTTTTATCCATTGTTTGTTTTGCAATATTTGTTTTGGCGCAACATATCCAGTAGCCTTGTTTGCGTACAGTCGTATTTCACCTGTCTTTGAAAAGGACTTAAAGTCACTTGATAATCCGAAAGGTTTTCGAGAACTAACTAAAGAACCAAAGGTGTTTTCGCCTTTCGAGACAATTTTATGAAGTACAGTCAATGCTTCATTATAACGTATAAAAACATTCTGGTTTGCTTCAAGAAGTGGTCTGCTCATTCTCGATGATTGCTCTCCTCGGACTGTTACAACTTCACAATCTCCAGGGTGATTTTTATCCCACATGAAGTAACATACACCACCCTTAACTGGAACACCAGGAAAACAATCGTTAGGATTAGGAAAATCCACTAGGTATCGTATTCTTCTATCATGGAGCATTTCAGACCGGAAACTATCAAGGCCTTTACCTCCAGCAAACCATCGTGAAGGGATTATCATAATCAAATATTGTGGATCTAGTTTTTTAGCTTGTAATACAAATTTTTGGTAAATGGGCATTGCACTTGCAGCAGCTCCACCATCACTTATTTGATATGGCGGATTCCCAATAATTACATCAAACTTCATTCCAAATATCTCCTCCGGCTTAAGGGTATGGATAAACTCATAGGCGTGATATTCCAGACCTTCACGAACATTCTTCCCGAATTGGGTTTCACTTGCACCGCAGTAAGCGCAACGTCCATTTATAAAACGGTGCTCATCCTGCTTGAAGCGGACATTGCCTTCTACATTCTCAAACCTGCTCACCGAATACCGCCCATTTGGAAACTTGCTGCAGTATATGCTCCTGCGGCTCATCAGACTGGTCAGTTCCGTGATGGCAATACCGTACAACTGACGTTGGAAGATGTGATCCCGCCGCTCCTGCTCATTAGGAAACACCTTTACCAAGCCCGACATGAGCCGCCTGGCTATCTCTCGAAGGAAGACCCCAGACTTTGTAGCTGGATCCAAAAATGTGGTATCCGGGCTTCCGAATAATTCCTGGGGCAATAAGTCCAGCACCTGATTGGCAACCTCCGGCGGGGTGAAGACCTCATCACTGGACAAATTTGCCAGAGTGTTCAGGATATCCGGATTATAATCCTGGGCTTTGATGGCACTGATGTTCATTAGCAATCCTCCAATAGTCGGCCAGGGGATACTCAAATAAAAGGCGGCCTTCTTCATCCGTTGGCGGTAATGTGGAGGGAGGCTCTGCCCCTATCTCGTCTTTTTTATCTGCTTGTGCATTGTCCGGGGCGAAGCCAAGTCCCTCAAGCAAGCTGGTTTGCTGTATGAGAAGTTCCTGCTTTGGTAGGCTCTGCTTGATGGCCGGCGAGGCCTTGGGCAAGGGCACCTGGTCAGGAAGCTTTGGCTTAACATTTAATAGCCCATCCAGGGTATAGTCCGCGCGCTTAAACTGGCGGCCAATCAGGCTCCATTGTGAAAACACCAGGGGTTGATCATCCCTGCCTAAAAGGCTCAGAGCATCTCCGCAGAGGATATTTCTCTCCAAGAGAAAGTGAGCAGTTTCCCTACAAGCCTCTGCCAGGCGGCTCTTTTTGCACACAGCGCTGTAAGCTTCGTTCCATATGAGAAACAAACGCTCACGACAAGTAACTGTGTTGTCCTCAAGCAGTTCCACACCATAGATGCTGCTGAGCGCCAGCAGGCTGTATTTTTCATAATCCGAAGGCTTGCGGCGATATTTTCTATACACCACAGACAGCTTACGGCGCAATATTTCGGCCAGGAAATTTCCGTCACCGCAGGCAGGCTCGAGAAATCTGCTCTCGATGCGCTCGGTCTCCTGCTTGACCAAATCCAGCATGGCGTTCACTTCACGTTCAGCCGTGAACACCTCCGCGTGCTTCTGGACCCGTTCGCGGGACTTGACCTGGTTGTTTTCAGTCACGCAATATCTCCTAACATCATCGTCGATGTTTCTCATTTTGTTGCTAGCCAACTCATACTGCAATAGGCGCACGAGTATCAATCCATTGACAGGAATGGCGGCAATATATGCAGTTGTTTAATAATACCACGCTTATGAAGAAAACTCAAAAGAAATCGGGCTTGCTCGCTCACGTAACATTGATAGTACGCCTGGTCACTTGATGCTCTTGCTCTTGGTCTGGCCGCTCACTCGAATTTCCATCGCTGTCAAGAACACCTTAATCAATTGTCCTGAGAATACCTGCACTACAAGACGGACGCTTTGCATGCCATGCTGCTGAAACTCCTCCTGATGTACCTGGTCCTCATCAACCTGGTCACCTTCATCCTGTTCGCCGTGGACAAGCGCCGTGCCTTTCAGAAGAAATACCGCGTCAGGGAAAGAACCCTGCTGCTGTGCGCCGTCTTTGGCGGGGCACTGGGCGGGCTTGTGGTCATGCTGGCCTTTCAACACAAAACCCGCAAGAAACGCTTTGCCCTTGGGCTTCCTTTTCTGCTCATTGTGCAAGCCCTGCTCATCGTGTATCATTTTGTTGGTTTCCCCGGATTACAATAAAGGATATGCCATGAACAGCAGAACGTTTTTCACCAACAACACCGACCCCACCCTGAACCTGGCCATTGAGGAAGCGCTGCTGCTGAAAAACGGCGGCACCCCCGCCCTCTTTTTATGGCAAAACGCGCACACCGTGGTGATTGGCCGCGGGCAGAACGCCTGGAAGGAGTGCCGCAGCGAGCTGCTCACCCAGGAGGGCGGCACCCTGGTGCGCCGCACCACCGGCGGGGGCGCGGTCTACCACGACCTGGGCAACCTCAATTTTTCCTTTGTGATGCCCAAGAAATTATACGACGTGTCACGGCAGCTGAAGGTCATCCAGCAGGCCGTCGCCCGTTTCGGCATCAAGACGGAGGCCTCCGGGCGCAACGACATCGTGCTGTCTGACTCCGGCGCCAAGATTTCCGGCAACGCCTTCCGCCACACCACGGACATGAGCCTGCACCACGGCACCATCTTGATGGCGGTGGACAAGGCCCTGCTGGGGCGCTATTTGCAGCCCTCCAAGCAAAAGCTGCAGGCAAAGGGCGTGGAATCCGTCCGCGCGCGGGTGGGGAATTTAAAGGACCTGGCCCCGGACATCACACTGGACGCCCTGATCGCCGCCCTGTTCGCCGCCTTTGAGCAGGAGTACGGCAAGGCGGAAGCCCTGGACTGGCAGGAGGAGCTGGACCAAAACCAGGTCTATGCCTTCCAGGACAAGTACCGCGCCTGGGACTGGACCTATGGCAAGACCCCGCGCTTTGACCTGACGCTGGAAGCCCGCTTTCCTTTTGGCGGGGTGGAACTGCTGCTGTCGGTCAAAGGCGGCCAGGTGGCGGAGGCCCGCTGCTTTACCGACGCCAACGACCCGGACCTGGCGGAGCGCCTGGAGCAAGCCCTGGAAGGCGCGGCGTTCACGCCAAAAAGCCTGGCGGACAGGCTGATGGATGGCGGCGAGGAATTGCGGCAGGTTGCGGAATGGTTGTCCGGGCAGGAATTTTAAATTTTGAACAAAATATGTGGGTATATTTTTGGCGGTTTGAAAGAGCCGCCATTTTTTTTGCTTTGAAAGGACAAAAGCCATGATCACCGTCTACCTTAATTTCCCGGGCACCGCGGGCCAGGCCATCGAGTACTACACCAAACTGTTTGACGCGCCCGCGCCCTATGTGATGCGCTTTGACGAGATGCCCCAGGACGACCAGGAATACTTCCCCGAGGACCAGCGCCACCTGGTGGCCTACGCCAACATCAAGACCTTCGCGGGGGATTTGATGCTGTCGGATGAAATGCCCGGGCAGACCCCCGTGCCCACCGACGCCATTTACCTCAACCTCTCCCACAAGGACCACGGCCTGCTGCGCAGGACCTTTGAGGCCTTCGCGAAGGACGGCGAAATCATGATGCCGCTGGAGCCGGTGTTCTTCAACCCCCTCTATGGCATTGTCAAGGACAAGTTTGGCTTCAACTGGATGATCATGGCGGAAGAAGAATAAGAATCCCAAACCACAAAAGAGGGTGCCTGCGGTTGAACGGGCACCCTCTTTGTTTTGATATGCGATGCTGTATGAAACGAAAGCGGAATCGCGCGGGCCGGCGTTACAGGAACAAGCCCATGTACACATCATCCCGGTAGCTGCCGTCATCCATTTTGCAGGCGTTTTTGGTGTGCCCCCAGGTTTCAAAGCCCAGCGCTTTGTACAAGGCAAGCCCGCGCGCGTTGTCGGCGTACACGGTCAATTCCAGCTGCTCATAGCCCAGTTCCCTGGCCTGCTCCGTCGCCGCTTGCATCAGGCGCTTGCCAAGACCCTGGCCCCAGTACTGTTGGCGCACCGCGATGCCCACACCGGCGCGGTGGCGCACCCTTTCCCGCGTGCCCACGGGGTAAACGGAGACATTGCCGGCCAGGTCCTCGCCCACCACGGCGTTGAGCATGAAGCGCCGTGGATCGTCCAGCAGCTGGCGCAGAAAGTCCGCTTCCTCCATCAGGCTCAAGGTGACCTCATGCGGCCGGCGCAGCAGGTTGTTGCTTTCCCCGGCGGTTTTCTTCAGGAAGTCCAGCATGGACGCGGCGTCAGAAACCTCCGGGCTTTTGAGGACCGCTTCCCGGCCATCGCGCAGGGTGAGGGTTTTCGCTTGCGGAATCATATTGATGTCCTTTCACAGACAAACAGCCAGTGGTTGCAGGCGCCCAGGTGGTGGGGCTGTTCACACAGGTTCAGGTGGTAGGCAAACCAGGCGTCCTTCTCCTGCGGGGAAAAGGCGGCAAACTGGCAGCGAAACAATTCGTTGAGGCCGTCACTGTTGATGCGCCGGGAGATTTGAAGGCCGGCCCGTTCAATTTCTGCCTGCGCCTGGGACAGGGTATGGAACACAAAGGGAAAGTCCTTACAGCGGAAGCTGGCCTTATCATAATCACCCATTGTGATGTAGGAGGTATCCTCCCCGTTGTCCAGCGTCATGGTGGCAATCACCCAATCGTTGTTGATGAAGGACAAAAACACCTTGCCCCCGGGCTTGACCACGCGCAGGCAGCCTTCAAGCAACTGGACGCGCTCCTGCTCTGTCACCAAATGGTACATGGGCCCCAGGCACAGCACGGCATCAAAGGAGGCATCCGCCTGCATGTCCACCGCGCTTTGCGCATCCAGCACCTGCGCTTCAAGCGCCATGCCGGGTTCAAGCTGTTCTTTCAGACTTTGGATGTGGTGATCCACCAGGTCCACTGCCAGCACGCTGTGACCAGAGCGTGCCAGGGGCAGGGCATACACGCCCGCAGCGCAGCCCAGGTCCAATACCCGGCTTGCGGGCTTCAGCTCCTGCCCCAGCACATGCAGGCTGGTCCTTTTTTCAAGCCACAGGGCGCCTTCCAGCCGCTTTTGCTCCTGGGTAAACACATCCTGGTACAGCGCCCGGGTGCACTCCAGGCTGGTGTTGATGCTGCGCAGATGTTCCATGGCCCTATTCCTCCAGATGCTGGCTGTATGCCAGGATGTCAAATGGTTCAAAGCTGCTTTGGCTTTTCAGGTACAGCGGGTGGTGGGGGTGGCCGTCCTTGGACTTCTGCCCTGCCGTCACCCAGCGGATGCCCGGGTCGCTGCCCGCGTCCAAAAAGCCGCGCACGCACTGGGAAAGATAGGGCCGGGTCTTCATCACCGCGCCCCAGGCGGCCCACACGGTGCGGGTTTTCTGAAGCAAATCCGCAAAGGCCTTCAAGTTTTCCCGGTGCAGAAAATCGCTGAAGGCCTGGTCCATGTCACGGGGCATCGTGGCGCGCTGTGGGTAGAGGTTCATCATCAGGAAGCTGTCAAAGCCATTAAACGCAGCCACCCGCTCCACCGATTGCAGGGTGCGGTCCAGCTTGTCCGGCTTGGCGGTGGAGGGGTTCAATCCAATGCACAGCAGGGGGTTCTGGCCGACCGTGCCCAGCACATAGCGGTATTCGGTGTAAAAAGGCGGCACATACAGCCAGCGGTTTGCGTCATAGGGCTCATCGCAGGGGGCTAGACAGGCCTGGTGGTAGGTCAGCAGGTCAAGGTCCTGCATGGTGGCTTGGGGAACGTGCCTCATGGTCTGCTCTTTTTCTCGTCCGGGTCGAAGTATTCCACTTCCAGGCGGTCAAAGGCAACACCTTCCAGAAAATGCTCCGGCAAAAAACGCAGCTGGCGGAAGTCCTCAAAGTCCTTCTGGTGGCGGGCCACCACCAGGGGCATGGCGATGTCCAGCGCCCGGCAGGCCTCCGACAGCGCCTGCTCCCAGTCGTGGTTTGCGCACGGCACCACGATGTCGCGCTTGATTTTGTTGCGCTTGATTTCACGCACCCAGATGCTGCCGGCCATCAGGCGCCCACCTTCTCAAAGTGCCAGGTGCCGCTGTCGGGCCCGATGCTGTCGGAGGTCACCTTGATGCCGTTCTTTTGCGGGCTAATCTTTAAATTGACCTGGTAGGGCGCTTCCTTCATCACCGCCTGGGCGGTGACCACGCCGCGGCTGACGCCAAAGCGGCCTTCATAGCCCTGGGGCCGCTCCCCCTTGGCGAAGGAGAAGAACTCGCCATGGTGGGGCTTGTCCCCGCGGCAAAAGGTGAAAGCCAGGGTGAAGTCATGGTCCGGGTAGCGGAGGAAGACCCGCAGGCTCTTGTCATCCGGGGTCTCCAGGCGCAGCGTCCTGCCGTCCTTGTGCAAATAGGTGCCTTCCAGGGTGACGGCCTCTCCCTTGTCCGCGGGCGCCTTGATTTCATAGGTGTTCATTTTCTTTGCAAGGGCTTTGTCCGCCGCGGCGTCCGGGGGCAGCTTGACCAGCTGGTTCATGGCCGTGTGGATGGCGTCCAACTCATCGCCCATCAAATTGGTGCCCGCGGTCACGCACAGGCAGAGCTTGTTTTGTTGGTCCACCATCATCACCTGGCCGTACATCCCGTCCCCGCGGTAGCGGCCGTGGCGGGACATCCAGTACTGGTAGCCATAGCCCTGCGACCAGTCCGGGTAGGGGTCTTTTTCCTCGGGGTTCCTGTTGTCAATCTGCTTGACCGTGGCGCGCTTCAAGTATTCCTCCGGCAGCACGCGCTCGCCGTTCACCAGGCCATCATCCAGCAGCAAACGTCCTGCGCGGGCGATGTCCAGGACGCTCAAGTGCAGCCCGAAGCCGCCCGTGTTGTGGCCCAGGGGGCAGCAGTCCCACTGGGGTTTTGCGATGCCGATTTTGTCAAACAGGCGGGGCTGCAGGTAGTCCCGCAGGGTCTGCCCGGCGCGCTTGCTCACCATCCGGCCGGCCAGGTAGGTGCCCATGGTGTTGTAGTGGAAGGTGGTGCCCGGCTTGCGCTTGAGGGGATAGGACAGCGCGGCCTTCACCCAGTCCAGGCTGGAGCGGATTTCATGGTCGCTGCGCTCATCCAGGCCCGAGGACATGGACAGCAAATGGTGCAGGGTGATCTGGTCCAGCGCCTTGTCATAGGTTTCGGGCAGCTCGTCCTTCATTACCTCCGTCAGTTTGTCATCATAGGACAGCAGGCCTTCGCCCACCGCGATGCCCGCGGCCATGGAGCAAAAGCTCTTGGACAAAGAGAACAAGGTGTGGGGGAAGGAGTCCTTATATGGCTTCACCGAAAGGGTGAACACCTTGTGGCCGCGCACCACGGCCAGGGCGTGCAGCCCCAGCTTCTGATGTTGTTCCATAAAATCCAGGATGGGCTGGGCGGAAAGCCCCAGTTCCGTCAGGCTGGCCGCCTTCATAATCTGCGTGTTCATGTCGTTTCCTCCGCGTTTTGTCACATCAGTATAACATGATTTCCCGCGGCGACAGCGCGCGCGAACCACAAAAAAATCAGCCGGGCAAAGCGCCAACAAAAGGTTCCTTACAAAGGCCAAGCTATGGTATAATCAGGCGAGCAAGGAGGATGAAAACCAATGATCGTACATGTGTTTGACACACCCGCCCAGGTCGCCCGCGCCGCCGCCGCGGTCTTTTCCGCCCAGATCCTTAAAAAGCCGGATTCCGTGCTGGGCCTGGCCACAGGGGGAACCCCGGTGGACACCTACAAGGAATTGATCAAGCTGCATCAGGATGGCATCCTGGATTTTTCCCAGGTGACCACCTTTAACCTGGACGAGTACGAAGGCCTGCCCACAAGCCACCCGGAAAGCTATGTGGCCTTTATGAAGCGCAACCTGTTTGACCACGTCAACATCAAGCAAAGCCGCCTGCCCGATGGCCTCAATAAAGACCACCAGAAGGAATGCGCGGCCTATGATGAGGAAATCCGCCAGGCCGGCGGGGTGGACCTGCAGCTGCTGGGCATCGGCAACAACGGCCACATCGGCTTCAACGAGCCCTCCGACCACTTTGTGTATGACACCAACCTGGTCGATTTGACCCCCTCCACCATCAAGGCCAACCGCCGCTTCTTTGATTCAGAGGATCAGGTGCCCCGCAAGGCCTTATCCATGGGCATCGGCACCATCATGGAGGCCAGGAGCATCCTGATGATCGCCCTGGGCGAAGGCAAGGCCGAGGTGGTGCAAAAAATGGTGGAAGGCGACATCGACCCCCAGGTACCCGCCTCCATCCTTCGCGCCCACAAGGATGTCACGGTGCTGCTGGACCGCGCCGCAGCCAGCAAGCTGTCCCTGTAAACAAGCTGTGCAAAAGCCCCGGGACAGTCTTCCCGGGAAGGCGTGAACATAAAGCGGCTCCTGATGAAACCATCCCGGGACAAAGTTTTCCACAGGGCAAAATCCTGTGGATGCCCTCACAAATTGTGAGGCAAGCCGCCCCCCCTTCCATGCATGGTCTGACGGTTTCGCAACAGGCTGTCGGAGAAATCGCGCCTGCTGCGCGCAGGATGCCCCCAAGCGGCGGATTCATCCACAGCCATCCACAGGCAGGGCGCGCTTGCCCACAGGGCCAGGAGAACAAGTTTTCAAGGCACGCAACCGCGTACCGGGCTTATCCACAGCATCCACAGCCCCTACTACTACTACTGCTTTATTGATAGTACTGCTACTAAACAAGAGGCCGGTGCCCACGCGCCGCCCGCGCAAGGAGGAAAACATGAAGGTCGCCTTCAATGCCAGTGATTTCAACCACGGGATGTCCATGGTCAGCCACGCGCTGCCCTCCCGTGTGATCAAACCCTACCATGAAGGTGTCTTTCTGGAGACCCTGGAAGAAGGCCTGCGCCTGACGGTGACCGACGGCGAAATCGCCATCCAGTCCATCATCCCCGCCGAAGTCCGCGAGGACGGCAGCGCGCTGCTGCCCGCCCGGCTGCTGGGGGAACTGGTGCGCAACCTGGAAGGCAATGTGGAATTGGACACCCAGGGCAACGAGGCCGCCATCGTGCGCAACCGCGGCTCCAAGACCCGTCTGGTGCTGTTCGCGGCGGATGAGTTCCCCGACATCAACGAGGTGGAGGCGGAGTCGGTCACCAGCATCAGCCAGACCCAGTTTAAAAACGCGGTGCGCAGCATCATCTTCGCCATCGCGACAGATGAAACCCGCCGCATCCTGACGGGCTGCCTGATGGAAACCAGCGCCGATGAAGTGCGCTTCACCTGCCTGGACGGCTATCGCCTGGCCATGCAAAGGGTCTACTGCAAGCATGAGATGCCTGCCGGCAAGGACGTGCTGTCCTACATCCTGCCGGGCACCCTGGTGGGCAACATCGCCCGCATGCTGGGGGATTCCGACCAGTCCATCACCCTGACCCTCTCGCGCACCCACATGATGGTGGCCTTTGACATGACCAAGGAGTACTCCCCCCTGATTCTGGGTGATTACATCAACTACCGCCAGATCCTGCCCACCTCCTGGCCCACGGCCATCCGCGTGGAGCGCGCGGCGCTTGCCTCCGCCATCCAGCGCGCCAGCCTGATCGCCCGGGAGGGCAGCAACAACCTGCTGAAATTGAAACTGGAGGACCAGGCCCTCACCATCTCAGCCCTGGCGGACAAGGGCGACGCCACGGAGCAGATCGCCATTGATTTTGACGGCAACCCGCTCAACATCGCCTTCAACGCCAATTACCTAAACGAAGTCATCAAAAACATCGACACCCCGGACCTGTCCATGCGCTTTAACACCAACGTCAGCCCCTGCGTGGTCTGCCCGGTGAGTGGGAACCAGTACACCTACTTGATCCTCCCGGTGCGCGTGTCGGAATAAAAAAGCATACGTATTAAGAAGGCACGCCAGTCACAGCGTGCCTTTTTGATGTTGAATATGATGCCAGCAAACTACTCAGACAGCGCGATGAAGGCCTCCACCAGCTTGTTCACCGCGTCCTGGGCTTCCGCCATGCTGTCACGGTTCATGGCGCCGCCGTAGAACTTGATCTTGGGCTCGGTGCCCGAAGGCCGGGCGCACAGCCAGGCGTTGTTTTCCAGCTTGAAGTAGACCATGTCGCTGGGCGGGAAGCCAAGGCTTGTTTCCACACCGTTCTCCACCTGGATGCCGCTTAAGTAGTCCCGCGACACCAGCACTTTCAGCCCGCCGATGGCTTTGGGGGCCTCCCGGCGCAGCTCCTTCATGATGGCCTTGATTTTGTCGGCACCCTCCTTGCCCTTGTAGGTGGCGGCGTGGGTGGTCTCCGCGAAGTAGCCATATTGCCCGTACAATTGCTGTAAGCGCTCATAGAGGGTGATGCCTTCCAGATGGCAGGCGCTGGCGGCCTCGGCCAGGATCAGGGCGGCGTTCACCGCGTCCTTGTCGCGCACGCTGGTGCCGGAGAGGTAGCCAAAGGACTCCTCAAAGCCAAAGAGGAAGGTGTGGCTGCCGGATTCCTCAAACTCCTGGATTTTTTCGCCCACGAATTTAAAGCCCGTCAGCACCTCAAACAGGGTGACGCCAACGTCCTCACAGAGGGTGTTGGCCATGGCGGTGGACACGATGGACTTCACCACGGCGCCGTTTGCGGGCAGCTTGTTTTGGTCTTTCAGCGCGGACAGGATGTGGTGCAGCAGCAGGCAGCCGATCTGGTTGCCCGTCAGGGTGTGCCAGCTGCCCTGCTTGTCCATCACGCAGCAGCCCAGGCGGTCACAGTCCGGGTCCGTGCCCATGATGAGGGTGGCGCCCACTGTTTTGGCCAGGGGGATGGCCATGGTGAAGGCGGCCGGGTCCTCCGGGTTGGGGGATTTGACGGTGGAAAAATTGGAATCGGGCAGCTCCTGCTCGGGCACCACCGATACATGCTCAAAGCCGGCGTCCTTGAGCGCCCGGCGCACGGGCAGGTTGCCCGCGCCATGCAGGGGGGTGTACACGATTTTGAGGTCCTTGCCCGCTTTTCTGGCTTTGTCCGGGCAGACCATGAGTTTTAATACCATGGCGTTGTAGGCCTCGTCCACTTCTTTGGGAATGATGGTGAGCAGGCCTTTTTCCTTCGCTTCCTGCTCGTCCATGGGCAGGCATTCCTCAAAGGTGAGCTTGCGGATTTTTTCGGTCACGCCGTCCGCCGCGCGGGGGGAAAGCTGGGCGCCGTCCTCGGCGTAGACCTTGAAGCCGTTGTACTCGGGCGGGTTGTGGCTGGCGGTGATGACCACGCCGGCCCCGGTGTGAAGGTGGCGCAAAGCGAAGGACAGCAGGGGGACAGGGCGCAGGCTGGGGAAGAGGTAGGCCTTCACGCCCCGCGCCGCCAACACCAGCGCGGTTTCCTTCGCGAAGCGCTGGGAATACTTGCGCGAGTCAAAGCCGATGGCGACGGACTTCTGCTTGACCTCGTCGTCGCTTAGCAGATAATCGGCCAGGCCCGCGGCCGCGCGGCGGATGGTGAAGATGTTCATGCGGTTGCGGCCAAAGCCGATCACCCCGCGCATCCCGCCGGTGCCAAAGGCTAGGTCCTGGTAGAAGCGGTCCTCAATGGCCTTGCCATCGCCCACGATGCTTTCGTATTCCTGTGTCAGGTCATCCTCGTGCCGCGCCAGGTGCTTCCACTGCGCCAACAGCTGATCAAATGCCATGGGTGCCTCCTTTGATGAACCATGTTTTTTCATATTATATGCCACTTTGTCTTTTTCCCGCAAGCAATTGAAGTTCCCGGACGGAAAACCCATGAATCTTACAAGGTTTGCTTGACCTCGTAATGATTTTGTAATAGACTGTCTGATAGATAATTGTTACCAATGTTTTTTGATGCCTAAAGTCTGGAGGAAAGATCGCATGCGCATGGTTCATCAACCCGGGAGGACAGGCCTCCGCCGCGTGCTGAGCGCCCTGCTGGCGCTTGTTCTGATGGCAGGGATGCTGCCCGTTCTGGCAGAGGTCACCCATGGCGTGGTCACCGGGGACAAGGTCTTGTTCCGCAAGGCCACCTCGGGCAGTGACTACTGGGACCACCTGGACCGCGGCTGGATTGCCAAGGTGCTGGATGAGGTCACCGCCAACAACTACAAGTGGTACAAGGTGGAGGCCAACATCCCCGTCGCCATGAACCGCACCTATGTCGGCTACATCCGCGGGGATTTCTTCCGCATGCTGACCCAGGAGGAGGAGACGGCCTGGCTTGTGAACAAGCCCCAGCCCTACCCGCCGCTTTCCGCCGCCACCGCGGCGCCCGTGACCAACGCCCCCGTCGTCACCACGGCGCCGGTTGTCACCGCGGCGCCTGTCAACACCCCGGCGCTGCAGGGGGATTACGGCCTGGTCACCGTGGCCGGTGCCAACCTGCGCGAGACCCCCGGCGGCACCAGCCTCACCGCCCTGGTCAAGGACCAGTTTGTGGCGGTGCTGGCCTTCCCCACCGCCACCAACCCCTGGTACAAGGTGTCCGTGGCCAATGAGTACACCGGCTTTTTGCAGCAGGACCACCTGCAGGTGCTAAGCCCCACGGAGCTGGCCAGCTACCTGCAGACCGCCGCGCCCACCGCTACCCATTCCACCGGCTCCCAGGCCACCTTCAGCCCGCAGACCCCGCAGGGAACCCTGAAAATCACCCAGACCAACACCAATTTGCGCGACAATCCCGACGGCAAGTCGCTCTACCAATACCCCAAGGACACCGTGCTGCCCTTCTTTGGCGCGCCCATCACCCTGGGCGGCTACTCCTGGCTGCGCGTGGAGGACAGCGCGCGCAAACTGACCGGCTACATCCGCTCGGACTGCTACCAGATCGTGACCGGCAGCGTGCCCACCGCGGCGCCTGTCGTCACCGCGGCCCCCACGGCCACCAACGCGCCGGACAACCTGCCCCAGTCTGGCACCCTGACAATCACCAAGACCTCCACCAACCTGCGCAAGGAGCCGGGCGGCACCTCCATCTGGCAGTACCCCATCGGCGAAGTGCTCAGCTTCACCGGCGCGCCGGTGTTTGCCGGCGGCTATACCTGGGCGAAGGTGGTGGACACCCGGCGCAACATCACCGGCTACATCCGCTCTGACTGCTACCAGATTGTGACCGGCGGCACGGTCACCAACCCGCCCGTGCCCACCACGCCCCCCACCGCCGGGCCCACCAACGCCTCCGTGCGCATCACCCTGGGCGGCACCAACCTGCGCCTGGCCCCCGGCGGAACCGTCGTGGCGGTGCTGGCCCGCGGCCGCGTGCTGCCCTTTTACGGCGTGCCCACCCCCCAGGGCGGCTACAACTGGGTCTATGTGTATGACAACGAATCCAAGCAATACGGCTATGTGCGCTCGGACTGCTATGAGTTTGTGACCGGCGCGCCGATTACAACCCCCACCGCCACGCCTGCCACCCCGGTGCAGCCGCCGGCCGGCACGCTGACGCTGACCAAGGGCGGCGTCAACCTGCGCAACGCCCCCGCCGGGCAGACCTTCGCCCAGCTGGAGCGCGGCACCGTGATGAACTACACCACCTTTGTCCAGCAGGCCGGCTACACCTGGTACCTGGTGGACAGCCCCAAGGGCGTAGGCTATGTGCGCTCTGACGTCATCAGCCTCAACACCGGCACCGGTCCCACGCCCACCACCGCCCCCCAGGCCACGCCCGCCCAGGGCACCCTGGGCTACATCGTCACCATCAAGTCTGAAATCAACCTGCGCCAGCGCGCCAGCGCCTCAGGCGCCGTCATCGGTATCGCTGACAAGGGCCTGGTGCTGCCGCTGATGGGCCCCATCCAAAGCGCCAACGGCTACAACTGGTTCCAGGTGACGGTGAACGGCACCGCGGGCTTCCTGCGCGGGGACTGCGTGCGCCAGTTGAGCAACGCTGAAGTGGCTGATTATTTAAACCACGGCAAGATGCCGGTTTTGACCCCGGACACCGGCGCCCCAGTGGAGACAGGATATGTCCTGACCACCACCACCTCCGTCAACGTCCGCGCCACCGCTTCCGTCGACGCGCGCACCCTGGGCCAGGTGGCCAACATCGGCACCGCCTTCCCGCTGCTGGGCACGCTGACCTCCGGCGGCCGGCTGTGGTACAAGGTCACCTACCAAAACCAGGAAGGCTACCTGCTGGGCTCGGTCGCCCGCATGATGACCCAGGCCGAATACTTAAGCTACATTGCCAGCCAGCCCACCCCTGCGCCCACGCCGGCGCCCACGCCGGTGCCGCCGCTAAGCCAGCTGAGCCTGACGGCCATCACCAACATTGAAAGCGTCATCATCCGTTCAGCCGCCGGCTCCACCAACCGCAACCTGGCCATCATCTACAAGAAGGGCACCATCGTGGCCCTGCAGGGCCAGACGGCCAACGTGGGCAGCGAGACCTGGTACTCCGTGCGCGTGTCCGGCATCAACGGCTGGATCCGCGGCGACCTGCTGCGCATTTTAACCAAGGAACAAGAGGCGGCACTCAAGGCCACCGGCGATCCGGACGCGCCCCAGGCGGCCACCTACCGCACCCTGCAGCTGGGCGTGTCGGGCGAGGACGTCACCAGGCTGCAAAACGAGCTCAAGCAGCGCGGCTACTTAAGCGCCGCCTACAGCGCGGGCACCTATGACACCGCCACCGGGGATGCCGTGCGCGCCTACCAGCGCGCCAACGGGCTGACGGTGGACGGCATCGCCGGCAGCGCCACCCAGCACAAGCTGTACAACACCGTGCCCGCGGGCAC
>JAAYLK010000078.1 GCA_012521895.1 Clostridiales bacterium
CGATGCCAAAGTCGATGCGGTCGTCACGCACTTGCTGCATTTCCAGGGACCTGATAATCTCACTCATTGGGGCTTCCTCCTTCAAATACAGACGTTCATGCATCGGCCTGGATACAGCGGACCGTCCAATGTCGCAACAATTATCTTACCATAGACATCAAGGCAAAAGCAAGCGTTTCAGCCAGAGTTTTTGGCCTTCCTGCCTGGGTTTCTGTATACATCGCTCAAGGCAGGGATTATGCCGCATGTTGAGCGTCACTTGCCCTTGACTATGATGTTGATAATGGCAGTCAGGTCATGCAGATCAATCCCGCCTTGTAAATCCGCGTTGGCGTTGACCATGTTATTGCAACGATTGCCGTTGATCATGTATTCTGCGACAGAGGCAATGTCCTGATGATCTACAATGCCATCTTCAGTCGCGTCACCAATGATGTTTTTAGGGATGATGTCGGGATTGGGCAACACTTCAACCGCGCAGGAAGCGGTCAATTTCTGGCCATCCCTGGATGTGGCAGTAATCACCGCCTGGCCTGGAGTCAGCGGCATCACATACCCGGTATTTGTTACCTGCGCCACGGCTTCATTGTCCCTGGTCCAATCCAACTGATACCGCTCAATGCTCTGCGGCAAGACGGTGCTGATGATTACGCTGCCTTCCCCACCGGCAAGCAGCTGCATCGTGGTTGGTGATACGCTCAATTCTGCGATCTGCTCATACACGTTGACCTCGCATAACACCTGGAACCCTGTGCCACCGGAAGGAGATACGGCAACCCTGGTCGAACCGACACCAACCGGTGTTAAAATGCCATCGTCGCCAACTTTCACAATGCTTTCATCCAGACTAAACCAAATCAACTTTTGAACTGCCTCCGGCGGGGTGACGGTGGCACCAAGGTACTCGCCTGGCCCGCCAACATGTAAATCATACCGGTACTTATCAACTTGAAAACCGGTCACCGGTGTTTTTACGATAACTTTGTAGGTAACGCTTAAGCCGCTCCCATCCGTCGGCTGATTGTGATATTGGCTTCGCCCAGTGAATACGTTGTAAGGCTGCCATTGCTATCAACCTTCGCAACACTTTCGTTATCACTGACATAGGTAAACTTTCGGGGCTGGGTGGATACTGGCTGAACGCTCATGAAAGAGCCACCGCGAGCGCCCAGTGAATATTCCAGTTCATAATGACTCAAGGTAATCTCTGTAAGCATCGGGCTGACAAAGACATTGCAAAAGCTGCCTGTTCCATCCTGGTTTCGGGCAAAGATTTCGGTTTGCCCTTCAGCCAGGGGCGTCACCAATCCGTTTTCATCAACAGACGCAATATGTGGTTTAGCGCTTGTCCAAACAACCTCCTGCGGGGCGGTTTCAGGCATGATTTTTACCTGAAGCTGTTTGGCCGGCGCGCCGACGGCCATGTGGAGCACATAGGGATCAAAAATGACGGTTGGGGTGATGACAGTTACCTTGGTGGTGGCGGAGAGGGGGGTGCCTTCTGTTGTTTGTGCAGTAATGGTGGCTTGACCATTGCCGATGGCTTTGACAATGCCCCTGTCATCAACAATCGCCACACGTTCATCGCTGCTGGTGAAGCGGATTGGCGGGTTGCTGAATTCCATGGGAATCTTCTGCGGATAGATCGTCACATCAGCCTGATTGAGTACCATGGTCACTTGCTCCGGGTAAACGGTCAGGCGCTCTGCCAGGCTTTCGACAACAACTTCACAGCTTGCTGTCACCATGCTCTCATCCTGAGCATGCGCGGTGATTGTCGCGGTGCCTGTATCTGTCCCGGCGACTACCAAGCCATACTCATCCACCCGCGCAACGCTGATGTCGCTTGAAGTCCAGGTCAGGCTTCTGTTTTCGGCTGTTTCCGGCAGCACGGTTGATGTAATCATCGCGGAAGGCTGGCTTGCGGTCAAGGTGATTGTGGTTGGAACCAATTGGATTTTTTCAACCTTCGTTCCGGGGTTCACAACAAATTCCGCTTCAAAACCATCAAAATACACCTTCACAATGTGCTGACCGGCTTGGCTGAAATCATAGGGTCCGCACATTTCTGAAATGAGCGGCATATAGGAATCCCCGTGCACCGCGCAGGCAGCGACAACCTTGATACCAAGGCTTTCGATGCTGGTGGCGGAATGCGCGGTCAAGGGTTTATCCGGCAGGATCAAGCGCATGCTTGTCGTTGAACATCCCCAGCCCAAAAATAACTGCACATAGCAAGGCCTACTGGTGTCACTTTTTGCACAGCCCGTGCCTATGTGGTAGGACCCGCCAAGCATCGAGGCGTTGTGAAGCGGGGATTCCGACCAGGCTTTAACGACAGCAGCCGCGTTTGCATGGCCCATGCCAATATTTTCCAGCGCGCCTTCATATAAGCCGGCTTCTATTACGGCGGTTTCCGGATCCGTTCCATCCGGGCGGGTATGGCTGAACAAAACCGTTAATTCTCTCGCACGGGTCCGCGCCGCTGTCTGGAGCTGATGGATCATCGACAATGGTTTTTTGCCGCTTGCCATCCGGTACTTGTTTGTTTGCAGCAGAATGGACCATTCAGTGCCATTGTAAGGCGGTTCCGCGGCCGACATGGACAACATTGGCAGTAACAAGAACAGCAGCAGCAACAGGCATAGTATAAAACGCTTCTTGAACTTGAGCACGGAGCGTCTCCTTTCAATGAGAGTATTTGTGAAAAAAAGAGGCGGTTGAACAGGTTTCAGATTTGACTTTATCGTTTGGCTAACTTGATTATATCAATCCATTCATGATTCTTCAAGAGAAAGGACAAGAGATGACTTTTTTAAGCAAACATTTTTTGATACCGGATGGATGATAGGAAGCTTCACGCAAACCTGTCAAACAAAAAAGAACCGCCGGTATTCTTGGCGGTTCCGGAGTCGTTTGGCAGCGATTCGTTTGCTGGTGTTCCTGCCTTAGCGGGTTTGCCTGCCCATTTTCCGGGCGGACGGCGGTCTGGTCAGCACCTCACGGGTGATGATGGCCTGCACCAGGGAATCGCGGGTAAACGTGGGCAGGATGCCGGGCCTTGGCTGCGGCGCGGGCCGGGGCTTTTGGATTTCACGCTGAATGCCCTCATACACCGGGTCCGGCTCATCGGGCAGTTCAAAGCGCGGCAGCTGTTTTTCCTGAGCCATTCTGACCAGGGGCGGCTCTTCCTCCGCGGGGCGCCAGGTTTCCTTGGGCTGGAGCACCGGGGCGCTTTCAGGGAAGGCCTGGGGCGCTGGCCTTGCCATGCGTCTTTCGACTGTTTGCCTGGCGGCTTCCTGCTTCCTCTGGCGGTCCTTGAGCGCACGGCGCAGAATGCTTGAGCCGATGATCAGCAGGACGATTGTTAGAAAGGATTCAAAATCCGGCATCAGGCATCCTCCTTCTTCTTTTCATCAGGGCTGGTGTTGAAGCCTTATTGCTCGGAAGGATGGTTGGCGCTGGGGTCGGCCGCCTTGGAGATGCCGTCCCGCATCTGGGTATCGGCCATGATGTTTTGCATATGGTAATAGTCCATCACGCCCAGTTTGCCAGTGCGCAGGGCTTCCGCCATGGCCAGGGGCACTTCGGCCTCGGCCGCGACCACCTTGGCGCGCATCTCCTGGACTTCTGCCTTCATTTCCTGCTCGCGGGCGACAGCCATGGCCCTGCGCTCCTCAGCGCGCGCCTGGGCGATGCGGCGGTCTGCCTCCGCCTGGTCCATCTGCAGCTGGGCGCCGATGTTGCGCCCGACGTCGACGTCCGCGATGTCAATGGACAGGATTTCAAACGCGGTGCCCGCGTCCAAGCCCTTGTTCAATACGGTGCGGGAAATCAGGTCCGGGTTCTCCAACACTTCCTTGTGGGTGGGCGAGGAACCGATGGTGGTGACAATGCCTTCACCAACGCGGGCCATGACCGTCTCTTCACCGGCGCCGCCGACCAGTTGCTGGATGCTGGTGCGCACGGTGACGCGGGCCTTGGCGCGCAGCTCGATGCCGTCCTTGGCGATGGCCGCGACGGGAGGCGACTCAATCACCTTGGGGATAACGCTCATCTGCACGGCCTGGAGCACATCGCGCCCGGCCAGGTCGATGGCGCAGGTTTGTTCAAAGGTAAGCTTGATGCCGGCCTGCTGGGCGGAAATCAAGGCTTTGCCCACGCGCTCGATGTTGCCGCCGGCCAGGAAGTGTTTTTCCAGCTGGTTGACCGTCAAATTGAGGCCAGCCTTGCTGGAGGTGATCAGCGAATCCACCAGGCGCTGGGGGGAAATGCGGCGCAGGCGCATACCAATCAGGGTGAAGATGGTCAGCGGGACGCCCGAGGCGCGCGCGCGAATCCACAGCCCGATGGGCACATACCGGAAGAACACCACAAACAACAGGATGACTGCGACAATGACAATGACAAGCAAAATTTCCGGTAACATGGGCGCCCCTCCTCTTTCAAACAAATCAAACATGCGACTCTGCCTCCTCAACCATCACCCGGGCGCCTTCCACCTCTTTGACGATGACGCTGGCGCCCTTGGCGATGAACTCGCCCTCGCTGACGACATTGATGCGCTCGCCATCAAAATCCGCGATGCCGGCCGGGCGCAGCACCGTGGTGGTGACCCCGGTTTTACCCAGGTAGCGGTTGTACTCATCGGTAGCCACAAAGCCTTCTTCCTGGCTTTGGCTGCCCTTTAGGATCAGGGGGGAACGCGAGAGCTTGCCGCGGGTGGCTGAGCGCAGCGACAGCCAGATGGTGAGCCCCACGATGAGCAGCTCAGCGATGGCCAGCAGCAGCGCCGCCATCATTCCGTGCATGGTCCAGGTGAAGTAGATGCTGGCAGCCAGCAAGGCAAGGCCCGAAATGCCGGGGATGCCAAAGCCGGGCATGAACATCTCCACAATCAGCAAGCCCACACCAACCACGATACAGATGATAATGGATAGGTTTTCTACTATGAATTCCATGTGCATCCCTCCTCGTATATAGTATACCCCAAAATGGTAAAAATATGCGGTTTTTCACCGTTTGTTCAAGGAGTTTCGAATTTATTTTCGTTGGTGTTCCAATGCTTGTTCAACCTTCCCCCAGGCTGTCCAATCTGGCCTTGAGCGACTGCAGATCCTCCCAGACAGGGCGTTTTTTGCCCGGGTCGCGCAGGAGGGCCGAGGGGTGGAAGGTGGGCAGGATGTGAACGCCCTTGGATTCCACCCATTGACCGCGGCAGCGGGTGATGCGCTTGTCCTCCCCCAGCACGGTTTTCAGCGCCGTGGCGCCCAAAAGCAGAATCACGCCGGGGCGGATCAAGCGGGTCTGCTCCCGCAGAAAAGGCAGGCAGGCCGCGGTCTCCTCGGGCAGTGGAACGCGGTTGCCGGGCGGGCGGCACTTGAGAGTGTTGGCGATGAAGACCTCCTCCCGGCTTAGGTTGATGGCCTGCAGCATCCTGGTGAGTAGCTGCCCCGCGGGCCCTACAAAAGCCAGGCTCTGGGCATCTTCCTCAGCCCCGGGCGCCTCCCCGATCAACAAAAGCCTGGCCTTGGGGTTGCCCTGGCCAGGCACTTTATGGGTGATGTTCCGCACCAGGGCGCAGATTTGACAGGCTTCAATCCGCGCGTTGAGCGCTGCCCAGGCGGCGTCCATCTTATCGTAAACGGGTGTTGAGCACGGTGAAGGTGTTGGTGATGTCACGGCTCAACCAATTGACCAGGCTGAAAATGAGCAGCAGCATCACAAGAATCACCAGCACACCCAGGATGACGCCGACAAAGTCGCTCATGCCGGCGGCAAAGCGCAGGCGGTCCTGGCGCTGCTGGCGCTCCTCTTCCCTGATTGCGAAGTAATCCTGTTGGTCCATTCTGCCCTCCTGATGGGAGTGTACTACAAACGCACGGCGGTCTTCAAGTTGTGAAGCTTCATCACAACACCCGCAGCAGCATAAAAGAGTTATCAACCCATTGTTTTTCAGATACAATTTGTATCTTCCACTGGTCACCAAAGGCCTTTTATGCTACCCTGTGGGGGTACAGAATATTTTCCGCTTTGAGGAGGAAACCATGAGCCACAAACCCATTCTTGTTGTGATGGCCGCCGGGATCGGCAGCCGCTTTGGCGGGTTGAAACAGATGGCACCCTTTGGCCTGCACGGGGAGAGCCTGATTGACTATTCCCTGTATGACGCGCTGCGGGCGGGCTTTGAACGCGTGGCCTTCATCGTCAACAAAAAAATCAAGGACGACTTCCGCGACATCGTTGGCAAGAACGTCGAAAACCGCATGGAAGTGCACTATGTGATGCAGGAGCTGGACAAGCTGCCAAAGGGTTTTACTGTTCCTCCAGAGAGGGTCAAGCCCTGGGGCACCGCCCATGCCATCCTGTGTGCCAAGGACGTGGTGGACGCGCCGTTCTGCGCGCTTAACGGCGATGATTTCTACGGCCTGGACGCTATGCAGCAGATTTTCAACTTCCTCAACGCCAAGCCCCAGGAAAACCAATACGCTATGGCCGGCTTTGAGCTGCAAAACACCCTGTCTGACGCGGGCTATGTCTCCCGCGGGGAATGCAAGGTGAACGACAAGGGTTACCTGGACAGCATCGTGGAGCGGCTGCACATCATCCCCACCATCGACGGGCCCATGTACACCCTGGACAATGAGCACTACACCCGCATCCCGGGCGACACCACGGTGTCCATGAACATGTGGGCCTTCACCCCCGGGCTGATGGACCACATTGAGCAGCGCTTTGAAACCTTCTACAAGGACGCCATGGCCAACAACCCCTTGAAGGGCGAGTTCTACCTGCCCAACCTGGTGGGTGACCTGCTGAAGGAAGACAAGGTGTCCGTCAAGGTGCTGCGCAGCAAGGACCGCTGGTTTGGCGTGACCAATGCCTCCGACCGCCCGCTGGTGGAAAAGGCGCTGAAGGACCTGACGGATGAGGGCACCTACCCTGAAGGGCTGTGGCTGAAGTAATTCCATCATAGAAACCATATAATATCCCCGGAGGCTGTGAGCTTCCGGGGATTTATTTGGTGGATTCGTAAAACTAAGCGGGCAGCACCTGAACCGCGATGCCGATGAGGCCGGGGCCGGTGTGCACGCTCAGCGCCGGGCTGACATCGGTCTTGAGGAAGCGCTCACACTTGGGCAGACGGCGCTTTAACTCCTCCATGACGCGGTTGGCTTCTTCCAGGGCGCTGCCATGGGCCACGGCCACGGTGTAGCGCACGTGCTTCTCCGCTTCTTCCACGGCAATGGAAATCGCCTTTGACAGCGCCGCGACGTTGCCGCGTACCTTGGCCACGGTGTCATAGATGCCGTCCGTGTTGCAGGAGATGATGGGGCGCAGTTTGAGCAGGCCGCCCAGGATGGCGGAGACCTTGCCGATGCGTCCGCCCTTGGCTAAGTATTCCAGGGTGTCCAGCACAAAGTAGACCTTGGACTGCTCCGCGGACACCTTCAATGCGTCCAGGATGGCATCCAGGCTTTTGCCTTCTTGTAACATCTGGGCTGCCAGCATGGCCTGTTGCCCGGCCCCGATGCCGATGTTTTTGGTGTCCACCATGTGGTATTCAAACTTGCCGTACTGCTCGGCCATCATGCGCAGCATGTTGTGGGTGCCGGACAGGCCGGTGGAGATGGTGATGATGAGCACCGTGTCATAGCCCTGGGCCACAATTTCATCAAAGAGCGCGGTCACCCGGTCGCTGCCGGGCAGGGAGGTCTTGGGAATCTCCTCCCCCAGGCGATCATAAATCTGCTGGGGGGTGATGTCCAGGCGGTCCTCGTACTCACGGTCCTTGTAGATGATCTTCAAGGGGGCGACAAAAATGTTGTGCTCCTTGACAAAATCGCTCGGCACATCGCTGCCGGAATCCACCAGGATGGCAATCTTCTTCTGCTCCATAGTATTCCTCCAATCAGATTAGACGCAGTGTAGTAAAATCAAAACAATCTGTCAACTTGATTGATACCCGCATGACCCGGGGCGTTAAACTTCTCCAGGAAGGAAACGCTGTCCTCGCTCTCATCCTCTTTGTAGCTCAGCAGAGTGGCCAGGTTGACATTCTCGGAGGAGGCGATGATGTTGTCGATGATGTTGGAGCGCTCCTCCTCCAGCTCCTTAAGCAGCCGTTTGACCCGCGCGCGCTTGCCGCCGTCCTCGCTTTTGGTGACCCGGCAGACGCAGGTGATGGTCCTGATGCCCGTGGAGGCAAGCCAGGCGCGCACCGCCTTCTCCCTCACCAGGTACAACGGACGCACCAGCTCCATGCCCTCAAAGTTTTCACTCTTGAGCTTTGGCAACATGGCCTTGAACTGGCCGCCATAGAGGATGGAGAGCAGGATGGTCTCCGCCGCGTCGTCACGGTGGTGGCCCAGGGCGATCTTGTTGCAGCCGCGCAGCTTGGCCTGTTTGTATAGGTGCCCCCTTCGCATGGAGGCGCACACATGGCAGGGCGAGGTGGCCACGGTGTCCACGATGGAATAAATGTCCGTCTCAAACACATAGGGCTCAATGCCAAGCATGGCGGCTGCGTCCAGCACGCCCTGGCGGTTTTGCTCGCTGTAGCCCGGGTCCATGGAGATGAAGTCCAGTTCAAAGGGCACCTTGCTGTATTTTTTCAAGACCTGCATGCACTTTGCCAGCAGCAGGGAATCCTTGCCGCCGGAGAGGCAGACGGCGATTTTATCCCCTGGCAGCGCCATGCCATAGTTCTTGACGGCGGTCAGAAAGGGGGTCCAGATGGTCTTGCGGAACCTGGTGGTCAGGTCGTGCTCAATGGGGTCACGGGGGTGGGTGGTCTTGCTCAAAAACGCCTCCTGAATGATTGGGTTTCACCAGTGGTATCATGCTATAATCATGGCAGTTCGTCAATGAAGGAGTTGCCCTATGTTGAAAAAAGTTGAGTCCATCATAAGGGAAGCCGCCCTGATTATGCAAAGCGCGCTCCCTGAGGGCATCGACGCGAAGGAAGGCCACGCCAATTTTGTCACAAAGGCCGACCGTGAAACCCAGGACTTTCTGGAAACCAGGCTGCAAGCCCTGCTGCCTGACAGCGTAGTGTTTGGCGAAGAAAAGGTGAATGAGCCCTTGAGCGACGCGCCGACCTGGGTGGTGGACCCCATTGACGGCACCACCAACTACATCCATGGCCTGGGCCACTCCGCCATCTCTGTGGCGCTGGCGCTGAACAGGAAGCTGGTGCTGGCCGCTGTCTACAACCCCTACCAGGATGAATTTTTCCTGGCGCGCCATGGCAAGGGCGCCTACCTAAACGGCGAGCCCATCTCCTGCGCGCGGCGGCCGCTTGACAAAGCGCTGACCTTCTTTGGCACCTCGCCCTACAAGGCCGCCATGGCGGAGCAGACTTTCAAAACCGCCTACACCCTGATGCGAAAGACGGTGGATGTGCGCAGGATGGGCTCAGCCGTGCTGGACCTGGCGGCCATCGCCTGCGGACGGGCGGACATCTTCTTTGAGTTCTCCCTCTCACCCTGGGATTACGCGGCCGGCAAACTGCTGATTGAGGAGGCCGGCGGGGTTTTCCGGCTGATGAACCTGGGCAATGAAGAATTGGATTTTTCCACCACCGGGGCGGTCTTTGCCGCCAACAGCGTCTGCGCCGGGGAGGCCTATGACATCATTTTCAAGGATTATCAACTGCTTAAGGAGGGCTTGGCATGATTGACCGCTCATCCCCCCATGTACACACCCAGTATTGCGACGGCAAGAGCACCGCGCGGGAGATGGTTCAAAGCGCGCTTGACAAAAACTTCGTCAGCCTGGGCTTTTCCAGCCATGCCCTGCAGAACTTTGACCTGGCCTATGCCCTGACCCCGGAAGATGAAATAAGCTACATCGCGGAAATCAAGCAGCTGAAAGGAGAGTATGCGGACAGGCTGCCCATCTGGCTGGGCATGGAGCGGGACTCCCTGTCCATCGCCGACCGCGGTAAGTTTGAATACGTCATCGGTTCCGTCCATTACTTTGAGCCGCTGGTGGGCGAGAAGACGGCGGTGGACGGGCCAAAGGACCTGGTGCGGCAATTGATTGACTCCACCTTTTCCGGCGACGGCTTTCAGCTGACCCTGGCGTATTACAAACAGCTGGGCGAATACATCAGCCGGTACAAGCCTGACATCATCGGGCACTTTGACCTTATCAAGAAGCACCGCACGGCGCTGAACCTGTTTGAGGAAGAGGACCCAAAGTACATCAAGGCAGCCACCGAGGCCATGGACCTGTGCGTCACAGGCTGCAAACTGCTGGAGGTCAACACCGGGGCGCTGGCGCGTTCCGGCGCCAAGGAGCCCTACCCCAGTTTA
Source organism: Clostridiales bacterium (assembly GCA_012521895.1). Classification (GTDB taxonomy): domain Bacteria; phylum Bacillota; class Clostridia; order Christensenellales; family Aristaeellaceae; genus UBA6115. The sequence goes on from JAAYLK010000078.1 coordinate 10,320, forward strand.
AAACTCTTGGAATACTGGCGCTCCATCGGCGGGCAGGTCATCCTCTCCTCTGACTGCCATTACGCGCCTCAGCTGGACGCGGGCTATGACCTTGGTCTTGCCCTCATCAACAACGCGGGCTACAAAAAAGCCGCCTTTCTGGGGCGGCAGGATGATTTGTTTGAGTGGTGCGACCTCTGATTTAAACCTGAAGGCTTGAACTGAGGCGCTGCTCCCGTTGGTCAATCAGCGCCTTGAGGCGCTGGCCGCGCTGCTTGACGCGGTAGGCGGTGAGTATCTGGCTGCGGTACTTGTCCAGCATCACGCGCACCGACACCGCGATGGGCACTGCCGGCAGCGCCCCCAGGCCAGCCGCCATGGCCGCGGCGCCCGCCGCCAGGCCAGCGCCTGTCTTGATCGCGCGGTAGGAGCCGTCCTGCAGAGCGGCTTTTTGCGTTTTGCGGCCCAGGATGACCTTGCCTTGCTCGGTGATGGCGATGATGGCAAAGGGCAGGCCCATGCTCAGGGTGCCCATCAATTCGGCCAGCAGGCCAGAGTCTTCCATCAGCCCCAGGCTGATGGACACCTCATCCAGGTGGCTCAAGGCTGTGGTGATGCCGTCTGTCAGCGTGCTCTTGCTTTTGTTTTGATAGTTTTCCAATAATTCCTTATATTCCATATCACTTTACCAAGGCGTTGACCAGGGTGGTGATCACCCAGGCGCCGCCGATGATGGCAGCCAGCCAGGTGGCCTGGCGCAGGATGCTTTTCAGCCCCGATTCCCCTTTTTGGCGTTTCTCCGCCTTCTGGCTAAGGGCGTCCACCTTTTTGGCCAGGTCGTTCAGTTTCTTTTCGTTCTCGCGCAGCTGCCTGGCCAGCTTGTCCTGTTCATCCGCCTGCAGGTGCAGGGTGGTCCGCAGGCCTTCCTGGTCGGCGGACAGGCCTTCGGCCACAATCACCATGTCCCGGGTGAAGTCCTCCACCAAGCGGGGCAGTTCCTTCCCCGAGATGGAGTCCACCGCGCCTTGGATGAAGTCCCTGGATTTGCTGAGCAGGTTGCCCTTCTTATCCGCTTGCGCGGCCGGCACCCCCTTGTCCTTGGGGACGGGCAGCTGCTGGCCGTCCATCTTAGACCAGGCTGATGCCGCTGGCGGCCTGCTCGGCGCGGTAGCGGGACATCAGGGCTTGGATGCGGTTGTAGGGGTTGAGCAAGGCCGACAGGCTGCGGTCGTGGTTGAGGGTGGCGATGAGGTAGGAGATGTACTTGCTCATGTCCGCTTCCACAAACCATTTGGCGGCCTTCAGCTCCGGGGGGCGGTAGGTCATGTTGGTGGCCACCACGCGGCTGATGATGCCCTGCTGGTAGGCCTCCTCAAACTCCTGGATGCCGTTGGTGAAAAAGGCGAAGGTGACGATGCAGAAGATGCGCTTGGCCTTGCGCTTTTTAAGCTCCTTGGCCAACTCCAGCATGGACTCGCCGGAGGAGAGGATATCGTCGGCCACGATGATGTCCTTGCCTTCTACCGAGTCGCCCAGGTACTCATGCGCCACGATGGGGTTGCGCCCGGAGACGATGGTGGTGTAGTCGCGGCGCTTGTAGAACATGCCCAGTTCCAGAGCCATGACGGAGGCGTAGTAGATGTTGCGCTGGACGGCGCCTTCATCGGGGCTGACCACCATCAGGTTGTCCTTGTCAATGTGCAGGTCTTTCACCGAGCGCAGCAGGGCTTTGAGCATCTGGTAGGTGGGCATGACGTTTTCAAAGCCGCACAGCGGGATGGCGTTCATCACGCGGGAGTCGTGGGCGTCAAAGGTGATGATGTTGGCAACGCCCATGCTTTGCAATTCCTGCAGCGCCATGGCGGCGTCCAGGCTTTCGCGGGTGTTGCGGCGGTGTTGGCGGCTTTCATACAGCATGGGCATGATGACATTGACGCGTTTGGCCTTGCCGGCGATGGCGGCGATGATGCGCTTCAGGTCCTGAAAGTGGTCGTCCGGGGACATGGGCACTTCCATGTCGTACATGCGGTATTTGACGTTGTAGGCGCACACGTCCACCAGGATATAGATGTCATAGCCGCGCACGCTTTCCTTGATGACCCCCTTGCCCTCCCCCGTGCCAAAGCGCGGGCAGGCGGCGTCAATGAGGAAGCCCTCGCGCCCCAAGCCAGGTGAGGTATAGAACTCTTCGTCCTGCAGATCCTGAAGCTCATGCCATTTGAGCAGGTAGTTGTTGACGTTGCCGCCCAGCTCATCAATGCCGTTCATGGCGATGATGCCAAGGGGCCCATAGGGCATGTTGTTCAGGTTCTGACCCCACTCTGACAGAAAATTGTCCATCCCGTTTCTCCTCCGCCTTTGTGTTTATTTCGTTTGCTTTGGGTTTATTCCTGGGTGGCCAGCAGGCTCAAGGCCAGCCGGGGCAGGATTTCCTCCTGGCCGTCCTCCGTCTGGCCATTGTTCATGCCGGCCATGGTGCCATAGGCGCGCACGGCGGTGTTCAGCGCCTGGGCGGGCTCGGCCTCGCTGACAAAGAGCAGCACATCAGAAAAACCGCTGTCCGTTTTGGCGGTGGCCACGCGCAGCACCCAGGAGTCAGTCAGGTTATCCTTGCCCACCAGGGTGCCGGAAAACTGCAGCATCTTGCCGTCATAGGCATCCGGATTCTGCGAGAGCTCCTGGTAGCTGGGGCTTAAGGCGCTTTGGCGCAGCAGCTCCTCGCGCGCTTCCTGGCTCAAGGTCTTGAGCGGGTTGTACTGGAAGATGCGGTCTTGCAGGTTCTTTTTGGACAGCACCAGGCGGATGTCATAGCTGCCTTCCTGGACGGTGGGCACGGTGAAGCTGAAGCTGCCGTCCCGGGCGACGTTCTTGCTGGTGGTTTCGCCGTTTACATGGAGGGTGGCCCTGACGCCGGCTTCCTCGGTGATGCCCGAAAGGATGACTTCATCCCCGGACAGGGTCAGCCCCGGGGCTGAGGTAATCTGCACCGGAATCAGCCCTTCCTGGTAGCGGATGTTGTAGGACCTGGACAAGTCATCAAAGCCGGGTGCCTGGACCGTCAGCGTCATCACATAGACATCCTGGGCGGGCAGCTCAATGGGCAGGCTGTAGTTGCCGGCTTTGTTGGCCGTGGTCTTGAAGACCTTCTGCGCGCTGTTGGTGAAGGAGATGAGCACTGCCTCCAGCGTGGCTTCGGGCTTGGTTTTGCCCTTCATAGTGAAGCCGGCCTTGCTGGTTTCCACCGGCGCCGTGGCGGATTCATCCAGGGAGATGGGCAGCGGCGGCAGCGGCAGCACCTGGGTGAAGGTGAATGTGTCAAAGACCTTGTTGAGCGCCGTGTTGTCCTTGGCGCCCAGTTGGCGGCCAAAGACCTGCATGTCCACCGTGATGGTGTGGCCGTTGCGCACGGTGCGGCGCTGGTAGCCCCTGCGCACCACTTCATTGCCCAGGCGGTAAGAATAGCGCAATTGCAGGAAGCGGCCAATCTTGGCGAAGTTCTTCCAGGAGACCGAGTCATAGCGGTAGCCAAGCACCGAATAGGCGCCGGAAGCGCCGTGGGAAACGCGGTACTTGGCGCGCACGGCGGAATCATGGGCATTGATGTCAAACAGCTGTTCGCCATCCACGTCTTTCAGCGCCGTGATCACCAGCATCCGGTCGTTCGTGTCATCATAGGCCTGCAGCAGGATGCCGCGGGCCGTGAAATCCGCCGCCCAGGAGGCCACTGAGCCGCCCTTGCTTTGGATGAAGGCCTCGTTGGCCTGCAGGTTGTCAGGGGTCAGCACCGGGTCGTACACGCCGTCCGGCAGCGTCACAGCCGCGTAAATGGCGGGAAATTGATGCTCCGCCGCGGACGCGGACGGGACCAGGCCCAGCAGCAGGGCCGCCAGGAGCAATATGGGGATGAAGCGTTTACGCATCACCGACCTCCTTCACTGTGTCTGGATTTATCCTACCATATTTCCCCCGCGCCTTCAACCGCGCGCGGCCCCGGGACGCGCCATGAAAGGCGAACTTTTTTGTGAATTTTTCTGCAATCGTTTCCATTCATATGGTACAATACGCCCAACAAGCTTGAGGTGACGTATGGAGAAGGTTAAACGCGGCGAGCGGCTCATCGCCATGACCCGGATGCTGGTGGATGCCCCCAATCAAATCCTGCCCTTTCAGGTGTTTTGCGACAGGTTCCAGACAGCCAAGTCCACGGTGAGCGAAGACATCGCCATGATTGAAAAAGTCGTGGCCGGCTATCATTTGGGGCAGCTTGCTACCGTGACGGGCGCCGCGGGCGGGGTACGCTTCCGCCCCCTTCTGGCGTGGAAAGAGGCGCAGGAACTGCTGCTGCAGGTGGCGCAGACCTTGAACGCGCCCGACCGCATCCTGCCCGGCGGCTATCTCTACCTGTCGGACCTTCTGGCAAGCCCCGTGGTGACGCGCAAGATGGGCAGCATCATGGCGCGCCCCTGCTATGACTTGAACGTGGACTTTGTGCTGACCATGGAAACCAAGGGCATCCCGGTGGCGCTGATGACCGCCGAAGCCCTGGGCGTGCCGCTGGTGATCGCCCGGCGCAGCAGCAAGGTGTATGAGGGCAGCGCCGTGAACATCTCCTATCCTGACGGCACCGGCGGGATTGAGACCATGTCCCTGGCGCGGCGGGCAGTGGCCAACGGCCAGCGCGCCCTGATTGTGGACGACTTCATGCGCCACGGCGGCACCGCCCAGGGCATGATTGCCCTGATGAAGGAGTTTGACACCCAGGTGGTGGGCCTGGCCTTCATGCTGGCGCAGCAGCGCGAGCAGCCCTTGACCGACCTGCCCGAGTGGCCGCTGATGACCTTCACGGGCGATGGCATCACGGAGCCCATCGTGGTCAGCCCCGCCAAGTGGATCATGGAGCAGGGGGACCGGCCCTGATGAAAGCCCTGGTCGGCCTGGGAAACCCCGGGCCCGAGTACGAGAGAACACGGCACAATGTGGGCTTTTTGGCGCTGGATGCCGCCGCCAGACTGCTGGGCCTTGCCGGTGAAAAGCGGCAGTTCAAGGGCCTTGTGATGGAAGGCCGCTACAAGAATGAGCGCGTGGTGCTGTTCAAACCCGCCACCTACATGAACCTGTCTGGCGAAGCGCTGGTGGAACTGATGCACTGGTACAAGTTGGAGCCCCAGGACATCCTGGTGTTTTCAGATGACATTGACCTCTCCCCCGGCATGATGCGCCTGCGGGAAAAGGGCGGCGCCGGCACCCACAACGGCTGGCGCAGCATCCTCCAGCAGACCGCCAGCCAGGACTTTCCCCGCGCCCGCATCGGCATCGGCGCCCCGCCCCCGGGCTGGGAGCTGAAGGACTGGGTGCTGTCGCGCTGGGACAAGGAAGAGAAGGCGGGCGAGATTGACGATGCCATCCAACTGGCCGCCAAGGCCGGGGTCAGTTTTTTGGAGCATGGGATGCAGCTCACCATGAACCAGTACAACATCAAGAGCAGGCCTCAAAAGCCCGCGTGCGAACCAAAGGAAAAGGATGAACCATAAGATCCAGGCAGCCTTCCAGTCAAGCCCTGTATACCAGGAGATGGTGGCCGCCCTCAAACATAAAAAAAAGCCCGCGCTGTTTGACATGGCGCAGTCCCAGCGCCTGTTGACCGCCGCCGTTTTATCGCAGGATATGACGGTGGTTTATTTGCTGCCCAACGAGCGCCAGGCGCAAAAGGCCTATGAGGACGCGCTGGGCTTGGGCCTACAGCATGTGGCCCACCTGCAGCCCAATGAGCTGCGCTTTTTGCGCGCCGTGGCCAGCCGGGAAAACGAGTGGAAGCGACTAAGGACCCTTGACCAATTGGCGCAGGGTGAAGCAAGGCTGCTCATCTGCGCGGCGGAAACCCTGCAGCAGCGGTTGATTCCCAGGGACTGGTTCCTGCAGTCGGTGCTGGAAATCCAGGTTGGCGATGAGCACCAGACCAACCTGCTGGCCGCCACCCTGGCTGAATATGGCTATGAACGGGTGGAACTGGTGGAGGGCAAGGGGCAGTTCGCCCTGCGGGGGGACATTCTGGACGTCTATCCCCCGGCGCTGGACATGCCTGTGCGCATAGAGTTTTTTGACATCCAGGTGGACAGCCTGCGCAGCTTTGACCCGCTCACCCAGCGCAGCATCACAAATATAGACGCTGTCCGGCTGACCCCGGCCAGCGAGTTTCTGGTGCCGGTCAACCACCGGGAAGCCGCCGCCAGGCGGCTGGACAAGGCCCGCGACCAGGGCCAAAGCACCCAGCAACTGCCTTCCTGGGAGGAGCCGGCGCAGCCGCCGGATGCCCTGGAGCTGCTGGACCACGGCCTGGTGCCCCAGAGCGAGCTGTGGGCCCACCTGCTGTTTCCGCAAAACGCCACGCTGCTTGACTGGCTGGCGGATGCCATCCTGGTGGTGGACACGCCTGAGCGCGCCATCCAGCGCCTTGAGGACGGCATCACCGGCTTTCAGGAGCAGTTTACCAGCGCCCTGGAAAGCGGCCTGGCCCACCCCGCGCAGGCGCAGGTCTTGTTCAGCCTTGATGACATCAAGGACCAGCTGAAGAAAAGACGCCTGGTGCTGGTGATGGAGCTGCTGCATGGCCTGGGCGGCCTGGCACCGGACACCAGCCTGCAATGGACCGCAAATCGTCCTAACACCTACAAGGGCAGGCTGCAGGCCCTGGCCGGGGACATCAAGGCCTGGCAGCAGCAGGGCTACGAAATTGTGCTGTACACAGGCGGTGAGGCGCGCAGCCAGCGCCTGGCCGCCGCCCTGGCCTCCCAGGGCATCAGCATCCCCAAAGGCGATGAAGATGGCCTGATAATGGAAGACGGCAGCCTGTCAGAAGGCTTTGTCTGCGACAGCGCCAAGCTGGCGGTGATCTCCTCCAATGAGCTGTTTGGCACCAGCCGCACCAAGGCCCGCAAAACCCAGACCGCCGGCCAGCGGATTGAGGCCTTCTCCGACCTCTCCCTTGGCGATTATGTCGTGCACGACCACCACGGCATCGGTATCTACCAGGGCACGGTGCGCCTGCAGTCAGAGGGCATCTGGCGGGATTATTTGTTCATCCAGTACAGGGGCAGCGACAAGCTGTACATCCCCGCGGATCAGTTTGACCGGGTGCAGAAGTACATCGGCAGCCCCAACGCCGCGCCCCCGCTGAATGACCTGAGTAGCAACGCATGGAGCCGGCAGAAATCCAAGGTGAAGGCGGGGCTGAAGGCCCTGGCCTTTGACCTGGTGGAGCTGTACGCCGCGCGCCAGGCCATCCCCGGCTATGCCTTTGAGCCCTTTGAGCCCTTTGAAAGCCAGTTCGCCGACCAGTTTGAGCACGAACTGACCCCCGACCAGGAACAGGCTGTGGGTGAAGTGCTGGCTGATATGGCCAAACCCGGCAACATGGACCGCCTGCTGTGCGGGGACGTGGGCTATGGCAAGACCGAGGTGGCCATGCGCGCCGCCTTCCGCGCGGTGATGAACGGCAAGCAGGTGGCCCTGCTGGCCCCCACCACCATCCTGGTGCAGCAGCATGTGCGCACCTTTTTGAAGCGCTTTGAAGGCTTCCCGGTGAGCATCGACTTTGTCAGCCGCTTCCGCAGCGCCAGGGAAAACAAGGAGACCCTGCTCAAGGCCCGCATGGGCCAGGTGGACATCCTGGTGGGCACCCACAGGCTGCTAAGCAAGGACGTCCAGTTTAAAAACCTGGGTTTGCTGGTGATTGACGAGGAGCAGCGCTTTGGCGTGCGGCACAAGGAGCAAATCAAAAACTTCAAGAGCACGGTGGACGTGCTGACGTTGAGCGCCACCCCCATCCCCCGCACCCTGCACATGAGCATGGTGGGCGTGCGTGACATGAGCATCCTGGAAACCCCGCCGGAGGAACGCTTCCCGGTGTCCACCTACGTCGTGGACTACCGCGATGGCCTGATTCGCGACGCCATCATGCGCGAATTGGCCCGGGAGGGGCAGGTCTTCTTCCTGTACAACCGGGTGGCGGACATCGAGCGCATGGCCTCCCACTTGCGGCAATTGGTGCCCGAGGCCCGCGTCGCGGTCGCCCATGGGCAGATGCCCGAAGCCGCGCTGGAAGACGTGATGCACGAGTTTTATGAGGCGCGGCATGATGTTTTGCTCTGCAGCACCATCATCGAAAACGGCCTGGACATACAAAACGCCAACACCCTCATCGTGTACAACGCCGACCACTTTGGCCTGTCCCAGCTGTACCAATTGCGCGGGCGGGTGGGGCGCAGCTCCCGCGCGGCCTATGCCTTTTTCACCGTCAAGCCGGACAAGGCCATCAGCGAGACCGCCGAAAAACGCTTAAGCGCCATCAAGGAGTTCACCGCCTTTGGCGCGGGCTTCCGCATCGCGATGCGGGACCTTGAAATCCGTGGCGCCGGCAATATCTTTGGCCCGGAGCAGTCCGGCCAGGTGGCGGTGGTGGGCTATGACATGTATGTGAAAATGATAGAGGAAGCCATCAAGGAAGCAAGGGGCGATTTCTCCGCGTTACGCCAGAGCGAGCTGGAAACCAGGGTTGATTTGAGCGTCAACGCCTTCCTGCCGGAGGACTATGTGCGTGGGGAAGCCCAGCGCATCGAGGTTTACAAGCGCATCGCCCTGCTGCGCTCGCGCGAGGATGAAAGTGAGCTGATTGCAGACCTTATCGACCGCTTTGGCGAGCCCGAGGAGCCGGTGATCAACCTGATTCACATCGCCCACCTGCGCACCCTGGCCAACAGCCTGGGGGTAGACCAGGTGCGTTTTGACCGGGACGCCCTGGTGCTGCGCTTTGACCCGCACTACGCCGTGGATCCGGTGAAGTTGTACATGGCCCTCGCCCAGGTGGGCAGCAAAATGAGCCTGCAAGCGGGTAAGCGCACCTCCCTGTTCATCCGCATGCGCGACCTGTCCCAGGAGGAAGCGCTGACGAAGGGCATTGAGCAATTGGAGAAATTGATCGCCCTGATGCAGGAAGAGCCCGCGGCGTAAATATACAAATTTAAAAAGTAAAATTCGGGAGGTATCGGAGGGCGAAGCCCTCTGATGGTAATCCAAACCAGCGACATGCGCGGTGGTTTGGGTTTGGACTTTAGGCCAAACGCACCGCGAATTTCTGCCGACTGAGAGCGTAAGCGAACAGGCAGAAATTCCCGAGCTTCCAAAACGAAGAAGTGTCCGCAGACACTTCTTCGCGGCTGCTACATCAGCTTTTTCTTTTTGAACAACCACAATGTAGCAAGAACAATCAGGATAAAGATGACTGCCAGCAGCGGGTAGGCGTGCTGCCAGTCCAGTTCGGGCATGTGCTTGAAGTTCATGCCATACCAGCCGACAATCAGGGTGAGCGGCAGGAAGATGGCGGTGATCATGGTGAACACCTTCATGATGTTGTTCATTCTATAGTTGAGCGCCGCGTCCAGCATTTCACGCAGGCGGCTTAAGCTTTCATTCAGGGAGCGGATGTCGTCCACCAGGCGGGTGGCCTTGGTGGCCAGCACGCGGAAGTAGGACAGGCCGCGCTCGTCATACAGCTCGTTCTCGTTTTCTTCCAATTCCTCCGCGATGTCCACCAGCTGCTCATAGTAATTGCGAATCAGGGACAGCTGCCGCCGGTAGCCGTAGATGACGGTGTTGAGGCGCTCATCCGCCCGGCCATGCACCACCTGGTCCTCCAGCGACAGCAGTTCCTCCTCGATGGTCTCCAGCCGGCCGTTGCCGCCTTTTAAGAGGCGTTCCAAAAAACGGTAGAAGATCTTGGCCAGGGTGGTGTCGCCCTGTTCCTGGCGCATGATGGTGCGAAAGAGGGAAAACTCGCTGCCGTCCCCGTCATCCACGCGCACCAGGCAGAGCAGGTTTTTGCGGACGACAAACATCACGCGGTCCATCTCGCCGTCCAGGTCGTCGACATTAATGATGTTGAGGTAGCCCACGCTGGCGTCGGCATAGCTGTCCAGGCTGGTGCGGAAGTTGGCCCGCTCGCTGGACAGGTCGTTGAAGATGATTTCCTCAAGGCCCATGCGGTTGTGCTCTTCCTTCAACACCTCCTGGGAGATGTAGCAGACGTTGTTTTTCTGCGGGTCAAACTCCTCCCGCGCGATTTGCCGGGTTCTGCCGTTCTCCAGCACAAAAAACATCGAATCAGACATAGCCTGCCCTCCTGGATTTCATCCTTATCAATCTACCCGTTTTCATGGCTGTATAAGAAAAAACTGCCGCTTTCGCGGCAGCCGGAGAGTGGATTGCGTTTACTGCGCGACTGTTTCCTTGGCGCGCTTGTCGCCGATGGTGAGGATGAGGTTGAGCACGATGCCCAGCACCGCGGCGCCGGCCACGGCGGGCACGTTCAGGCCGAAGAAGTTGATGTTGCCGCCGAAGAAGTAGTTGACACCCAGGCCAAAGGTCATGATGACGGCGATGATGGCGATATTCTTGGAGTCAAACATGGAGACACCCTTTTCAATCAGGATGGCGATGCCTTGGACGGCGATGGCGCCAAAGAGGTAGATTTCCAGCCCGCCGATGACCGCCTGGGGGATGCCGAAGATGACCTGGATGAAGGGGGTGAAGCAAGAAATGACCATGGCCAGGATGCCGGCCACCATCATGACGGGAACGGAGAAGACCTTGGTGATGGCCATGGTGGAGATGTTCTCGCCGTAGTTGGTGCCCGCGGGGCCGCCGACGGCGCCGGAAATCATGTCGCAGATGCCGTCACCAATCAGGTTGCGGTCCAGCAGGGACGCGATGTCATAGTGCTTGCCGCGCTTCTTGGCTTCGTTGTTGACATAGATGTCCAGCTGGTAGATGTGGGCGGTGGATTCGGGGATGGTGGCGATGGCGATGGGCATGATGGCCGCGACCGCCGCCCAGGACACCCGGGGCAGGGTGAAGGCCGGCAGGGCAAAGATGCTGCCGTCGCCCAGCTTCCACACGGAGGCCTCCAGCGCTTCCTGGGGGATGGTGCGGAACATGTTCATGTCCGCGCCGCCAAGGAGGTAGATGAGGCCCGCGACCGCGCAGCCGACCGCCGCGCCCAGCAGCAGGGGCAATTGGCCCAGGAAGCCTTTCAGGTAGCGGGAGAACAGCACGGTAGACAGCAGGGTGGCCAGGGAGACCACCCAGACCCAGCTGGATGCCAGAACACCGGCACTGGCCACGGCGGGGGCGGCATCGGCCATGGCGTTGCCGGCCAGGGTGAGGCCGATGATCATGGCGACCGGGCCTGTCACCTGGGCGGGCAGGATTTTTTCAACCTTGTCACGGCCGCCCCATTTGACCAGCAGGCCCGCGATGATGCTGATGATGCCGGAGAAGATGATGCCAAACTGGGCTTTGCTGATGAGCTCCGCCGGCAGAATCTTCGTGGCTTCAAACAGGGCAATCTGGTCCGCGGTGCCTTCCGCCGCGATCATGCTGGCGATGGCCGCCAGATAGGCGAAGGAGGAGCCATAGTACATGGGGATTTTGCCGCCGGTGATGAAGGTGAAGCAGACGGTGGCAAGGCCGGAGGCAAACACGGTGGTGGACACCTGAAAGCCGGTGATGAGCGCCACGATGACAGTGGCCGGGAACATGACGATGACCTGCTGCAGGGCGTACAGCAGCAGCTTGCCGGTGCTGGGCCGCTCATCAGGCAGGTAGGAGGCTTGGAGATGCTTTGTGGTCATAGTTTCCTCTCCTTTATGAATGTGCGCGCCGGGCCAAAAAAAACAGCCCCTTGACGAGCTGGTGTGATTGGCTGGCTGGCTTGCATGACAGTCCCTCCTGACGGAAGATTCCCGGTGCGCTTGGCGTACAATAGCACAGCACAGCATGCCTGTCAAGCAAATTTGTGAACAATCTTTGTTTTTCAAACTGTATCGTTCGTGTTTTTTAGCGGCAACAATATTTTCATAAGAGCCTTGACCTTTTTCCAAAGCCGGGTATAATTTGGTACCGAGTTCCAATTTGGAGGGTCTATGAGCGAGCGAAGGGATTACAGGACACGGCAGAAGGATGCCGTGCTGCATTGCTTTGAAGCCCAGCCTCTGCGCGCCATGACCGCCCAGGAGGTCTTTGACCAGCTCAATGAGGAGGGCCTGTCCATCGGGCGCACCACGGTGTACCGCACAGTCGCGCGCTTGAGTGAGCAGGGGCTGCTGCTGGCCTTGGCCCAGGGTCCGGTCACCGGCCCCACCAGGTACCAGCACCGGGGCGGGAAGAGCCGCAGCATCTCGGTCCGCTGCTCAGGCTGCGGGCTGATTGCCGGGCTGACCTGCGCCGCGGTGGATGATTTTGAACAGCACCTGCTCAATGACCACGGCTTTTCCCTGCAGGAGGATGAATGCCTGCTGCCCGGATTATGCGCCACTTGCAGAAACACACACGATTGACCTTGAAAGGAAACCCCATGTTAAAGCGCGTCCTGTCCCTGATTCTTGCCCTGTTGATGCTGCTGACCGCCACCGCCGTTTTCGCGCGGGAGGAAAAGCTGAACGTCATCACCCTGAATTTCCCGGCCTTCGATTTCACCAGGCAGGTGGCAGGCGATTTGGCCAATGTCACCCTGCTGCTGCCCCCGGGCGTGGACGCGCACAGCTTTGAACCTACCCCAAGGGACATGATTGCCCTGCTGGAAGCTGATTTGCTGGTGTACAACGGGGGCATCGGCGACGCCTGGGTGAAGCAGCTGCTGGCCTCCCTGGGGGACAACGCGCCCAGGACCCTTGTGATGATGGACCTGGTGGACACTGTGGCCGAGGAACTGGTGGAAGGGATGGAAGATGTCCCCCACGCCCATGACCATGATGACGATGATCATGAAAACCATGATGGGCATGACCATGAGCACGAGGATGAACGAGAGCTGGATGAGCATGTCTGGACCTCACCGCTCAACGCCATCCTGATTGCCCAGGCCATCGCCGAAACGCTGATGGAGATGGACCCGGCCAATGAGACCGCGTACGAAGAAAACTTTGTGGCCTATGAAGCCAAGCTGCGTGATCTGGACGCCCGCTTCCGGGAATTGGTCAACAGCGCGCAAAGAAGGACCATCGTGCTGGGCGACCGCTTCCCGATGCGCTATTTCACCAATGAGTATGGCCTGTCCTATTCTGCCGCCTTCCCCGGCTGCAGCGCCGCCACCGAGCCCAGCGCCAAGACCATCGCCTTCCTCATGGAGAGCATCAAGAAGGAGAGCATCCCCGTGGTCTTCCACATCGAGCTGTCCAACCAGAAGGCGTCCAAGCTGATCGCTGAAGAAACCGGCGCCAAATCCCTCCTGCTGCACTCGGCGCACAATGTCAGCCAGCAGGATTTTGACAGCGGTATCACCTACCTGGACATCATGGAAGAAAACCTTACAAACCTCAAGGAGGCGCTGAACTGATGGCACTGCTTTCGGTCAAGGACGCGGCCTTTGCCTACGACGGCCTGGTGGTGCTGTCCGGGGTCACCTTTGATGTGAACCCCGGGGACTATCTGTGCATCGTGGGCGAAAACGGCTCGGGCAAGTCCACCCTGATGAAGGGCCTGCTGCGCCTGGTAAAGCCCGTGCGCGGCAGCATCCGCCTGGGCGAGGGGCTAAGCCAGGATGAGATCGGCTACCTGCCCCAACAAAACCTGACCCAGCGGGATTTCCCGGCCTCGGTCAAAGAGGTGGTGGAGTCGGGCATCCGGGGCAAGCAGCTGTTCTTGAGCCACGCGGACCGCCAGCGCGCCCAGGACATGATGGATTTGCTGGAAATCAGCCCGTTCAAGCACCGCAGTTTCATGGAGCTCTCCGGCGGGCAGCGCCAAAGGGTGCTGCTGGCGCGCGCCTTGTGCGCCACCGGCAAGCTGCTGCTGCTGGATGAGCCGACCGCCGGGCTTGACCCGGTGGTGGCACGGGATTTGTACAAGCTGATTGAAAAAATCAACCAGGAGCAGGGCATCGCCATCATCATGATCAGCCATGACGTGCACACCGCGGCGCTGTACGCCTCCACCATCCTTCACCTGCGGCAAACCCCCCTGTTTTACGGGAAACCGGATGAGTACCTCAACACCTACCACGGGCAGTGCTTTGCCGGAGGGGTCTGCGATGTTTGACTGGCTGCATGAGATGTTTTCCTACACCTTTATCTCCCGCGCCCTGCTGGTGGGCATGATCGTGTCCCTGGCCGCGGCCCTGCTGGGCGTCAGCCTGGTATTGAAGCGCTACTCGATGATTGGCGACGGCCTGTCCCACGTGGGCTTTGGCGCGCTTGCCATCGCCATGGTGCTGGGCGCCGCCCCCCTGGCCTTCACCATCCCGGTGGTGGTCATCGCGGCGCTGATTCTTTTACGCTTGAGTGAAACCAGCAAAATCAAAGGCGATGCCGCCATCGGCATGATCGCCACCGCGGCCCTGGCCATCGGCGTGACGGTGCTGTCGCTGGCTAAGGGCGTCAACGCCGACATCAGCAGCTACCTCTTTGGCAGCATCCTGGTGATGAGCCGTGACGATGTGACCTTGAGCCTGGCGCTGGGCGGGGCGGTGCTGATTTTGTTTGTGCTGTTTTACCGGCGCATTTTCACCGTCACCTTTGATGAGGCCTTTGCCCGGGCGACCGGGCTCAAGGCCGGGCTGTACAACACCCTGATTGCCACCCTCACCGCAGTGACCATCGTGCTGGGCATGCGCTTGATGGGCGCCATGCTGATATCCTCCCTCATCATCTTCCCCGCGCTGACCGCCATGCGCCTGTGCAAGAGCTTTCTGCGGGTCACCCTGACCGCCGCCATCGTCAGCCTGGTCAGCTTCTTCATCGGCATGTCCATCTCCTATTTGCTGTCCACGCCCGCCGGCGCCAGCGTGGTGCTGGTGAACGCCCTCTTTTTCCTGGCCTTTTCCCTCATCGCCAAGCTGCGCACCAGGGTGCAATAAGCGGGAAAGCGCCGCCTGCGCCTTGTCAAAAGGCGAACAGATGTGCTATTCTTACCCTGCCCATAAAGTGGGCAGAATACTCCCTGTGGAGGGGTTATGAACGATTCCCTGATCATCAAAGGGGCGCGGGAACACAACCTGAAGAATGTGGACCTGCGGCTGCCCCGCAACCAACTGATTGTGTTTACAGGCTTGTCGGGCTCCGGCAAGTCCTCTTTGGCTTTTGACACCATCTATGCCGAGGGCCAGCGGCGCTATGTGGAGAGCATGTCCAGCTACGCCCGCCAGTTTCTGGGGCAGATGGAAAAGCCGGATGTAGACTACATTGAGGGCCTGTCTCCGGCCATTTCCATTGACCAGAAAACCTCCGGGCACAACCCCCGTTCCACCGTGGGCACGGTGACGGAGATCCATGACTATTTGCGCCTGCTGTACGCGCGGGTGGGCATCCCCCACTGCCCGCAGTGCGGTAAGGAAATCCGCCAGCAGACGGTGGACCAGATGGTGGCCGCCATTGAGCAGCTGCCCGAGGAAACGCGGCTGATGATCCTCTCCCCCGTGGTGCGCGCGCGCAAGGGCGAGCATGTAAAGCCGCTGGAGGACGCCCAGAAGGCCGGCTTCGTGCGCGTGCTGGTGGACGGCCAGGTGTACGACCTGGGCGACACACCGGCGCTGGACAAAAAGAAAAACCACACCATCGACCTGGTGGTGGACCGCATCATCGTACGGCCTGACATCAGAAGCCGGCTGTCTGACTCCATTGAGACCGCCCTGCGCGAGTCCGGCGGGCTGATGGCCATCCAGACGCTGCAGGAAGATGGCGGTTTAGGCGAGCGGACCTTGTTTTCGCAGAACTACGCCTGCCCGGACTGCGGCATCAGCATTGAGGAGCTGGCGCCCCGGATGTTCTCCTTCAACTCCCCCTTTGGCGCTTGCCCCGAGTGCGCCGGCTTGGGCGTCACCCAGACCATCCCGGCGGATTTGATTTTCCCCGACAAGAAAAAGACCTTGAACCAGGGCGCCGTCAACGCCATGGGCTGGAACAGCAGCGGGGACGAGACCTCCACCGCGCACATGATGTTTGTGGGGCTAAGCCAGAAGTACAAGTTCAGCATGGACACCCCGGTGGGCGAGCTGCCCGACAAGATTATCGACATCATCCTCTATGGCACCCGGGGCGTCAAAGTGCCCATGCAGTTTTCCAGCATCTCAGGCTCGGGCACCTACAACGTCAGCTACGAAGGCATCATCCCCACCCTGCTGCGGCGTTACAGGGAGACCAACAGCGATTCCGCCAAGGCCATGTATGAGCAGTTCATGCGCGAGGAGCCCTGCAAGGCCTGCCAGGGGATGCGCCTGAAACCCGAAGCCCGCGCGGTGACCCTTGGCGGAATGAACCTGGCGCAGCTGAGCCTGCTCAACCTGACAGAGGCCCAGCGTTTCCTGGAAAGCCTGAAGCTGGGGCAGAACGACACCATCATCGCCGCGCAAATCATCAAGGAATTGCGCGCGCGGCTGTCTTTTTTAAGGGATGTCGGCCTTGATTACCTCAGCCTCTCCCGGGCCGCCGCCACGCTGTCGGGAGGCGAATCCCAGCGCATCCGCTTGGCCACCCAGATTGGCTCGGGCCTGGTGGGCGTGCTCTACATCCTGGATGAGCCCTCCATCGGCCTGCACCAGAAGGACAACGCCCGGCTGCTGGGCACCTTGCGGCGCTTGCGCGACCTGGGCAACACCCTCATTGTGGTGGAGCATGACGAGGAAACCCTGCGCACCGCCGACCACATCGTGGACATCGGCCCGGGCGCAGGCCAGCATGGCGGCCGCATCGTAGCCCAGGGCACGCTGGAGGATGTCAAGAACAGCCCGGATTCCATCACCGGGGACTATCTGGCCGGGCGCAAGTTCATCCCCCTGCCCACCAAGCGGCGCAAGCCCAGCGGCTGGCTGAAGGTGGTGGGCGCCAAGGCCAACAACCTGCAAAACATTACGGTGGACTTTCCCCTGGGTGTGTTCTGCGCGGTGTCGGGCGTGTCCGGCAGCGGCAAGAGCAGCCTGGTGAACCAGATTTTGTACAAGGCCCTGGCAAGGGATTTGAACCGCGCCAACACCTACCCCCTGGCGCATGAGCGCATTGAGGGGATTGAGCAGCTGGACAAGATCATCGCCATTGACCAGTCCCCCATCGGGCGCACCCCGCGCAGCAACCCTGCCACCTACACGGGGGTCTTTGACTTGATCCGCAAGGTCTTTGCCCAGACCACCGAGGCCAAGGCAAGGGGCTACAAGGAAAACCGCTTCTCCTTCAACGTCAAGGGCGGGCGCTGCGAGGCCTGCTCGGGCGATGGCATGCTCAAGATTGAGATGCACTTTTTGGCCGACCTCTACGTGCCCTGTGAGGTGTGCAAAGGCAAGCGCTACAGCGTGGAGACCCTGCAAATCCACTACCGCGGCAAAACCATTGCCGATGTACTGGAGATGACGGTGGACACCGCGCTGGACTTCTTTGAGCACCACAACAACATCCGCACCAAGCTCAAGACCCTGCAGGACGTCGGCCTGGGCTATGTTAAGCTGGGCCAGCCTTCCACCACCTTGTCCGGCGGTGAAGCCCAGCGCGTGAAGCTGGCAACCGAGCTTTCCCGCCGCGCCACCGGCAAGACCCTGGTATTGCTGGATGAGCCCACCACAGGCCTGCATGTTGACGACGTCTCCCGCCTTATCAAGGTGCTGCAGCGCCTGACGGACTCAGGCAACTCAGTATTGGTGATTGAGCACAACATCGACGTGCTCAAAACCGCCGACCACATCATTGACCTGGGCCCGGACGGCGGCGACCGCGGCGGATTGGTGGTCGCAAAGGGAACGCCGGAGGAAGTGGCGCGCACCGCCGGCTCCTACACCGGGGAATACCTGCTGAAAGCGGGGATTTCCTGATGCGCTGCGCCTGCCCCACCTGTGGCGATTTCATGCCCCAGATGCAAGGCGACAACAAGTGCGTTTGCCCGCACTGCGGCTATACCTGCGCCGCCTGCCTGGGCGCGTCCACAACGCCTTTGAGCCTGGAGCAAATCAAGCAATTGCGCTTTGAAGAAGCGGACGAAAACACCCTGCCCGAATAATTACAGAAAAGCGCCAAAACCCGCCCTCATTTGTTTGCAGGGGCGGGTTATTTTCGTTATACTGTGACAAGAGAGATTTTGGAGGTTTCTGTATGTCAGATAGGGTTGCCAGCCCCCACCGCAGGGCTTTGACGGTCTATACATCCCGCTTTGTACAGGTGCTGGCGCTGCTGGTGTTCCAGCTGCTGCTGCGCGCCATTGCCTTCGCGCCCCTGCTGTACGCCATATTCAACGGAAAATTCCTGAATCACCCGGCCCAGCACGCTGCCGCCATCAGCTTTTTGTACTGCCTGCCGCTGTACGCCCTCGTTGTGATGCCCTTCCGTTTCCAGGCTGCCGCGCGCATGGCCAGCCTGCACGGATTGAACCGTGACAGCCGGGTGAGCTTGGGCAACTATCTCAAATGGCTGGCCGCGGCCCTTGTGCGCCTGGCGCGCGCCCTGCCCTTTGTGCTGCCCTTCCTGGCGTTTTGCGTCGCCTTTTATTACTACATGCAGGTGCCGGGCTTCAACGACTCCCTGCTGTTCATCCAGTCCGCCGGTCAATTGGTGGGCGGGGACTATCCCGCGGGCATCATCATCATCGCCCTTGTGGGCCTGGTGACCGCCCTGCTGGCCTTCTTCTTCTGGCGCCATGACCTGGCTTTTGAGCAGCAGGACGTGCTGACCCAGGGCATCGCCCAGGCCCTTGGCCGCGCCAGAGACCTGCGCAAGCGCCGCAGGCAGCGCGTGCTGAAGACCCACCGCATCAACACCCTGCTGACCTTGCCGGCTATCATCGGTGTCATCGCGGTCATTGTCCTCTACCTGCTGTCCCTGCCGCGCATGGGCATGCTGGCCTTTGATTTTCTCAACATGACCTCCACCCTGCTGACGATGAACTTCCCAACCTCCACCCAGCTGGCCTTGCTGGTGGTGATGCTGGTGCTGTGGCTGCCGCTGCTGCCATTGCGCAAGCTGGCCATCAACGCCGTTTTGATTGAGCAATAAAATGCGCCTTGACAAGCTGGTCTCACAAGCTATGGACATCAGCCGCTCCCAGGCACGGGGGCTGGTGCTGACCGGCTGTGTCGCGGTGGATGGCCAGGTGGTCCGCGCCATGGACGCCCAGGTGGATGAAAGCGCCAGCCTGAGCGTAGACGGAAAGCCAATCAGCACACAGACCGAGCTGCATCTGATGCTCAATAAGCCTGCCGGCTTGCTAACCGCCGCGCGGGACAGCAGGGCGCAGACCATCATGGACATCCTGCCGCCGCAGTTGGCACGCCTGAAGTGCATGCCGGTGGGCAGGCTGGACAAGGACACCGAAGGCCTGCTGCTGCTGACCAGCGATGGGGAGCTGGCGCACCGGCTGCTGTCGCCCAAGCGCGAAGTGGAAAAGGTGTATGAGGCCCGTGTGGAAGGCAGGCTGGCGCAGGAGGATGTGCAGGCATTTGAGCATGGCATTGTGCTAAGCGACTTTACTGCCCTGCCATGTACGCTTACCATCCTGTCAGCGAATGATGAAGAAACCCTGGCGCAGGTCCGTTTGCACGAGGGCAAGAACCGCCAGGTGCGGCGGATGTTCGGCAGCCGCGGGCATGAGATCTTGACGCTCAAACGCTTGCAGTTTGGGCCAATCACTTTGGATGAGAATTTGCCGGTGGGTGAGCACCGGGCCTTGAGCGCGCAGGAATTGCGGGCGCTTCGGGAGGCGGTTGGCCTTGGCTGAGCAGTATTTCACCCAGAACCCCAGCACGGCGCATGACATCAAAGTGCATGAGGTGAACTATGCCGGCACAGCGTTCCGCTTCCAGACCGATAGCGGGGTATTCTCAAAAAGCGGGCTGGATGAGGGAACGGAGTTCCTGCTGGACGCGCTGCTTCCTGAAGTTCATGGCCGCGTGCTGGACCTGGGCTGCGGCTGGGGCGCGGTGGGCGTGATTGTGGGCGTGCTGAAGCCCGGTTGCGACATCGTGATGACGGACATCAACCAGCGCGCGGTGGACCTGGCCCACAGCAACGCCGCGATGAACAAGGTTAAGGCGCGGATTGTCCAGAGCGACGGCTATGAACACATCGAAGGCCTGTTTGACTGGATTATGCTCAACCCGCCCATCCGCGCGGGCAAGCAGGCCATCTATGAGCTGTTCAAACAGGGCAGGGAGCGCTTAAAGCCCGGCGGCACAATGGGCATCGTCATCCGCAAGCAGCAGGGCGCCCTGTCCGCCCGGGACTACCTTGAAACCATCTATGACCAGGTGGACCTGGCGCATAGAAAAAAAGGCTATCATGTCTACAGATGCAAAAGGGGGATGGAATGAAGTACGACCAGGCGTTTTTTGATGCGGGCATCGACCGCAGCGGTACCAACTCCGTCAAGTGGGCGGCCAGCGGCATCATGCAGGAAGGCATGGTGCCCCTGTGGGTGGCGGACATGGACTTTGCCTGCGCCACGCCCATTGTGGACGCGCTGAAGGAACGCGCCAAGCATGCCTGCTTTGGCTACACCTTCCCTGGTCAGGAGGACGCCCAGGCCTTCATCGGCTTCTGGAAGCGCCGCCACAAGCTGGACCTGCGCAGGCCCTGGCTGGTGATGATGCCCACCGTGGTGACCGGCCTGCGCGCCTGCGTGCAGACCATGACCCAGCCGGGCGACGGCGTTATCATCCAGACCCCCGTGTATGGCCCCTTCATCTACGCCATCCTGGAATCCGGCCGCCAGGTGCTGGATGCGCCGCTGAAGCATGATGAGCAAGGCCGCTACACCATGGACTACGAGGCCGTTGAAAAGCATTTGAGAAACGGCGCGCGGCTGATGATGTTTTGCAACCCGCACAACCCCGTCTCCCGCGCCTGGAGCCAGGAAGAGCTGCGCGCGCTGCTGTGCCTGCTCAACCGCTACAACTGCAAGCTGGTGTCGGATGAAATCCACGCCGACTTCGTCTACTTCCCCCGGGAGTTCTATCCCGTGTTGAGCCTGCCGGAAGCTCGGCAGGACACCGTGATGCTGACCGCCGCCAGCAAGACCTTCAACGTGGCGGGCCTGCTGCAGTCCACCGCCGTGTGCCGGGACCGGGACATCGTGATGATGCTCAAGCGCTATTTGGACCGCTCCGGCGCCAGCTGCGGCAACATCTTCGCCCTGGCGGGCACCCGTGCCGCCTTCAACCACTGCGATGACTGGCTGGACAGCCTGATGGTCTACCTGCAAAGCAACCAGGAACTGCTGGGCGAAACGCTGAAGGAACTGCTGCCCCACGCAGTGCTCTCCCCCATGGAGGCCACTTACTTGGCCTGGGTGGACATCCGGGCATACTGTGAACCCTCCTGTGACGTCACCTCCCGCTGCAAAAAACACGGCGTGGCGCTGACCAACGGCCAGTTCTTCGGTGAGAGCACCGGCCAGGGCTTTATGCGCATCAACTACGGCTGCCCCAGGGGCCAGCTGATGGAAGGCATGCAGCGCTTCGCGCATGCCATCAAGGAAGGATAAGCAATGAACAGAAAAGAGTTTGACCAAATCGTCATGAGCCAGCAGGAGGACATGGTACAGACCCTGCAAAAATGGATCCGCGTGCCCAGCCTGCGCGACGAACCCCAGGAGAACGCCCCCTTTGGCCCGGCCTTGCGCAAGATGCTGGACATCACGCTGGAGGACTGCAGGCGCCTGGGCTTTGCTGCCCGCGACATCGACGGCTATGCCGGGGACGCGGACCTGGGTGAGGGCAGCGACGAGGACGCGCTGGCCATCCTTGCGCATATTGACATTGTGCCCGCGGGCGATGGCTGGACGCGCGAGCCCTTTGGCGCGCAATTGGAAGGCGACACCCTGTATGGCCGCGGCACCGGCGATGACAAAGGCCCGCTGGCCGCCGCCCTCTTTGCCATGAAGGCCGTCAAAGACGCCGGCATCCCCTTGAAGCGCAAGGTCAAGCTGATCTTTGGCTGCGACGAGGAAAGCGGCATGGAAGACATGAAGTATTACAAAAAGCATTACATCATGCCCAAGACCGGCTTCAGCCCCGATGCCAGCTACCCCATCATCAACCTGGAAAAGGGCATGTGCGGGCTGCACCTGCACGCGGATGTCAGCGAAGACGGCCTGCAGGTCATGGAGCTGCACGTAGGCGAGCGCCAGAGCGTCTTCCCCGGCGCCGCCAACTGCTTGGTCCGCGGCGGCAGCGAGCTGATCGCCAAAGTGGACGCGGTGAGCAAACAATACGGCTGGCCGGTGAAGGCTGAGCAGGAAGGCGAGTACCTGCGCATCACCGCCACCGGCATCAACGGCCACGCCGCCTATCCGGAGACCGCGCGCAACGCCATCGGCCAACTGCTCATCACCCTGCGGGAGCTGGGCGCGGAAGGCGCCTTGAAGGTGCTGGCGGATGTGGTGGGCACCCAGCATGACGGGCTTGGCCTGGGCATCAAGGCGCAGGACGAGGCCAGCGGCCCGCTCACCTGCAACCTGGGCATCATCCGCATCACCGACGGCAAGCTCTTTGCCACCCTGGATATCCGCTACCCGCTGATGATCGCCGGGGAGCACATCCATGGCATCGTGCAGTCCAACCTGCCCGGCTTCACCGTGGAGCAAAAATTCTTTAAGCTGCCCCATCATGTGCCCGCCTCCAGCGAATTGGTGCAAGGCCTGCTCAAGGCCTACCACGAGGTGACGGGGCGCGAGAAGAAGACCCTGTCCACCGGCGGGGGCACCTATGCCCGGATGCTGCAGGAAGGCGTGGCCTTTGGCGCCAGCTTCCCAGAGGACCCGGACCTGGCCCACCAGGCGGATGAGCGCGTCAGCATCAAGGGCCTGATGGAAAGCATGAAGATTTTCGCCCACGCCATCGTCAACCTGGCAGGCGAGGAAGGTGCCCTTTCATGAATGAAACCCAGGTTCTGACCTGCATCAGCTGCCCTGTGGGCTGCCGGATGACGGTGACGCTTGAAAACAAGGAAGTAATGAGCGTTGAGGGCAACGCCTGCAAGCGCGGAGACATCTACGCCCGCCAGGAGAGCGTGCTGCCCCTGCGCATGGTGACGGCGGTGGCCCCTGTGGAAGGCAGCGCCATGCCCGTCAGCGTGAAGACCGCCCAGCCCATCCCCAAGGACAGGATCACCGCCTGCATGGACGAAATCCGCGGCTTGAAGCTGAAGCTGCCCATCCTGACGGGCGATGTGCTCAAGCACGACATCGCGGGCACCGGCGTTGACCTGGTCGCCACCCGCACCCTGGTGTAAGCGATGCCCCTCAAACCAATCCTGATGACCCCGGCTTACCGCCATGGCAGCATGACGCCCTGGGGCGGGGACCAATTGCAACCGCTGTACAACAAAGCTGTCCCCGGGGAACACACCGGGGAGAGCCTGGAATTGTCCGCCATCCCCGGCCTTGAAAGCCGGGATGAGATTGGCCGGACGCTGACAGAGCTGATTGAGAACTTCGGAGAAAAGCTCATCGGCACCAAGGTGGGCAGCCCTTTTCCCCTGCTGTTGAAACTGATAGACGCCAGGGAGCAGCTGAGCGTGCAGGTGCACCCGGATGACGCCTATGCCAAAGAGCACCACGGCAAACTGGGCAAGAACGAGGCCTGGGTGATTTTGCACGCGGCGCCGGGCGCCGAGCTCATCATGGGGCTGAAGGACGGCGTCACCAAAGAACAGCTGTGGGAAAAGTCCCTGGAAGGCCGGGCGGTGGAAGGCCTGCTGAACAAAGTGAAGGTCCAATCAGGCGATGTGTTCTACATCCCCGCGGGCACGGTGCACGCCATCGGGGGCGGCCTGGTGCTGTATGAAATCCAGCAGTCCAGCGACCTCACCTACCGCCTGTATGACTGGGGCAGGGTGGACGCGCAGGGCAAGGGCCGTGAGCTGCACCTGGAGCACTCCATCAACGTGACCACGCCCGCCTCCCACCCCCAAAGCGCCATGGCGGACCTGCTCCAAAAAGATGGCAGCGGCACGGTGGAGCGGATGCTGGACACGCCCTTCTTTCAACTGGACAGGCTAAGCCACTGCCATGGGCTGAAACTGCAGCCTGACTTGGATCGCTTTTCCGTCATCACCGCCCTTGAGCCAATGTCCCTCCACTTTGACGGTGAAAAAATACAGGTGGCTGCCGGTCAGACCGTGATGCTGCCCGCGGACGGCTATGCCTTGACCTTGGAAGGGGCTTCAGCCCTGATGGCAAGGCCTGCAATCTAAAGAAGATTAAAATAATAATAGGGGCTGCCGCATAACGCGGTAGCCCCTTTGCTTGGTGTAGTATCGCTTAGGCGTTCGCCAGCAGCTTGTCCAGGCTGGCTTTGGCGTCGCCCAGCAGCAGCAGGACATTGGCCTGGCCCGCGTAGAGGGGGTTGTCCACCCCGGCGTAACCGGGCTTGGTGTCAAAATTGCAGATGATGAGGCGCTGGGCCTTGCCGGCGTCCAGGATGGGCATGCCATAAATGGGCGTGCCTTCCGCGGTGTTGGCGGCCGGGTTGACCACATCGTTGGCGCCGATGACGATGACCAGGTCAGTCTGCGGGAAGTCGGCGTTGATGTCGTCCATTTCAAAGAGCAGGTCATAGGGAATGTCCACCTCGGCCAGCAGCACGTTCATGTGCCCGGGCATGCGGCCCGCAACCGGGTGGATGGCAAAGCGCACCTGCTTGCCCGTTTGCTGGAAGCGGTCGGACAGCTGCTTGACCTTTTCCTGGGCCTGGGACAGCGCCATGCCGTAGCCGGGGATGATGATGACCTTCCTGGCCTCCGTCAGCCACTGGGGCAGGTCGCTTTCTGTGGGCAGCGCTGGAGCGCTTTTTTCAGGGTTTTCTTCAATGACAGTGTCAGAAGCGGTTTCCTGAGCCAGGGGCGCCGGGGCAGCCGGTTCCGCCTTGGGGACAGGCGCGGGCTTGTTGGCGCCGCCAAAGAGGATGGCGCCCAGTTTGCGGTTCATGGCGCGGCACATGATCTGCGTCAGCAGCAAGCCGGAGGAGCCCACGATGCCGCCCACGGCCACCAGCAGCACATCGCCCAGGGCCATGCCCGCGATGGCGGCCGCAACGCCTGAGGTGGAGTTGAGCAGGCTGATGGTGATGGGCATGTCCGCCCCGCCCACGCGGATGGCGAACAGCCAGCCAAAGACCAGGCCCGCGATGCCCAGCAGGGCGCACAGCAGCACGCTGTTGGCATTTGGCCTTAAGGGAATCAGCACCACCAGCACCAGGACCACCAGGATGGAGAAGGCGGACAACAGCTGGTGCCCGGGCAGCACTACCGGCTTTTGGGGCATCTTGCCGTGCAGCTTCAGCGCAGCCACCAGGGAGCCGGAGAAGGTGATGGCGCCCACCGCCATGGCCAGGGCCGCGGTGGTGAGTTCAAAGGCGTTTTGGTTGGGGATGACGGCAATTGTGAGGATGGCGGCGATGGAGGAAGCCAGGCCGCCCAGGCCGTTGAGCAGGCCCACCATCTGGGGCATCTGAATCATTTTGACTTTGATGGTCATAAAGATGCTGAGCAAGCTGCCAATCGCCAGGCCCAGGATGATGAAGACCAAGCCTCTTTGCAAGTCGGTGCGCAGCAGGGTGACCACGATGGCCGCCAGCATGCACAGGGCGCTGACGCGGTTGCCCGCGGGCGCGGTTTTGACATCGCTCATCAGCTTGATGCCATACAGCACACCGATGCTGAGCAGGGCGGAGATGATGTAATACACAGTGTTGCTCATTGCCCTGCCTCCTCATGCGCCTTGCCGCCCTTGAACATGCGCAGCATGCGGTCGGTGACGCCAAAGCCTGAGACCACGTTGATGACGGCGGCCACCAAGCCCAGGACGCCCAGCAGCTGGCCTAAGAGGGTATCAGCCGCCGCGGTCACCGCGATGACGCCCAGCAGGGTGATGCCGGACAGGGCGTTCATCCCGCTCATCAAGGGGGTGTGCAAAAGGCTGGGCACAGCGTTGATCAGTTTGTAGCCCAGCAGGGTGGCTACGATGAAGACCAGGATCAGGATGATTTCCCTGCTCATAGGCCCATCGCCTCTTTGGCGCCCTGGTGCACCACCTGGCCATCCAGCGTGGTGAGGATGCCGGCCACAATCTCATCCTGGCGGTCCAGGTTGAAACCCCCGTCCTTCACCAGGTAGTTGACGAGGTTGAACATGTTCAGCGCGAACATGCTGGTGGCGCTTTCAGGCAGCAGGCCCGGGATGTTCTTGATGCCCACCATGTGCACCTTATGAATCAGCTCGATTTCACCCGGCGGGGTCAGCTCGCAGTTGCCGCCCTGGTCAATGGAGATGTCCACGATGACGGCACCGGGCTTCATGGTCTTGACCATGTCCTCGGTAATCAGCACGGGCGCCAGCTTGCCGGGCACCAGGGCGGACAGGAAGACCAGGTCCATTTCAGGCAGCCGTGCCGCCAGGGCGCGGCGCTCCGCCGCCAGCAGGTCCTTACTGAGGGCCTTGGCGTAGCCGCCTTCGCCCACCGCGGCCTCATCCGGCACATTCAGGTCGATGATCTGCGCGCCCAGGCTCTGGGCCTGCTCACGGGCCGCCGGGCGGATGTCCGCAGCGAACACGCGCGCGCCCAGGCGTTTGGCGGTAGCCAGCGCCTGCAGGCCGCCCACGCCGGTGCCCACAATCAGGGCGTTGATGGGCTTGATCATGCCAACGGCGGAGAAAATCTGCGGAACAAAGCGCGGCAGCAGGTTGGCGCCCATCAGCACGCCCTTGTAGCCGGCGCAGGTGGACATGGAGGTCAAAGCGTCCATGCTCTGCGCACGGGAGATGCGCGGCACGCCGTCCAGCGTCAGCGCGATAACCCCCTTGGCCGCCAGGTTTTTGACCATCTGGTGGTTGGAGGGGGCGGCGGGATGGATAAAGGTAATCAGGTACTGGCCGGGGTGCATCAAATCCACCTCGTGCACACCGGTCTGCTTGTTCATTTGCGGCTCTTTGACTTTCAATATCAACTCGGAGCGCTCATAGACTTCCCTGGCGCTGTCCACAATCTGCGCGCCGGCGGACTGGTACTGGTCATCATGAAAAAAGGAACCCTCGCCGGCGTCTTTTTCCACCAGCACCGTATGGCCCATGCTAATGTAGCGGGCGCATACCTCGGGCGTCGCGGCGACACGGTTTTCAGCGTGCATGATCTCCTTAGGAACACCGATGATCATCTTCATTTCCCCCTGTGTTTATATGCTTCGTGCTGCCCTCATTATACAAGCAGAACAGAAAGAATACAACAATGAATATTTTATGCAGGCCTTGGAATGAAGATGCACCCCGCAAGAAGGCGGGGTGCATGAAAAAGCATTGCGGGCCCTTGGTTTATGCCTTGAACTGGGGCAGCCAGGGCTCAAACTGGGTGAACATTTCATCCATCATGGCCTTGATTTCCCTGAGGCTTAAAACGGCGGAGGTGAGCGGGTCAAAGCAGATGGCCTGGTAGACCAGGTCACGGTTGCCCGTCAGGCTGGCTTCCACCGCCATCTCCTCAATCTGGGCGGAGATGCTGCACAGCAAGCCCAATTGCTTGGGCAGAGGCCCCACATGGATGGCTTCCAGGCCCCGGCGGCTGGCCAGCACGGGCACCTCCACGCAGCAGCCTTCGGGCAGGTTGTCAATCAGCCTGGTGTTGCGCACGTTGCCGTTGAACTTGAACATGGTGTGGTCGCCAAAGATGGCGTTGAAGATGGAGGCGGCGTACTCATGGCCGCGGCCCAGCTCCACCGGGCGCTCAAACCAATCCTCAATCTCCTTTTTCCAGGTGTGTTTCTTTCCCTTGTACTCATCCAGGATGTAGGCATAGGCCCCCGGGTTCCAGCCGGTGCCATGGGTGCAGTATTCCTCAATCAGGTCCGGGCGTTTGCGGAACCAGGAGACATACTCGCTGTTGTGGCCGGAGGACTCGGTGACATAGTAGCCCAGCGCCAGGTACATCTCATTGCGGACGATCTCTTCTTTGTAAATCTCCGGGTTTTCACGGATGGCCTTGTCAATGAGGGGGTAGACGTCTTTTCCGTTGTGCAGGAAGTCCAGGTAGAAGGCCTGGTGGTTGATGCCGGCGCAGGTGTAGGAAATCTCATCATCGGGGATGCCGATCCAGCGCGCCAGCATGCTGGCCGTGCCCTGGACGCTGTGGCAAAGGCCGGTAGTGACCAGCTTGGGGTATTTCTCCTGCACCACGCGGCAGAGCATGGCCATGGGGTTGGTGTAGTTGAGGTAGACCGCATCCGGGCAGTAGCGGTTGATGTCCTCGGCGATGTCCAGGATGGGGTTCACCGTGCGCAGAAAGCGGAAGATACCGCTGGGTCCGCGGGTGTCGCCTACGTTGGTATCCACGCCGTACTTCTTGGGAATCAGGATGTCGTGCTGCCAGACATCCACATCGCCAGCCAAAATGGTGGTGACCACGCCGTCCGCGTGCAGCAGGGCTTCCTTGCGGTCCAGGGTGGCGATGACACGGGCCTTGTACTTGCCCGCGTCGACGATGCGCTGCACCGCCTTGGTGATGGTGGTCAGCCGCTCCTCATTGATGTCCATCAAGGCGATGGTGGCGTCCTCAAACGCCGGGAATGACAGTAGGTCCCTGATTAAACCGCGGGTAAAACCAAAGCTGCCCGCGCCGATAAATGCGATTTTTTTGGACATGGCCTGCTCCTTTTCACTTGTTCTCGCGCCCGCGCGATGCTGCATGCAGTATAGCCTATTTTGAAGCGCCGCGCACCTTCATTTTTTTACCTTGACCGCCTTGACAAGCAGGCCGTACAACGTATGATGGAAACGGTTTCCCATTGCCGGAGGACAGCATGAACGCACACAAACAATCCACTTTCAGACTGGAAGTCATTTTCGCCGGGATGCACTCCACCTATTGGCTGAGCATGTGCGCCTTCTCAGGCTTCATGGCGGTGTACCTCAACCACTACGGCTTCTCCGATGCCCTGGTGGGCATCACCGCTTCATTGACCTCGCTGATCACCATCGCCTACCAGCTGGGCATCTCCTCCTTTTCAGACGCCAACAGCCACATTTCCTTAAAGCGCATCATCACCCTGATTTACCTGGTCATCCTGGGGCTGGTGGCAATGTTGGCCCTGGTGCCGCTGCCCATGGTGCTGATGATGCTGGCCTATGCCATCGCCGGCGGCCTGGCAAACGGCATGCCGGGCTTGTACAACGCGCAAATCATGCAATTTGTCAATGCAGGCATCCCGGTGAACTTCGGCTGGCCGCGCGGGGTGAGCGCCCTGGTGTACGCGGCCGCGGCCTACCTGCTGGGCTTGCTGCTGGAGAGCTTCTCCCCCAGCATCTTAATGCCCATCGTCCTCTTGTGCATCACCCTGGCCACGCTGATGGTGCTGGTGATGCCGCGGCCGGACCAACTGACCGACGACCAGGCCATCGAAGGCCTGGCGGAGCCCATCCAAAAAACCAGCTTCCTGCAGATGCTCAAAACCAACCGCGTCATCCGCTTCTTTTTGCTGTCAGGCTTTTTCATGAGCGCCGGGCAGTCCAACATGATGCTGTTTTTATACCGCGTGGTGGAATCAAAAGGCGGCGGGGAGGCCGCCCTAGGCCTGGCCATGTTTTTACAGGCCGGGGTGGAGATGCCCGCCATGTTCCTCTCACCCTTTTTGCTCAAGCGCTTTCGTGCCCGCGCGGTGCTGAGCGTGTCGGTCGCCTTTTATTTCATCAAGGCGCTCATCATCTTCCTGGCCGGCAACATCTATGTGCTCTACCTGGCGATGGCCACCAGCATCTTCTGCTTTGGCCTGTACGGCATCGCTTCGGTTTATTTTGTCAACAGCATTGTCCGGCAAAACGAGCGGGTGCGCGCCCAGTCCCTGATTTCCGTGTTCAGCGCGATGGCCGCGGTGCTGGGCAATTTCGCCGCCGGCTGGGTGGTGCAAAGCTTTGGCATCAGCGCCCTCAACCTGATTTGCGTGGTGCTGCAGCTGATCGCGGCCTTGCTGATGCTGATTTGCGCCAGGCTGCACGACGAACAGGAAAAACAGCAGCTGCCCCAGGGCGCGCTGCCATTTCCGCTGCCGTTTATCAGGAAATAATCAACCCCTGGCGCTGACTTTTTTGTAGAAGTTGGTCAGCGGCACCAGCAGCAAGGCGCCGGCCAGCAGGCACAGCACCGTGATGTAGCCAAGAAGGGTACGCAAAAAGTGCCCTTCTTTGGTGTGCATTTGCAATAGCGCTGTGGCGCTTGCGCGGTTGTTCCAGAAGGTGCGGGCAATCTCCTTGGGCTCCACCAAGATGGCGGGCACCCACTCCGGAAAAACATACACCGGGGCCAGCAACTGGGTGAAGGCGACCAGCAGCACCAAAAGCGCCGCGCCAAAGCTGAGGGCGATCAAGGCGCCGGTGAGCACATAACGCGGCCACAGCCTGCTGATGTATTCGCTTTGCAAGCGCTCCCGGTTTTTCTCAAGCAGGGCTGTTGAGAAACGCCGCGCCAGCTGAAACCCGATGAGCGACACAAACATGCCCAGCAGGCACAGCAGGACGCGCACGGGCAGGGCGGCGCGGTATTTTTCTTTGACCAGGTCCACCACCTGACCGCCGCTTTGCCAGGCCTGCAGCGACTTGCCAAGGCCCGCCCGGGTGCCGGCGCCTCCCAGGGGCCTCACCTGCGCGGTCATCACTTCCCAGGTAGGCTGGGTCTCAAAGGCCTTCAGCGGCACCATCAGGCCGTAGTCGGCCCGCTCGCCCACCGTGCGGTTGTGGCGGGTGATGCCCACCACGGTAAAGACCTGGTCGTCCAAGGTGAACTGCATGTCCACCGGGTTGCCCTGGCGAAACAGGGCGATGGCCAGCCCTTCATCGATGACCGCCGAGGGCGTCCCCAGGTCCACTTCCTCCTGGTACAGCTGCCGGCCATTGACGAGCACCTTGTCTTCCAGTGTGTGGCGGGCGCCATAAAGCGCGGTCAGTTCAGCCGTGGCGCTGCCGCCGTTTTCCACGGTCAGGGCAGCGCCTCCCTGGTGCGCAGAGAGCGCGGCAGCCTGGATGGAAGCCTGCTGCTCATCCAGGAAGGAATTCCAGGATTTCATAAAGAGGTCCAGCTTGCCTGGCAGCTCCGCCTGGGGCGTGCCCTGGCCGGCCTGGCCTTCCTCCCCGCCCTGCTGTGTTTCTTCCGCGGCGGAGAAGTCCGGCGGCAGGAAGACATACTGGATGAGGGAGGGCACCTGATGCGCCTGCATGACAAACAGCGCTGTCAGCCCCAGCAAAAGGACCAGCAAGATCCAGCGTTTAATCGACATATTCCATCACGACCTGGCCTTCCCGGATGGCGCGGTCTTCCTTGTCGGCGATGTCCATGTAGCTGACTTCCTCGGAAACCGCCACCAGGCGGCTGGTTTTCTCAAGGATGGTCACCGGCATTTTCTTTAACACAAAATTGGTGTTGGACAGCATTCCGCCCCAGTTTTGCTGGATGGTGTACACGAAGGAGGAGCCGTCAGAATCCGTGCGCACGGCGCTGGCGGGCAGCAGGGTGGTGGTGCGCTGGGATTTGTACACCAGGGTGACAGTGGGCGGGGTGGCCATGAGCTTTCCGATGCCGCCCAATTGGAAAATCAGGCTGTCCGTCAACTCGATGATGGCAAACTTCTTGTTGGCCGCCTCCACCTTGATGTCGCTGACCGCCATGTCCGCGCGGATGCCCTCCATCTCCACCTTGGTGCCTTTTTCAATGGTCTTTTGCACCTGGGAGATGTCCGCCTTCAGGGTGGGGATTTCGCCTTCGCGGCTGATGGTGTACAGCGCCTTGGCGCCGTCATAGCTGTCACCCTTTTTCAGCGTGAAGGTGGTCAGGTAGCCGTCATGCGGCGCGCGGATCTCCGTCAGGCCGCCTGCCAGGGTCTCCAGCTCCAGCATGGCCTTGGTCTGCGCCTGGATGGCCATACGGCTTTCATAGATTTTTTTGACATGGGTGAAGGTGCCGTCCGGCGTGCGGCTGATTTTGCTCTGCCCGCCGATGATGCGCTTGAGCTCGGTGAAGTTTTGTTCAGAGACCAGGTAGAGGTCAAAGGCCTCCTGCATGATGGCCTTCATTTCCTGCGGCATATTGGCCAGGGGCACCGGCTCGGGCGTGGGCTTGGCCCAATTGGGCCGCGGCGTCGCCTCGGGGTTGACCGGCTCACGCCCCCAGGACAGGATGTCCTCGGGGATGTCATAGCCGATGTCGGAAGCTTTGGTCTGCGCCTCCAGGCGCTTCATGTAGTAGTCCTCCAGGGAGGTGTAATACTGCTCGTGCACCTGGTTGTGGGGCGTGTCCTGCGCCAGGCGGACATTGGCCGTGGTGGCATCGCCCAGGGCGCGCACCGCTTTGTCGTACTCAGCCTGGATTTTTTCCTTCTCACCGGCCAGGCTGGGGATGTCGGCCCTGGCCAGGAGGTCGCCCTTCTTGACGAAATAGCCCTGCTGCGCCAGCACCTCGGTGATGGCGATGTTCAGCTTTTTGGCGTCCATCATGAACACTTCCTCGCCCTGGGAAAAGGTGAGGTTGGCGGTGAGGGGAATCTTCTCCTCCAGGCGGCCGCGGGAGGCGGAGATTTTTTGCACCTTGGGGGTGGTGATGGTCTGCACGGTGCGCGAGAAAAACAGGCTGACCAGCAGCACACCGACAAAAATCATAAGCCATTTCAATGTTTTACGCTTCTTCATACAGACCTCACTTCATGTCGCTTAGCTGGATGCCCAGGAGGATGTCCTCCTGGAAATAGGAGTAAATCAGCAGCGCGGGCATGATGTACAGCGCGGCTGAGGCAAAGATGACGCCTTGTTCGGAGCTGCTCAAACTGTTGAACATCACCGACAGGGGCATGGCGTTTTGCTGGTTGGCCAGATAGATGAGGGGCTGCTCCACCATGTTCCAGCAATCGGCGAAGGACAGCGCGGCCGCGGCGCCCAGGATGGGCTTTGACAGGGGCAGGATGACGTGGAAAAAGCTGCGCACCGTGCCCGCGCCGTCTATCAGCGCGGCCTCAATCATATCCGGCGGGATGCCCACCATGAACTGGCGCATCAGGAAGATATAAAAAGGCGCGAACATCATGGGCAGGATCACCGCCCAGGGCGTGTTCATCAGCCCCAGGGTGCGCATGGTGAGAACGCTGGGCGCCATGGTGACCTGGAAGGGCAGCAGCATCAGCATCATCACCATGAAGAAGATGGCCTCCCTGCCCCTGAAACGGAAGCGGCTCAAGGCGTAGGCCAGGGTGGGGATGAAGATAATTTGCCCCGCCAGGATGGCCACCGTGTACTTGACCGAGTTCATGAAGAGGCTCAGGTACACGGGCTTGTCAATCAGCAGGTCGTAATACTGGCGCAGGGAGACGATGGAGGGCGCCAGCAGGATGTCCATGAAGCGGGTCTGGTCATAGCTGTTGCGGGTGGCCAGGAAGGCCTTCATCTCTGACATCGGGAAGAAGGAATAGAGGAAGGTGAGAATCAGCGGCAGCAGGGTGAGGGCGCAGATGATGACCAGCACCAATGTGCTGATGACGCGCCCGGTTTTGCGCCGCCTGTGCGCCTTAATGCCGATCAACGCCGCGCACCCCCTTCCGCATGTAAATCATGGCAAAAAACACCATCACAATCAAGGCGAAGGAATATGCCGCCGTGGTGACATCCTGGTACTCCAGCTTGGCAAAGCGGTTGTTCATGAAGTGCTGCAGGGTGTAGACCTCGTCCCGGGGATAGGCCCCGCCGATGAAATAGACCTCTTTGAAGATCTTGAAGGCGTTCACCCAGGCCAACACAAACACCAGAAAAGCGGTGGGCATGATGAGGGGCAGGGTGATGCTGCGCGCCTGGCGCACGGGCCCCGCGCCTTCCAGGGCGGCGTACTCATAAAACTCATCCGGCACCGACTGCAGGGCGGCGGAGAAGATGACAACCGAAAAACCCACGTTCTTCCACACATACAGCAGGATGATGGGCACGCGCAGAGCCCCCGACTCCAGCCACATGACGCGCTCAAAGCCCAGGGCCGTCACCAGGCGGTTGACGATGCCGCCATAGTCAAACAGCACCATCCAGATGATAAGCAGGGCCGAGGAGGGCACCAGGTAGGGCATCAGCAGGATGTTGCGGTAGGGCAGGCTGCGCTCACGCAGGGACTTGAGCATGATGGCCAGGATGAAGCTGAACAGGAAGATGAGCGGGGTGCTTAGCAGCGACAGCTCCAGGGAGTTGCGCAGGCCCTGTTGGAAGGCGGCGTTGGCCCAGACGCGCTGGTAGTTCTGGAACCACACCAGGTTGTTGTTGACGGTGCCGTCAGTCAGCGAATAATAGATGCCCCCGATGAAGGGCACCAGATGAAAGACCATGAGGCCCAGCAAGCCCGGCAGCAAAAACAGCCACAGGCTCTTCTTTTTGACAAACATGAAACTCGCTTTCTGTCACCCGGAAGGTTGTTGCCGGGCGAAGGTTACGATGGGGCCCGCCCTGCCGCCGCAAAGGACGGCAGGGCGTGAAGGTGACGGATTATTGGTATTCCATGCGAACCAGGCGCAGCTTGTCGTCCATCTGGCGGATAAACTGGTCCAGGCTGATGGCGCCGTCCTGGTACTGATCCATGAGCTCATAATTGTCATAGAAGATGCGCCGCTGGGCATTGCCTAGCCCGCTGTTGACATACAGGTGGGAAATCATCTGGCGGATGTTTTCCAGGTCTTGCGCGGTGGCCAGGAACATGCCTTCCTTGCGCATGTGCTCATAATATTCCTTGAAATACTTCAGGCTTTCTTCCAGGTTGCTCTTTTCGGCGCCCTCGGCCTTCGCGTAATTGGATTCAATCACTTTCAGGGTCTTGTCCAGGTCCGCCATCTCACGGTCGTAGTTGGGGTTGGGGATGGGATCCCTGGCGTCCAGGTTGAAGGCAGCCTTGTCGACCGGGTCGATTTTGCCGGTGAAAGCGCCCAGGAACCTGACGGCGGTGTCGATGTTCTTGCTGGAGGACAGCACCACCAGCAGGTTCAGGTCGGCGTCCGCGTAGGCCATCTGCCCTTCCTCAATGGACAGGGTGATGGGGGTTTGCGGGTTGTCGTTGCTGCCGCGGTTGCGGTTGGTGGCGTAGCGCGGCTCGTAGCCCATGCCGGTTTCCAGGATGGATGTCCGGTTCCAGAACTCCTCCAGGGCGGACATGCCGGCCGGATCTTCCCAGTCAGGGTCGGTGGCATAATCGCCAAAGTCGATGTTGGCGACGCGCTCCATCAATCCGCGGAAGGCCGGGGTGTCAAACACCAGGTCTTCCCCCGCGCCCAGTTTGTTGGCGATGTACTTCTCAATCACCTGGTAGGTGAGGGTGCGCTTGTAGTTGCCGCCATCGGAGAACAGGTTGAAATTGGGGTGGTCCTCCATCAGGCCTGCCATCCATTCTTCCGTCAGCGTGGTCAGGCCATCCAGGCTGGTGGGGACGGGCTGGCCGATTTCCTCAAAAGCCTTGGAATTGGCGTGCACCGGGAAAAGGATGAGGCTGGTGGGCAGGGCATAGATCTTGCCGTCCTGCACAAAGGCCTTGCTCAGATTGGGCGCGAAGGCGGACAGGTAGTCTTTCACCTGCCCGCTGGCAGACAGGTCCGCCAGGTAGCCTTTTTGAATCAATTTATCCAGGTCAAAGCCGTTGACATTGATGGCCATGATGTCCGCGGGCACGCTGCCGGTTAAGAACATGGAAGCCAGCTGCTCGGCGTCGATGTAGTTGTACTGCACGCCTTCCACCCTGCGGACGACCACGTTGTCCAACTCCATCAAGGCGCGGGTGATGATGGTGGGGTCATCCATGCCGCCGGACATGGAAAGCACCATGAAACCTTCCAGGCCTTTTTCGGTGCGCTCGCGCAGGAAGACATTCTGCCCGGCGGAGATGGCCAGCCTGCCGTCAGGCAGCGGCTGGATGCCGCCGTTTCGTGCGAAGTAACTGCCAAACATGGGCAGGTACCCAATGAGGCGTGCTTCCTTCATGTCCCCGTCCATGCGCAGCACGTCGGTGTCCGTAAAGGTGTACAGGCTGTCTTCCTGGGCATCGTAATAGAAGGGAAAGGTGTCAAAGTTTGTGTCGTTGACGGGCATGGCCGCGTCCAGGGCGGTGATGGACTCGTCTGCGGGATCAAAAATCACCAGGGGCGGCGCGATCAAGGTGCCGGTGTTCATGTCAAAGCGGTTGTTGGGGTCCAGCTGCACGGCGATGATTTTGCCATCCTTGTAGGGCGCAGCTGTCTGCAGGTGCAAAGCGTCATGAACCTTCTTTTCACCTGTTTTCAGGTCAAAGCTGAAGAGGTCATGCTCCAGATCTTCCCAGTTGTTTTTCTTCATATACAGCCTGCCGTCCATCACCTGGACCCACTGCGGGGATGAGACCCCCTGGTAGGGCGGGTCGCCCATGATGAAGTCGGACAGGTCCAGTTTGACCGGGTCGCTGTAGGAATACCGCTCCCCTTCCAGGGTGATGGTGTACAAGGCCTGCTCGTTGGTGTCCAGGCCCAAAAGGCGCTGGCCATCGGAGAACATGACGGAAATCTGCGGGCCTTCCACCTCCTCCACCATTGCGATGTTGGGGTCCCCAAGGCCCAGGCTTGACTTCAGCATGGCCTTGGTGTCCCCGGGGGCGTAGGTGTACAAGCCCACTGAGGTGGCGATGTACAAGGTGTCCCCGGCTGATACCATGGTCAGGATGTAGCCTTGCTGGTCCATGAGGCTGCTGCCAAAGAGGTTGGTGACCTTGCTCTCTTCCGCCTTGACCTGCGCGGCGAGCGGCAGCAGGGTGATGGCCAGCAGCAAGACACACAGTGTCTTCATCAGGGTATTCAGGTGATAGCGTTTGGAAAGTTTCTTCATGATGTCCTCCTCCGTTGTTTGGGCTTGGATCCTTCGATTCTTCCTTGTTTGACGCGGGTCGGAATGAGTATAGCCTTGTGCCAATTTTATGCCAATTTACTAGCAAATTTATGTCAATTAATTTACAGCTCGTTTACAAACCTGCCGGAGACAAGCACCTCCTGTGTATATAGACGCACAGGAAGCGCCTTTTATTGCACACCGCCAGAAACTTTGGCGGGACAAATACCGCCCGGGCGCACATTCATCGCAAATCATGGTCACAAGGGCGGACAAAAATGCTATAATCACGGCAAAACACGCAAAGGAGATTGCCCCCTCATGAAAGTTGCCGTCATCGGTTGCGGTACCATCGCCAATGCCGCCCACATCCCCTCCTACATGAAGAACAAGGACGTTGAAATCGCCTATTTTTGCGACATTTTACCGGAGCGCGCCCAGAAGGCCGTTGAGCAATACGGCGTAGGCAAAGCCGTGGTCGACTACCACGAGGTGCTCAAGGACCCGGAGGTGGTGGCCGTCAGCGTGTGCACGCCCAACAACGTGCACGCCCGGATCGCCATTGACGCCATGCGCGCGGGCAAGCACGTCCTGTGCGAAAAGCCGGCGGCGCGTACTTATTCTGAAGCGCTGGAGATGCAAAAGGCCCAGCATGAAACCGGGATGACGCTGAACATCGGCGTGGTCAACCGCTTCAATGACGCCGTGCGGCGTATCAAGCAGCACATCGACCGGGGCGAACTGGGAGAAATCTACCAGGTGTATGTCTCCTTCCGCGCGCACCGCTCCATCCCCGGCCTGGGCGGCGCCTTTACCACCAAGGCCATCGCCGGCGGCGGCGCCCTGATTGACTGGGGCGTGCACTACCTGGACATCGTGATGTACTGCTGCGGCGACCCCGTCCCCAAAACAGTCTCCGGCCAGGCCTTCTGTAAACTGGGCAAGGACATTGACAACTATGTCTACACCGACATGTGGGCCGGCCCGCATATCCCCGGGGGCGTCTATGACGTGGACGACTCCGTCACCGCTCTCATCCGCACCGAAGGCCCGGTAATCACCGTCAACGGCGCCTGGGCGCAAAACATCGGTGTCCGGGAATCCTTCATTGACTTCATGGGCGACAGGGCAGGCATCCGCCTGCAGTACGGCGGCAACTATACCCTGTACACCGCGAAGGACGGCATGCTGCAAACCATCACCCCGGCCTTCCAGACATCGGACATGTTCCAGCGGGAAATTGACGAGTTTGTGGACTGCGTCAAGACCGGCAAAAAGCTGGCCAGCCACATTGACACCGTGATCATCACAGCGCAGATCATGCAGGCCATCTACGATTCCAGCGACCAGAACAAGGAAATCAGCTTTTCATAAAGGAGAATCATCGCAATGCTGCTCATCAAAGGCGGAACCATTCATGACGCGGTCAAGGAAAAGCCCTACGTGGCGGACATCCTGGTCAAGGACGGCAAAATCCAAAAAATCGGAAAAAACCTGAGCGCCAAGGGCGCCACGGTGGTGGACGCGGCGGAGCTGCAGGTCTACCCCGGCTTCATCGACGCGCACAGCCACATCGGCCTGGACGGCTACGGCATCGGCTACGAAGGCAGCGACTACAACGAGATGAACGACATCATCAGCGCCCACCTGCGCGGGATTGACGGCTTCAAGCCCATGCAGCCCCACCTGCGCCAGGCGGCCCTGGCGGGCGTCACCACGGTGAACACCGGCCCCGGTAGCGCGGATGTCATCGGCGGCACCTTTGTCGCGGTGAAAACGGTGGGCCGGCGCGCGGATGACATGGTGGTGAAGATGGAAACAGCCATGAAGTGCGCCTTTGGCGAAAACCCCAAGCGCGTCTACCGCGACAAGGGGGATTCCAGCCGCATGACCACCGCCGCCAAGCTGCGGGAAACCCTGTACAAGGCAAAAGAGTACGCCGCCAAAAAGGACGCCGCCAAGGAGGACCCCACCAAGGCCCCGCCCTATGACATCAAGATGGAAGCGCTGCTGCCGGTCATCCGCAAGGAGATGCCGCTGAAGGCCCATGCCCACGCCACCGAGGACATCTTCACCGCCCTGCGCATCGCCAAGGAGCTGGATGTGCTCATCACGCTGGAGCACGTCACCGAAGGCCACCTCATCAAAGAGGAATTGTCCCATGAAGATGTGCCCCTGGCCATCGGCCCGTCCATGACCAGCGCCAGCAAATGGGAGCTGCGCAACCGTACTTTTGAAACGCCCGGCGTGCTGGCCAAGGCCGGCTGCAAGGTGTCCATCATCACCGACGCCCCGGTCATCCCCCAGGAGTACCTGCCGCTTTGCGCCGCCCTTGCCGTCAAGTCCGGCATGGATTCCTTTGAGGCCTTGAAGGCCATCACCATCAACCCGGCCCACCACTCCGGGATCGCCGACCGTGTCGGCAGCCTAGAGGTTGGCAAGGACGCGGACATTGTGCTGATGGACGGGGACTGCTTTGACGTGGCCACCCAGGCGGTCAAGGTGTACATTCTGGGCGAAGAAGTGCAATAAAATGCCTGCCCGCCCTTGCGCCATCCTTTGTTCCTATGCTACACTGTTTGCAACAATACCAATACTTTGTAGGAGGATTCAGGACTTATGAAGAAACTTACCGCCCTGTTGCTAGCCG
Organism: Clostridiales bacterium; assembly: GCA_012521895.1. GTDB lineage: Bacteria > Bacillota > Clostridia > Christensenellales > Aristaeellaceae > UBA6115. The sequence goes on from JAAYLK010000078.1 coordinate 49,800, forward strand.
TGCTGATGCTGGCCACCATGCTGCCCCTGCTGGGCCAGGCCGAACCGGTCAAACTGACCATGGGTTCCTGGCGCAGCGACGACGCAGAAAAGGCCCAGGCCTTGCTGGACAAGTACAAGGAACTGACTGGTGTTGAAATCACTTTCCAGCCCACCGTATCCGACCAGTACAACGCCACCCTGCGCCTGCAGTTGGACAACGGCACCGGCCCCGACCTGTTCTACTCCCGCTCCTATGCGGTAGGCCAGGAACTGTTTGACGCCGGCTTTGCCATGGACTGCACCGACATTCCTGGCGTGAAGGAAAACTTCAGCGAGTCCGCCCTCAACGCCTGGCAGACTCCCGATGGCAAAGCATTTGCCGTTCCCTTTGCTGCTGTCAGCCAGGTCATCTACTATAATAAGACCCTGTTCGCCGAGAACAACCTGGCCGTCCCCACTACCTTTGTAGAACTCCTGACTGTCAGCCAGGCCCTCAAAGACAAGGGGATTGAACCCTTTGCCAATGGCATCGCCTCCAACTGGGACATCCTGGAGTGCGTGTACCTGGGGATGCTGCCAAACTATGTCGGCGGCGCTGATCAGCGTGCCCTGTACGAGAGCGGCGAAAAGAAAATGAATGATGAAGCTTTCCTGAAATCCCTTCAGGACTTCGCGGCCCTCACCAAGTTCTTCCCTGAAGGCTTTGAATCCATCACCAACTCTGACGGGCCTGCCATGCTGGGCCTCGGCCGTGCTGCCATGTTCATCGATGGTTCCTGGACCTGTGGAACCTTCGCTGAATACGGCGTGGAATGGGGCGCATTCGCCATCCCCGCCCCTGAAGGCGCTGCAGCCGGCCTGTGCTTCCACCCTGACATGGGCATCACCGGCAACAACGCCACCAAGCATCCCGAAGAGGTCAAGGCCTTCCTGGCCTGGCTGGCCACCCCCGAAGGCGCGCAGATCACTTCTGACTACCTGCCCCTGGGCTTCTTCCCCATGATCAATGCCCCCATCACCTTTGCTGATCCCGCCGTGACTGAGATCCTGGCCCTCAATGAAGGCAAGGTTTTGGATGCCCGTTTTGTATGGGCCAAACTGTTGGGCATGTACACCCCCATGGTGGAACAGCTCAACGCGCTGAGCAAGGGCGAGACCACCCCGGAAGCCGCTGCGGAAGTTTTTGCTGCTGAGCAAGCTAAAGTTCTCGGCCAATAAGCAATCCTTCTGATCAGACACGCCGGGAGCCGTATACCGGCTCCCGGTTTTCTATTTCCTCGTTATAATTCTTAGGAGGCCTCATGCAAACCACGGCGCAACGGAAACTCCCCCGCCAAAGCCGCCTGGATCCGGGAGGCTGGTACTGGATACTGTACATCCTGCCCGCACTGTTGATGTACATCCTGTTCATGGCCTACCCCATGCTTGATTCAGTGCGCTTAAGCCTTTATGAAGGCACCACTGGCGCACGGACCTTCGTGGGCTTTGACAATTATGTCCGGTTGTTTACAGACCCGGAAGTTTCTGCCCGTTTCTGGGGTGCTTTCAAGAACACCTGGGTGTTCTTTGCCTACCACATGTTCCTGCAAAATGTACTGGGCATGTTGTTTGCGGTGGTTCTGACCAACCGAACCATGAGAGGCCGGCGGTTTTACCAAAGTATCATTTTCATTCCCTGCACCATTGCCGTCATGGTCACCGGATACCTGTTTAAGCTGGTGCTGAATCCCCAGTTTGCCGGACCTACATTGCGAGCAATGGGCCTGGGTGTGTTGGCCAAGCCCTGGCTGGGACAGCAGCAGACCGCGTTGCACGTCATCAGCCTGGTGTCAGTCTGGCAATGGGTAGGCATCCCCACCATGATGTTTGTGGCCGGACTTCAGGGCATCAGTGAGGATTTGCTGGAGGCTGCTGACATCGCCGGCGCAAGCAGTTGGCAGACTTTCTGGTACATCAAATTTCCTTTGCTGCTGCCAGTTGTCGGTATGATTTCCATTCTAACCTTTGTTAGCAATTTCAACGCCTTTGACATTGTCTACGCCATGGCCACACCAGACGGCGCGCCCAATTATTCCACGGACTTGATTGGTTCGCTGTTTTACCGTTATGGCGTGGCGGGCAAGCACCCCATCGGCATTCCGGAGCCGGGCGTCGGCGCATCTATTTCCACCGCGGTCTTTGTGATGCTGCTGATCGGTGTAGTGCCCACCCTCAAGGCCACTCAGGGAAAGGAGTGAGATATGAGCATAAACCGTAAAGAGCGCAAAAGCGCCAGTTTGAAAATCATGAATATGCACATCCCCTCCCACATCCTGATGATTATATGGGTGCTCATTGCCTTGTTCCCGGTGTACCTGCTGATTATCAACTCCTTCAAAGGCAAAATCGCCATCTACGGAAACCCCTTTGGTCTGCCGGAGGTCTGGACCTTTGACAACTATATCAGCGTGGTCAAAGGGGGCAACTTTTTTCAGTACTTCTACAACAGCACCCTGGTGGTGGTGGTGTCCCTTTTTATGATTCTGTTGCTGGGCTCATTGGCCGGATATGGCCTGGCACACTGGAGGAGCAAGATGTCCCGGGGCATTTACTTCTTCTTTGTGTTGGGGATGATGTTGCCTATCAAAATCGCCACCATCCGCCTGTTGGAACTGATGAAGATCTTTAGTCTGTTCAACAGCCTCTGGAGCCTGTTCTTTGTCTACATCGCCATGGGGCTGCCCACCGCGGTGTTCATCCTGACTGAATTTATCCATGGTCTGCCCAAGGATTTGTATGAGGCGGCCTACATTGACGGCGCGCACCGCAGCAAAATTTATTACAGCATCGTCCTGCCCCTCATCAAGCCGGCCTTGGCCACCGTCGGCATTTACAACCTGGTGCCCATCTGGAACGACCTGTGGTTCCCCTTGATTTTCATCACCCAGGAGGACAAGAAGACCGTGCTGCTGGCGGTGACAAGGCTGCAGGGGCAGTACGCGACAGACTGGCCGCGGGTGTTCGCGCTGCTCACCCTGTCCGCACTCCCGGTCATCCTGCTGTACCTGAGCATGTCCAAGCAGTTTGTGGCGGGCCTCACCGCCGGCGCGGTAAAGGGATAAGAAAACTTGGCAATATGAAAAGGCCGCGAGGAGCAAGTCCGCGCGGCTTTTAATACTGATGTAAAGCTTTATTGCAGCCAAAGCGGCGAGGGATTTTGTTTTCCTGCAAGGAAGGAAACCGATGGCGTAGCCTAAGCTACGTCGAGGTTGACTGACACAGCAGGGAGACAAAAGATCCGGCGTGACGATGCAATAAAGATTGGA
>JAAYLK010000079.1 GCA_012521895.1 Clostridiales bacterium
AAAAAGAAAATTGAAAATTTGTTGGCAAGCCGCGCGCCCGGTTTTTGCTTGTTTGAGAATCCTCAATCGTGGTACCCGCCCTGCTTCCGCCAACACCGCCCCTTGGATACAAAAAGGAGCGGCCCGAAGGCCGCCCCTTGATGCTTGCCCTGCCAAGGCAGGGAAGGGTTTGGGCTTACTTGTTGACGACGGCGTATTTGAAGAACTTGTAGCCCAGCGGGATGCTGAAGAAGCCTTCCACGTTCTCGTCGATCATGTACAAGTCGGTGTAGTAGTAGATGGGCATGAGGGCGCCGGTTTCCATCAGCATGTCCTCAGCAAGGTGCATCATGGCAAAGCGGGCGGCGTCATCCGTGGTGCCCTTGACGTGCTTGATCAATACATCATAGGTTTCCGTCCAGGTGCCATTTTCAACCTTGACATCCAGCCCAAAGGGGGTCAGGTCCAGGTTGTACATGGCCAGCTCGGCGTGCGCGCCCTTGCCGTACTGCACGTCGTTGTTGCCGGAGCCCGAGGTCCACATATCCAGGAAGGAGATGGGGTCGTTGTAGTCGCCGATCCAGCCGTTGCGCGCCACTTCGTATTGGCCCTCTTTGCGGGTGTTGAGGAAGGTGGCCCACTCCTGGTTGACCAGGTTGGCGGAAATGCCCACGCCCGCCAGCACGCTTTGCAGGTACTCAGCGATGGCCTTGTGGCCGGCAGAGGTGTTGTAGAGGTATTCAAAGGCGGGGAAGTCGGAGAACTGGCCGGTGGCCTCGTCGTAGGTGTAGTACTTCTTCAGCACTTCCAGCGCTGATTCGAAGTTGGCCACATAGGCATCCTCAGACACATCGTAATAGCCGCTGTAGCCTTCGTTGTGGCCGGCATTCTGGTAGAATTCCTTGCCATCAGCATCTGTCAGGCCCGAAGCCACAAAGGTGTTGGCGGGCGTCTGGCCGCCCTGGGCGATGTCAGTGACGATGTAGTTGCGGTCCAGCAGCAAGCCCAGCGCCTTGCGGACTTCCGCGTTGGCCTTCTCCAGCTCAACACCGCTCAGGGTGGAGGTGGCGGGCAGCAGGTTTTTGTTGACGTTGAAGTTGACATAGTAGGTTCCCAGCTGGCCGGCGATGACGAAGGAGTTGGGGTACTCCGTTTTCAAAGTGGCGATTTCGGACACGGGCACGTCGTCAATCAGCTGCCAGGTGCCGTTTTTGAAGTTGGCCAGCATGTTGTTGGCATCATCCGACAGGAAGGCTTTGATCTCTTCCATCTTGACGGTGTCAGCAGCGTGGTAGTTGGCGTTTTTGGTGAGCGTGATGACGGAGTTGTGCTCCCAGCCGGTCATGGTGTAGGGGCCGTTGCCGACATAGGTGGCAGGCTCGGTGGCCCAGGCTTCGTTGGCCACGACGTCTTCACGCACGGGGAAGTAGGTGGGGAAGGCCAGCAGCTCGTTCCAGTAGGAAACGGCGTTGTTGATGGTGACTTCCAGGGTTTTGTCGTCCTTGGCGGCCACGGCTAGCTCCTCGCCATAGCCCTTGACAATTTCGAACATGTAGCCATAGTCGGCGCCCAGCTCAGCGCTGGCGGCGCGCTTCCAGGCAAACTCGAAGTCCTTCGCGCTCAGGGCCTTGCCATCAGACCAGACCAGGCCGTCTTTCAAGGTGTAGGTGTAGGTGACGGTGCCGTCCTCATTGACAACGCCCTCGGGCAGCTCAACCGCCAGGTCGGGGACGATGACGAATTTGCCATCAGCATCCTGCGCCCAGGTAGCCAGGCCCGCAAACAGGTGCACGATCATCGTCGCGCCGTCTACTGCGGAGTTGAGGGCGGGGTCAAGGGTGTCGGGTTCAGACGCCAGGGAGACGGAGATGGTGGTTTTGCTCTCCGCAAACGCCACGGCCGTCATTGACAGAACCAGCGCCAGAACCAAAGCCAGAGAAATCAGTTTTTTCATGGTTTTTCCTCCTGTGTTATTCATTCAAACGGCGCAAAACGCCGATTAAACCGAGTTAATGGATGTGCTCCAGGCGGTGGCAGGCCACAAAGTGGCCAGGCTTGACCTCTTCAAACGGCGGCATGGACTGGGCACAAACCTCCGCCGCGTACTGGCACCGGGTGCGGAAGGGGCAGCCGCTAGGAGCGTTGAGAGGGCTGGGGATGTCGCCTTTTAGCACAATGCGCTTGTTGGCGCGGGCCATCCTGGGATCGGGCAGGGGAACAGAGGACAGGAGCGAGCGGGAGTAGGGGTGCAGGGGGTGGTTGTAGATTTCCTCCGCCGGGGCCAACTCTACCATCTTACCCAGATACATGACGGCGATGCGGTCTGAGATGTGGCGCACCACCAGCAGGTCATGGGCGATGAAGAGATAGGTGAGCTGGAGGCGTTCCTGCAACTCATCAAACATGTTGATGACCTGCGCCTGGATGGAGACGTCCAGAGCCGACACCGGCTCGTCGCAGACGATGAACCCCGGGTTGATGGCAAGCGAGCGCGCGATGCCGATGCGCTGGCGCTGGCCGCCGGAAAACTCGTGCGCGTAGCGGGAGGCGTGCTCGGAGTTTAAGCCCACCAGTTCCAGCAGCTCCAGCACCCGGGCGTTGCGCTTGGCCTTATCCTTGTACATCTTGTGGACGTCCAGAGGTTCCGCCACGATGTCGGACACCGTCATGCGCGGGTTGAGAGAGGAGTAGGGATCCTGGAACACCATGGTGGCCTTCTTGCGCAGGTTGCGGATGTCCTCAGGCGTCTCCATCTTCTGCCCATCAAACCAGACCTCGCCCCCGGTGGGCTTGTACAAATGCAGCATGGAGCGCCCCACCGTGGTCTTCCCGCAGCCGGATTCACCCACCAGGCCCAGGGTCTCCCCCCGGTTGATGGTGAAGGAGACATCATCCACCGCCTTCAGGGGCTTGGTGCGGAAAAAACCGACATCAATATCAAAATACTGTTTTAACCCCTTGACCTCAACCAGCGGGCTGTGTTTTTTCTGTTCAATCATGGTGTTTCACCCCTTCTTCATAGGGAATGGGTGCGCCTTGTTTGCCCGCCTCACTGTCCATAAAGTCTTTGACGTTAATCCAGCAGGCGGCATAGTGGTCCTGGTTGATCACCAGCATTCCCGGGCGGCGGGAGAGGCAGACCTTCATCGCCCTGTCACAGCGGGGCGCGAAGGGGCAGCCTTTGGGCATGTTGAGCAAGTCTACCGGCGTGCCGGAGATGGGTTCCAGGCATTGGCCGTTGTTGGCGGCGGTGGGGATGGAGCGCATCAGGCCCTTGGTGTACTCGTGGCGGGGGTTGTAGAAAATCTCCTCCGCCGTGCCGCGCTCACAGATGCTGCCCGCGTACATCACCACCACCTCATCGCACATCTGGGCTACCACGCCCAGATCGTGGGTGATGAGGATGATGGACATGCCCAGTTTGTGCTGCAAATCCTGCATTAAATCCAAAATCTGTGCCTGGATGGTGACATCAAGCGCCGTGGTAGGCTCATCAGCGATGAGGATGTCCGGCTCATTGGCCAGAGCCATGGCAATCATCACGCGCTGGCGCATGCCGCCGGACAATTCAAAGGGGTATTGCTTCATGCGCTTTTTGGGCTCATTCACATTGACCAGCTGCAGCATCTCCAGCGCGCGCTCACGGGCTTGCCTGCGGTTGCGCCCTGTGTGCAGCATGATGCCTTCCATGAGCTGTTTTTCAATGGTGTAGGTAGGGTTGAGGGAGGTCATGGGGTCCTGGAAGATGATGGAAATTTTGTTACCGCGGATGCCGTGCATCACCTTTTCGTCCGCGCCCACAATCTCCGTATCTTCCAGCTTGATGCTGCCGTGGACAATTTTGCCAGTGGGAGCCAGGATGCGCATGATGGAGTAAGCCGTGACCGATTTGCCCGAGCCCGATTCCCCCACGATGCCCAGGATTTTGCCGCGGTCTAAGTTAAAGGTGATGCCGTCCACTGCCTTCACTTCACCGGCGTCGGTGAAAAAGGAGGTGTGCAGGTCTTTGACTTGAAGTAAGGACATCTGTCTCCCCTCCTTATGAATTGAGCTTGGGGTCAAAGGCATCGCGCAGGCCATCACCAAAAAGGTTGAGCGACAGCACGATGAGGCAAATCACCAGGGCCGGCAAAAGCAAACGGTGGGTGTAGGTGGACAAGCCGTCCAGGGCATCTGATGCGAGCGAGCCCAGGGAGGGCATGGGCGCGTTGACCCCCAGGCCCAAAAAGGACAGGAAGCTCTCGGTAAAGATGGCGTTGGGGATCTGAAGCGCTGTGGAGATGATGACCACGGAGATGCTGTTGGGCAAAAGGTGCTTGGTGATAATCCACTTGCCCCGGGCTCCGGTGACTTTGCTGGCCAGGACGTATTCCTGTTCCTTCAAGGACAGAATTTGCCCGCGGATCAAGCGCGCCATGCTCACCCAGTACAACAGGCCAAACACGATGAACATGGAGATGATGTTGGAGCCGATTTTCTCCAGGATGGTGCCTTCGGTCTTGAGCACCTCGCCCAGCACCACCGCAAGCAAGATAATGACCAGCATGTCCGGCAGGGAGTAGATGATGTCCACGATGCGCATGATGATGAGGTCGGCCTTGCCGCCCATGTACCCGGCGATGGAGCCAATCGTCATGCCGATCACCAGCACGATGATGCTGGCAAAAAAGCCAACCGCCAGGGAAATGCGCGTGCCGTAGACCACGCGGATAAAGTAATCGCGCCCATGGGCGTCCGTGCCAAAGATGTGCGGGAAGACTTTTTCGCCGTTGTCAATCTTCTTTTGCTCGGTTTTTCCGTACTGGAAGGGGGCCAGGTTGTTGTAGCTGCTGTCCACCGGCCGCCCGGGTGTGACTCCCAGCATCTTATCATACGAATAGGGCCACACCATGGGGATGATAATCGTGGACAGGGTGATCAGGATGATCAGGATAAGGCTGACCGTGGCCACGGGGTTTTTAAGCAGCCTTTTGACCCCGTCTTTAAAAAAGGTGGACGAGGGGCGCAGCTTTGAGATGGTTTCCTTCTCTTCTTGGGTGGCCGGGGCAAAATCTTTCACGTCCAGGTGCATGCTGAACGGTCTTTTTTCAATGGTCAATTTCTTCCTCCTGCCGCTTACTCAAACTCGATCCGGGGATCGACGACCTTGTAGAGAATATCACTGACCAGGTTCATCACCACAATCAAGGAGGCCAGGAAGATGGTGGTGCCCATGATCATGGTGTAGTCACGGTTGGTGATGCTGGAGATAAACTGCCGCCCGATACCCGGTACGGCGAAGATTTTTTCCACCACCATGGAGCCGGTCACGATGAAGGCCAGCATGGGACCAAAGTAAGTGATGACCGGGATCAGCGCGTTTTTGAGCGCGTGGCCAAAGATGATCCGGGGACCGGACACGCCCTTGGCGCGCGCGGTGCGGATGTAGTCCTGCCCCAAAACATCCAGCATGGACGAGCGCGTGAGGCGGGTGATGTAGGCCATGGGATAGAGCATCAGGGTGATGACCGGTAAAATGAGGCCCTCGGCGGTAGAGCCATTGGCCGGCAGCCAGCCCAGGGTGACTGAAAAAAGAATTAATAAGAGCGACCCCATGATGAAGGAAGGCATGGAGACAAAGGCGGTGGTGACCACCATGATGACCTTGTCGATGAATTTGTTGCGCCGCAGGGCCGCCACCGCGCCCAGCACAATACCAATGGCGGCCGCGCCAACAGCCGCAATCACGCCCAGTTTAGCGGAGGTCTTCATGCCATTTAGAATGATGTCAATCACGCTGCGTCCACGCTGCTTGAGCGAGGGGCCAAAGTCAAAGCGGGTGACAATCTCGTTTAAGTAGGTGGTGTACTGCACAAACAAGGGTTTGTCCAGGCCGTACTTGGCCTCCAGCGCCGCCTGCGCCTCCTTGGTGATGGCCTTTTCCTTGGTGAAGGGGCCGCCGGGCACCGCGTGCATGACCGAAAAAGTAATGGTGATGACGATCCAGATGGTGAGCACAGCCAGAACAATTCTCTTGAGGATGTAGAAGATGTTCTTGGTATTCAAATCAACGCCTGCCTTCCTCAAATACGGGATGGATATTGATCATTCCTCTGCGCGCGACAGCGCCGCAGCAAGGTATTCCTATCTTATACCGATTCACCCAACCTTGCAAGTATATACCTTGTATGGTTTTTTGTGTCCAGTTTCCGTCCGATAAACACAGAATAAACGATGCAGGCCTGCATAATATTCATGGTTTGAGCAGCCCGGGGAACGGGTAAACCAAGTTTTACGGGCCGACGCCAGGCAGTTGACACTGCGGGTTTACCCCTATATACTGCGGGGTACAGTTTTTACAACCACCACATCTTGTGGGACGGGAAGGAATAGAGGACATGAGCACGCTTTTTACACTCCCTGCCGCCATCATCAAGCGCTCCGGCGCGACAGAGGGCTATGACGCGCGAAAAATCCGCCGCGCCATCAGCAAGGCTTTTGACGCCACCCAGGAAACAATTGCCGATGAGCGGCTGGATCAGATTGTACACAATGTGGAAGAAATGATGGCCGCCCTGGTTACAAAGGGCGAGGACTTCACCGTGGAGCGCGTGCAGGACATGGCCGAAATGGCCCTGATGCAATCGGGCTTCTTCCCCCAGGCCAAGGCCTACATCCTATACCGCGATGTGCGGCGCAAAAAGCGCGAGGACAAGCAAAAGCTGCTGGCCTACTTCCCGGATTTTGAGGAGCTGGCCCCCGTGCTGTCGGGCATCGAGCGCGACTTTGCCCAGGAGGAATACGGCCTGGGCGTGCTGACGCGCAAGTTCCAGTCCCTGTACAAAGAGGACAAGGCCCTGCAGGAGCGCATGGACGTACTGACCCGCGCCGCCATCGAGCTGACGGACAAGGAAGCCGCGCGCTGGGAGTTCATTGCCGGGCGCTTGTTCAACACCAGCTACCGCTTTAACCTCCGCCAGCGCGAGCAGGCGCTGAACCTGAACAGCTACTATGAGAAGCTGGTCTACCTGGACAGCCAGGGCTTGCTGGCGGACATGATGCTGAAGAACTACACGCAGGAAGAGATTGAGCAGGCCGCCGCCTTCATGGACTTTAAGCGGGATGATCTGCTGCCCTACTCCGGCATCGAGCTGGTCACCAAGCGTTACGTCATCAGCAACCGCCGCCATGAGGCGCTGGAATCGGTGCAGGAGATGTACCTGGGCATCGCCCTGTTTCTGGCCATCCCCGAGAAAAAGGAAGAGCGCCTCACCTGGGTCAAGCGTTTTTACGACATGCTAAGCCAGCTCAAGGTGACCATGGCCACCCCCACCCTGTCAAACGCCCGCAAGCCCTACCACCAGCTGTCCAGCTGCTTTATTGACACGGTGCCCGACGACCTGCAGGGCATCTACCACAGCATCTCCAACTTCGCCAATGTCAGTAAGTACGGCGGCGGCATGGGGCTGTACTTTGGCAAGGTGCGCTCCGCCGGCGCCACCATCCGCGGCTTTGAAGGCGCGGCGGGCGGCGTCATCCGCTGGATCCGCCTGGCCAACGACACCGCGGTGGCGGTGGACCAGCTGGGCGTGCGCCAGGGCGCGGTCGCCGTGTACCTGGATGTCTGGCACCGCGACCTGCCGGAGTTTTTGCAGCTGCGCACCAACAACGGCGATGACCGCATGAAGGCGCACGACGTCTTCCCCGCGGTATGCATGCCCGACTACTTCTATGAGCAGTTAAAAGACAACATGAACGGGGACTGGTACCTGTTTGACCCCCATGAGATTAAGACCCGCAAGGGCTGGTCGCTGGAGGACAGCTTTGGTACGGAGTGGAAAGACAAGTACCTGGAGCTGGTGAACGACCCCGCCGTCACCCGCCGCGCCATTCCGCTCAAGGACCTGGTGCGCCTCATCATCAAATCCGCGGTGGAGACGGGCACACCCTTTGTGTTCAACCGCGACCACGTCAACCGCATGAACCCCAACCCGCACAAGGGCATGATTTACTGCTCCAACCTGTGCACCGAAATCGCCCAGAACATGTCGGGCGTTGACCTGGTGGACCAGCGCGTGGAAACGGTGGACGGGGAGACGGTGGTGGTCACCGTCACCAAGCCCGGGGACTACGTGGTGTGCAACCTGGCCAGCCTCAACCTGGGCAAGATTGACGTGGACGACCAGGTGGAGCTGTCCGGCCTCATCACCTCCTCCGTGCGGGCGCTTGACAACGTAATTGAGCTGAACTACTACCCCGTGCCCTACGCCCAGATCAACAACCGCCGCTACCGCCCCATCGGCCTGGGCGTGGCCGGCTACCACCACCTGCTGGCCCTGCGCGGCATCCCCTGGGAGAGCGAGGAGCATTTGCTGCTGGCCGACCGTGTGTTTGAGGACATCAACTACCACACCATCAAGGCCAGCCTGGAGGTTGCCCGGCAGAAGGGCGCCTATGAATACTTCCCCGGCTCCGACTGGGAGACCGGCGCCTATTTTGACAAGCGCGATTACACCAGCGAGCGCTGGCAGAAGCTGAAGAAGGATGTGGCCAAAGACGGCCTGCGCAACGGCTACCTGCTGGCCGTGGCGCCCACCTCCTCCATCTCCATCATCGCCGGCACCACCGCGGGCATCGACCCCATCATGGACCGCTTCTACTACGACGAGAAGAAGTCCGGCCTCATCCCCCGCGCGGCGCCCGATTTGAACATGCACACCTACTGGTTTTACAAGTCCGCCCACACCATCGACCAGCGCTGGTCGGTGCGCGCCAACGGCATCCGCCAGCGCCACATCGACCAGGCCCAGTCCATGAACCTGTACATCACCAACGACTACAGCTTCCGCCAGGTGCTGGAGCTGTACCAGCTGGCCTGGCAGGAGGGCGTGAAGACGGTGTACTACATCCGCTCCAAGGCTTTGGAAGTGGACGAGTGCGAGAGCTGCTCGACCTAACAGTTGCAAAGAAGTGTCTGCGGACACTTCTTTGTTTTGGAGGAACCGGAATTTCTACCTGTTCGGCTTCGCTATGCTCGCCTCACGGCCGGTAGAAATTCGCGGAATGGATTATTACTTTAAGTGCCCTCAATTCACAATGGTCGTATGCCCTCTCTTGCGTTCGGACATTCTCCCTTGTTCATTGGGACTTCATGCCACCTTTTTCGCCCACAGGGCGCGGTGGCATGAAGTCCCCCATTTTTTGTGTGATAGTGGTACAATGCTGCGGTAGAACACTGAGAGAAAGGAACCGCCGTGAAAAAACAGTTCACCATCCAATCCCTGGCCGCGGGCGGCATCATCGCGGCGCTGTACGTGGCGCTGACCTTGCTGTTCGCGCCTATCAGCTTTTCCCAAATCCAGTTTCGCATCTCCGAAACCCTCACCCTGCTACCGGTGCTGTCCGCCTCCTCGGTGCCGGGACTCTTCATCGGCTGCCTGGTGGCCAACCTGATCACCGGCCAGCCCTGGCAGGACGTGGTCTTCGGCTCCCTGGCTTCGCTGCTGGCGGCGGTGCTCACCCGCAGGTTCCGCGACAGGCTGTGGCTGGCCGCCCTGATGCCTGTTGCGGTCAACGCCCTCATCATCGGATTGATGCTGTGGCTCACCTATGGCCTCCACCCTTACATCAGCATTCTGACGGTGGGCGCGGGCCAGGCGCTGGTGTGCTATTTGCTGGGCATTCCGCTGGTCCGGCTGATGGAGAACCGCAAAATCCAGGTGCCGTGAGCAAACTTATTGCAACAGGATTCGCTTTCATTCTCTTTATGGTCAATCCGCTGGGATTGAAAAATTCTGTTTTCTTGTCATCGCCCGCCCGCTTGTGGTACAATGCGCCTGCCGCAGACGAGAGCCTGCGGCCTTGTTCCCGTAGCTCAGCAGGATAGAGCGTTCGCCTCCTAAGCGAAAGGCCTTGGGTTCGAATCCCGACGGGAACGCCAGAAACTTGAAGCAAGGGGCTGTTGCAGATTTGTGTTCTGCCGCAGCCCCTTCTGAATCTATGAATAAATACTTAACCTCGGCTGGCCGGATATCAATGCGCGTTGAACCAAGCGCTCATTGGCATGTTTACCGCTCGCTTGCCTTCGCGGCGCGGCCCTCCAGCACGGAGAGCAGGATGACAAAGCCGGCCAGGACGGCGGCCAAAAGGAAGGTGAGCGTCAAGTTGCCCGGCAGGGTGCCTATCAGGAAGGGGAAGACGGTGAGCCCGCTCATGGTGGCCAGCATCATCATGCCCATGGCCGAACCCGAGCGTTCCGGGAACATGCGCGTCGCCAGCACCACCAGCATGGGCCAGGTAGGCCCGCAGCCAAAGCCGAAGAGCACCACCGCCAGCACCCTGAGCGGTAGGTTGGGCGCGAAGGGCAGCAGCAGCATGCCCGCGGCCGCGATGCCGGCGTAGACGCGCAGGCTGAGCAGCTCCTTGCCATGCAGCCGCGCGCCAATCAGGCGGCCAACAATCATGGTGCCCCAGAACAGCGAAATCATCAAAGCGCTTTGCGCCTCGCTGCTGCCGTGCTGCAGGAAGAGCAGCTTGGTGTAGGAGGGCGCGATGGCTTCAAAGCCCAGGTAGAAGAACATCATCAGCGTCAGGTAGACAAAGCGCTTCTCGCGCAGCAGCTCGAACATGGCCAGGGGCGACTGGCGTTCCGCCTTGTGGCGCAGCGGCGGGTTGTTGGCGGTGAGGCCAATCCAGAGGATGAACAGCAGCGCCAATACGCCGCACACCAGGAACACCAGGTGGTGGGAACCGCTGGCCTGAAACAGGGCCACCGCCAGCAGCGGGCCGATGATGGCGCCCAGGCCAAAGCCTGAGTGCGCAATGTTGACCCACTTGGAAGCCGCGGCCGGATTCTCGTCGCTGAGCACGGCGCTGCCCAGGCCCTCGGAGGGGCCAAAGCCAAAACCAAAGAGGAAGAGGCCTAGCACCAGGGGCAGGAAGCTGTGGGACACAAAGAGGAGGGCAAAGCCTAAAAACATCACGGACATGGTGCCCACAATCACCCGGCGCTTGCCCGCCCAGTCCGCCAGGGTGGAGGACAGCACCACGCTGGTGAGCGAGCCCAGGGCGTAGATGGAAATCAGCATCCCGGCGTCAGAGGCCAGGCGCCCCAGGGAGAGGGCCATCTTGTCGGCCATGGTATGGAAGATGTTGATCATCATTCCCAAAATGGTGATCAAGAGGCTGAATAAGATGTTTTGGTGTGTCTGTCTGCTCATGCTCTGCCTGGCCAAGCTCCCGCGCGCGAAACAGGGCGCTCGCGTGCCACGGTTGCCCGCCATCCTTTCACATATTCTTAGCCTTGGGCCGCGGCAAGCCGCGCCCTGGCGCTGTGGTTCATCATACCATAAACGGCCTGGCCTCACAGCGGTTTGCCGCGCAAGAAACCAGCAAAGACAGAAAAAGGCCGGAGAACGGGTTCGCTACGCGCGGAATGGTCAGGACGCTATTTTTGAGTCATCACCTCATCCACAAGATGGATTACCACACCCGTCACATGCTGCCAGGTGATTGAACTCGCGTAAGAATAGGTTGAGGCATAGGAAGACCACAAATCAGAAAGCGCTTTGCTCATCACACATTCCTGAAGGATGGCCTTAGCATCTATGAGTTGCCTTGCTGTCCCCCTCTTCCCGGCAGTAGCATTGAGGGCTTGTCCTAAATCCGATAATGTTACAACATCATGGTAAAGCTCATTCAAAATGTAAATGTCATAATAATCCCGCATCCTTGTGTTCAAAACACCCCGGCTGAGAATGGTCTCAATCTTTTCCGCCAATACAGTTTCCAAGTTATACGAAAGCACAGGAATTTCACGCTTTTCAAACATCAAACGATATGGAAACTCAATCGCACCGGGCGTGATGACGTCATCTGTAGAAAGGTCCAACTTCATTGCTGTGATGGTTCCATCAAAAAGCGCATCCATGCTGACGCGATACCCCGGATACTTGACATCATCCATGATGCTTGAAACGCTTTTTACAAAAAATTCCACCCCATCCTCTACGGGGATTGAAGCGATTTTTGTAATCAGGCTTGCGACTGTATCTTCGGACAAGTGAATGCCTTGAACTGTCACATCCACATCCATGGTAGACCGCGCTTCTACACCAACCATGGCTGTAACCAAAGTGCCCCCTTTGAGGATGAGTTTTTCTTTGTATTCCGAGCGTGAAACCCGCTCCAGGAAACGTTCTGTCATAAATGTGCGCATCAGCAGCTGCGCGTTCGCGGACTTTGATGCTGCCAGATTCCGAATTTTATCCTTGAGTTGTCGCGATGTCTTCATCACATCAGCACCTCCATGTATTCCCGCACGATGCCTTCAATGCTGAACAAGGAAGCATACTTCATCAACTGATTGAGGTTCTTGTCATTTCGTTTAACATACGCTTTGAGTGCGCCCTGGAAGACTTGAAACTCCAGCCTTCCCCGGCTGCGCACAAGGTCGCAAATGGTTCGGTCGATGTCATATACGGGCACTGCGTGACCAAACTGCGTTAGAGCGGTCGTCTTGCCAATTTCGTGCAGCGATTTTTGAACTGTATATACCTTGATTCCCTCCGCTGCCAACCTGTAGGGATTGTATCCGGTTTTGACAGTGATGGAAGGGTGAGTGGGTTCCCTGTCAGTCAAATCATGGAGGAGCAAAGCGCTTTCATGGGAGAAAATTGCTTGCCTGCTACGAAGATGAAGCACAAACATGCTGTCTACCCAAGCATCAGGGGAGGCATAAACACCGTGCGCAACACGCTCCAATTGATTGAGCTTGATGAATTGGTAAAGCGCAGCTTTATCAACCCCATCTTGAAGTGCTTGCGCTGTGTGTAGAATACCTTTGTTCCGCTCCATCAATCGGAGAAGATGATCCATATTCAGCAAAACTTCACCTCCTTTCGCGCTAATACTATATCTGATATTAGCGCGAAAGTATAGTGTTCAATAAAACATTCTTTAAATGGATCGTTCCAGAAGGATAAACATTATAAAAAAACCGTGCCGGCGAATCACCGGCACAGCAAAACCCGATTGAACGGTCAGGGCTCAGCCCTTCCCCCTGCGGATCAGCTCCTGCACGGCGAAGGCCGCGACGTCTGAGGCATATTTGCCCGGGCCAAAGCCGGCGTCATAGCCCAATTCCTTGGCCAGCTCGTGGCTGATGCGGGCGCCGCCGCAAATCAAAACGACCTTGTCGCGCAAGCCCTCAGCCTCCAGCAGCTCCACCAGCTCCACCAGGTTGTGCAGGTGGACGTCCTTTTGGGTCACCGTCTGGCTGACCAGCAGCACCTCGGCCTTTTTCTCAATGGCTGTGCGGATAAAGGCCTCGTTGGGCACCTGGCTGCCCAGGTTGTAGGCCCTGATGCCCTTGTAGCGCTCCAGGCCGTAGTGGCCGGCATAGCCCTTCATGTTCATGATGGCGTCAATGCCCACGGTGTGGGCGTCCGTGCCTGTTGACGCGCCGATGATGACGATTTCGCGGCCCAGCCGCGTTTCAATCAGCTGCTCGATGTCCTCCTGGGACAGGGCGGTGGTCTCCACCTCGCTGACGGTGATGGTGTCAGGGTCAATGCCCTGGGGCACCACGCCATAACACACATACAGGCTAAAGCCTTCGCCCATCGCTTCGCAGTGCACCACCTGGGGGTCCGCCACGCCCATCTGGGCAAGCAGCGCCTTGGCGCAGGCCATGCCCCTGGCGCCGGCGGGCAGGGGCAGGGTGAAGCTGAACTGCATCTTGCCGTCGTTCATGGTGTCGCCATAGGGTCTAATCATGGTGGGCCTCTTCCAGCCGCAGCAGCGCGGCGTTGATATAGTCCGGGTGTTTTTCCACCACGCCCTCCCGACCCTTGCCCAGGGCGAAGGGGCGTTTGACATCGGCGAAGATGCCTTGTTCCAGGGCGACGAACAGGCCCATCTGTGCGATCTGTTCCAGCAAATTATGCGCGTTTTGCAGCACGTCTTTGGCGCGGGCCTGCACCTTGCCACCCGGGGTGAACTGGATTTCCTCGTGGATGCTGCGCATGGTGGCACGCACCATGGCGGCGTTGGTGATGGCCAGGTGACGGTCAGACAGGAAGGGCGTGTGGATGGCTTCCGTCATCATGCCCAGCAGGTGAATGCTCTGCCCGGTCATCATGGCGGCAGCGTTGAACAGGGTGTCCTGCGCCTGGGTCTGGAAGATGTTGCCGGTGGAGTGCTTGGTGGGCGGCATGTACTTCAGCGGCGCTTTGGGAAAGATTTCCCGCGCCATCTGCGCCTGGGCGATCTCCAGCAAAAAGCCGTCCTCCACCATCGGGTCAATTTCAAACGCGTGGCCCAGGCCCATCTGCTCTTCGGGCAGGCCCGCCAAGAAGGCAAAGCGCTCGTTGATGAACTGGCTGGCCAGCACCGTGTGGGCTTGCTCCACGGCGTCTGCGGTGGTCAGGTAATTGTCTTCCCCGGTGTTGATGATGATGCCGGCCTTGGCGTTGATGCTGCGGGAGAAGTGCTGGTCGATGAAGGTGCGCTCCATGTTGATGTCGCGGAAGATGATGCCGTACATGCTGTCATTGAGCATCATATCAAGACCCTCCAGCGCGCCCATCGCGGCGATTTCGGGCATGCACAGGCCCGAGCAATAGTTGACCAGCTTGATGTAGCGGCCCAGTTCCTTGCCCACCTCATTCAAGGCCTTGCGCATGATGCGGAAGTTTTCCTGAGTGGCCATGGTGCCGCCAAAGCCTTCGGTGGTGGCGCCAAAGGGCACATAGTCCAGCAGGCTTTGCCCGGTGGAGCGGATGACCGCGATGATGTCCGCCCCCGCGCGCGCGGCGGCCTGGGCCTGCACGGCGTCCTCATAGATGTTGCCGGTGGCCACGATGACATAGATCTGGGTGTCGTTCTCGCCCAGTTTTTTCAGTAATTCTTCGCGATGCGCGCGGTGGGCGCGGATTTTCTCAAAATTCGCGTCCAGGATGGGCTTGAGCGCCGCCAGGGTCTGCTCATGGTTCAACAGCGGATGCCCCAGCAGGCTGACTTCTTCCCTGGCGAAGGCCGCGCAAAAGCCGGGCACATCAAGCCCGGTGGCATAAAGCGCGCTGGCCAGGTAGACGGACGCGCCGCGGTTTAACACACCCGCCTTTTGCAGGCTGTCCACCATCAAATTGGGCAGGGGCACCCCGAAGGCGTCCACGCCGTCCACCCCGCACAGCCGCAGCACGGCGCGTTCCACTGTGACCGTGGTGCGCTCCAGGCTGTGCTCATGCACTTGTTTTGCGATGGTGTCGGCCAAAGCCCGGCATTCCTGAATCAGTTGTTTGTCCAGGTTCAGTTTGTTCATCAAAGGGCGTCCTCCAGTACGTTGATGAGGGGCAGGTCGGTTTCCTTGCGCATGGCGGCCTTGAAGGCCTGGCTGTCAAAGCGCCAGCCCGCGGGCGAAAAAGGGTTGAGCACCACGGCCACCAGGTTCAAAGCGGACAGCGCCAGCAGCGGGCGGTTCAAGGCCAGCAGCCGCAAAAGGGCTTCGCCGTCCGCGATCAGCTTGGCGGCGTCCCTCACAATGAGGCCACAGGCATGTTCCTTGCGGGATAAGACAAAGGCCTGGGCGAAGGCGTTGCCCATGGCGCCGGGCACATAGAGAAAATCCGCGTCTTTTTGCAGGCTGGCGATCGCTTCCTTCTCATGCCCAATGAGGGTGTCAAAGGGCAGGGAGTGGAAAACCATGTCCTTGTCCAGCGTGCCGGGCCGCTGAATATCCTCCAGAAAAGCAAATGCCTCCGGGGCTTGCTTGAGGGTGAAACGGCGGATGGCGGCCCCCGCCTCACGCGCCACCTTGGCCATGTCGGGGCTTAAGTACGCGCCCACAATGTACACCATCGCCTGGCAGGCGCCGGCGTGGGTGAGCCGGCCGAAGGCGCCGTCCACAAAGACCTGCCGCGCGCCAAGCGAATGCAGCCGTGAAACCACACACTGCAACTCCGCCGCGGTGGACGGCCCGCCCACCAGGGCGTTGCCCGCTTCCTCCGCCCGCACAATCAGCACTTCGCCCAGGCCGGTGTACATGCCTGTGCGCTCCAGCACTGTAAATGCAAGTGGCGAAGCCTCCAGGCACGCCCGCGCGCTGGCCACCAGCATGCCCTGTTCAATGCGGATGCGCGGCTTGGGCAGGCTGGACACCAGGTCCAGCTCCTCCCCATCCAGGCCAATGGAGGTCAGCCCCAGGGGGCGCTTGTCCGTCGCTTCCATAAAGGCCTTCAGTGCCGTGGTCTTGCCCGCGTTTTTGACATTGCCCACCAGGGAGATGCTGTCATATGGGGCCAGCAGGCGGCTCATGCCTTGTGTTTTCCGTTGCGCTGCCTGCGGTGCAGGGTCTTGGGCTCAATGGCCAGTTGATGGCCGCTCAGCAGCCCCGCCACGCCCTCGCGGTGCACGCCTTCCTGGCACTGCTTGCAGTGGCACTCGTCCACATAGCCTTCGGGCTCGGAATACGTGGTGACCACGCCCTCATAGTTGCGCAGCACCACCTTGGAAGGCGACTGGCTGACGATGTACTGCGGCATCACCGGGATCTTGCCGCCGCCGCCGGGGGCGTCCACCACGAAGGTGGGCACGCAAAAGCCCGACACATGGCCGCGCAGGCCCTCGATGATTTCAATGCCCTTGCTCACGGGCGTTCTGAAGTGCTCTATGCCCATGCTGAGGTCGCACTGGTAGAGGTAGTAGGGCCGCACGCGCATGGCCGCCAGGCCGGTCACCAGGGTGCGCATGATGTTGACGCAGTCGTTCACCCCGCGCAGCAGCACGCTCTGGTTGCCAAGCGGGATGCCGGCATCGGCCAGGCGCTCAACAGCGGCCTTGCTTTCGGCTGTGAACTCATTGGGGTGGTTGAAGTGGGTGTTCAGCCACAGGGGGTGGTGTTTCTTTAAAATGCTGACCAACTCCGGCGTAATGCGGGAGGGCAGCACCACCGGTACGCGGCTGCCGATGCGGATGATTTCGACATGCGGGATGGCGCGCAGCTCGCCCAGAATCCATTCCAGGCGCTGGTCCGACAGCAGCAGCGGGTCCCCGCCCGACAGCAGCACATCGCGGATTTGCGGGGTGTTGCGGATGTAGTCCAGGCCCGCCTGCACGCGCTCGGTGGGGGAGGCGCTGTCCTTTTGCCCGGCAAAGCGCCGCCTGGTGCAGTGACGGCAATACATGCCGCACATGTCCGTCACCAGAAAGAGCACGCGGTCCGGGTAGCGGTGGGTCAGCCCGGGCACGGGCGAATCCTTGTCCTCATCCAGGGGGTCCGCCATGTCGTGGCGGCCGATGGTCAGTTCCGCAACGCCCGGCACCGCCTGCTTCCTAATGGGGTCATTGGGGTCCTCCGGGTCAATGAGGCTTAAGTAGTACGGCGTGATGGCGATGCGGAAGCGCCCCAGCACGTCCTCCATCTCCTGTTCTTCCTGGGGGGTGAGCGGGATAAACTGCTTCAGGCCCTTGGCGTCGGTGACGCGGTGCTTGACCTGCCAGCGCCAGTCGTTCCACTGTTCCTCCGTGATATTCGGAAACAGCCGCGCCTTGCGCGCGATGTAGTCATCATTGGTTTTCAGCATCACACATCTCCCCCATATCGTTTCATGAACAATTCCTGCAAATCCTTCCTGCTGCGCAGCAGGTCCAGGGTAAAGTCCCCATGCCCGGGGGTGTAGCCGTTGCCGATGATCATGGTGGCGTTTGAAGCCACGCCCTCCGCCCCCAGGGCGGCCTTGGAAAAGGAGGTGGCCATGGAGAAGAAGTAGACCGTGCCCCCATCGCGCACCGGCAGGATGGCCGCCATCTCGGTGTTTTGCACGTTGACCACGTTGATGCTTACATCAACTTTCCGGCCATTGTTGGCTTCCACCACCTGCTGGTAGACCGACAGCGGGTCCCGCGCGTCGGCCATGAGGATGGCGTCACACACCTTGAGGGCCCTTAATTCCTCCGTCTGCGAGGGGCTGTGGCAGATGCCGATCACCCGTCCGGCATCACCCACGGACATTCTCGCCTGGGTGGCGCACAGCACGCCGGATTTGCCCTCGGCGCCCAGAATGACCACGCTGTCACCGGGCTTTAAGAGCCTCGCGGTCTGGGCCGGGGCGCCGGCCACATCCAGGGCCGACAGCGCCAGACGGTGGTCCAGGTCATCAGGCAGCTTGGCGTAGATGCCCGTTTCAAAGAGGATGGCCTCGCCCTCAATGTCCACCTGATCGGACTCCAGGTGGATGTCCTTGATGTGAAGAATGACAAGCGGCGTCAGCGACAGGCTGACCAGGGTGGCAATGGGCGTGCCGGGCTTCACCTGCCCGGGAAAGTCCGCGCCCACTTCCTTGACCCTTCCCAGCAGCATGCCGCCGGAGCCCGTGACCGGGTTTTGCAGCTTGCCGCGTTCCTTCACGATGCCCAAAATCATGGCCTTCATGGCTTCCTTGTCGCCCTGGCAGGCTTCCTTAATCTGGGTGAAGGAGGCGGAGTCCACGTTGAGGGTGTCCACCGAGATGAGCATTTCATTGGCTTGCAGGGGCATGGCGGTGTCAAGCTTCTGCGCCGGTTGGGGCAGCGCGCCCTTGGGCGCAAGCACCCGGTGGGAGCCGTAAGGGCAGGGCTTCATCATGAACGTGCCTCCATTCCCAGCATCTTCCGCGCTTCATGGGGGTTGGCGATTTCTCTCCCGGCTTGCCTGGCCATGTCGGCCACCTTGCGCACCAGGTCGGCATTGCTTGAAGCGAGTACACCCTTTTCAAGGTAGAGGTTGTCCTCCAAGCCCACGCGCACATGGCCGCCGTCCTTGATGGCCCACCGCGCCAAGGGGAACTCAAAGCGGCCGACGCCGGCCACGGAATAGGTGGCGTCATCCGGAATGGACGCGCGCAGGAAGGCGACGTCCCGCTCCTCCCCCGTCATGCCGCCGTTGACGCCCAGCACAAAGGAAAAGTGCAGGGGCGGCGTGATAAAGCCCTTCTTGTGCAGGCGCAGCGCCAGGTCCACATGGCCTTTTTCAAAGCATTCCAGCTCCTTGAAGATGCCCCGCTCCTGAATGCCTTTGGCAAAGGCGATGATGTCGTTTTCGGTGTTGATGAAGATTTCATCCCCGCCAAAGTTGAGGGTGCCGCAGTCCAGGGTGGCCATCTCGGGGTTCAAGGTGAGGGGCGCCATGCGCTCCTCCCGGCTCATCCCGGTGGCGCCGCCGGTGGACACCTGCAAAATGGCGTCCGGGCATTCTTTTTTAATGGCTTCGAGGATTTCTTGATACCGGGCGGCCTCCTGGGTGGGGCGGCCGTCATCGTGCCGGGCGTGGATGTGCAGGATGGCAGCGCCGGCGTCCACCGCTTCCTTCGCGGCTTGCGCCATTTCGGCCACCGTATAGGGCACCGCCGGGTTTTGCGCCTTGGTGACCTCAGCGCCTGTCAGGGCGCAGGTGATGATCAGCTTATCCATGGTGCTGCCCCCGCTGGTTTGCTATGGGCACCACGCAGGTGCCAGACGCGCTGGCCACCAGGATGGGCTCTGCCAATACGTCAGCCGCCGAGGGGCTGATATCGCCCCTTGGGATAATCGCCTTGTGGCAGGTGAAGGCCATCACGCGCGAGGACTTGCCCGCCTTGACCAGCTCCGCCTTGACCTCCAGGAAGTCCCCGGCGTAGACAGGGGCCAGGAAATCCACCTTGTCATAGGCGCGGAAGAGGCCCTCATCCCCGTCATGGCGGATGAGCAGCTCGGTGGCGGCATCCCCAAACAAGGCCAGGACGCGCGCGCCGTCCACCAGGCCCCCGCCGTAGTGGGCGTCCTGCTGGCTCATCCTCAAGCGCAGTGTGACGGTCAGGTTGTTGCTCATGCGTCCTCCTTCTTTTGGTCCCGGGGCGGCATCACGGTGGCCTCGCCCACAATCACGGTCTCGCCCTTGTCATTCACCGCCAGGCAGTCAAACACCACCCTGCCGCGCTCAACATTGATGTCCTTCACGGTGATGGACGCGGTGATGGTTTCATTCAAATACACGGGCTTGGTGAATTTCAGCGTCTGCCCGGTGTAGATGGTGCCCAGGCCCGGCAGTTCCATGCCCAGCAGCGCGCTGAACAGCCCCGCCACCAGCATGCCGTGCGCGATGCGGGTCTTGAACATGGTGGTGCTGGCATAGGCCTCATCCAGGTGCGCGGGGTTTTTGTCCCCGGTCAGTTGCGCGAAGGCCAAGACATCCTCCGCCGTAAACGCGCGCCGCGCTTCCGCCCTGTCGCCGATTGTTAGTTGGCTGATGGTTTTTCCGCTCATGCTGCCCTCCTGTTAAAAAATAAAAAGCCGCCGTGTTCAAGACACGACAGCGCTCCATCAAGTGGCAGTCCGGTGGGTGTACCCCAAGGGCCCTGGCAACGGCGGCGGGGAAGCCCTCCGTTCCATCGGCGATGCAGCCCTTCACCCGTCCCCTTGGGTCCCCACCCTTCGCATGGACGGCCTACCACGGCACCGCTCCTCTGCATTTCTTCTTTGTGGAGTATACAATACTGCATAAATACAGTCAAGGGAAATTTATAGAGAAGGCGGCCTTACAGCCCATCCTTCGCGAAACCCACGGCCTTGGGGCAGATGCCCGGGTCGTTGATCTGGGCGATGTCCTCCGGGCGGTTGAGGGCGATCAGCTCGGCCTTGCTTTGCTTGGCGCCGCCCTGCCTGGACTGGAGCAACTTCATCACAAGGACGCCCAGCAGGAGGCCAATGGCGCCGCACAGCAGGATGAGGCCCTCCCGGCCCTCGCCCGCCAAGTTGCCCGCAAACAACCCGGCCAGAAAGCCCAGGCCATACACCGGGTAGGTGTACCACAGCATCTTTTTCCGGCTTTCATTGGGCAACAGCACCCGCGCCACATCGCCCACCTTGGCCTGGCCCTTGACCGTCACGGTGAAGGGCTTGAAGTCCCGCCCACAGGCGCCGCAGCCGCGGCAGGCCGCGATGCGCTCAAACCGCACGGTCACCCTGCCCAGTTCCGTTTGCACCACCCGCCCCAGCTTTTGCATGTTCTTCACCACACCCATTTTATAATGTCATTGTAACTGAAACCCGGGCAGAAAAAAACCACCCGGTGAAGGGTGGCGCGTTATGGTTGAGGGTTCAGTTCTTGCTAAAACCCGGTTGATGTACTTTAGTCGTTCGGTGCGCGCACGCGCACCGGGCGCAGCCTCAAGCCCAGCTTGTCCAGCAGTTGGTTCAACAGGTTGTTTGGCCTGTCCTGCCCGGTTTTGAGCAGCAGCCCATTCAGCCAGCGGGTGAAATCATTCAGCATGCTTGTACTCCTCTTCCCAGCCGCTTGGCACGTCATCACCGCCCGGCTGTTGGAATGAACCGCGCTGTTCGCGCCGCGTTCTGTATACAAGATACCCCTTTGGCTGGCCTTTTACCCCCTTGTGAAGCAGTGTTCACCGAACGTTAACTGTTTTGAAACAGTTTTGGCGGCGTTTCCCTGGAGATGATCAGCTCAAACCGCGCGGTGTGAGACGAAGCAGTTTTCCAGTTCAGCGTCAGGCGGAACAGGCTGCCGGGGTAGTTGCGCGTGAGGCGCTTGTCCGTCACCGGCAGCTCCTCCACCTGTGCTTTCAAGCCTTCCGGGAAGGACAGGCACAGCCTGCCCACCATCGCCTTGCCCTGCTCAAGGCTCGGCCTGTCCCTGAACAGAAAGACCCAGGTGATGTCCTGTTCGCCGTCAGTCTCAATGGCATCAATCAATTCAAAGCCTTTTTCTGTCAGGCGCATTTCCCGGGTAAAGCCCGACAAGCCGGCTTCCACAGGGTAGGCCCGCGACAAATCCAGCAGCACGCCGCCCTCATCCGCGCGCGCCGCCACCGCCTTGTATTGCTCCCCGGCCTGTTGCTCCACGCCGCCAATTAGGGGCACGTTGTGGTTTTTGCTGCGGGTGTTCCACAGCTCATACCGCCTGTCAGAAAAAGTCTGGGCGGTGTACACCACGTTGCCAATGTCGATGAGGAGGGGCTGGCCCCGGTCATACAGCAGAAAACTGCCCAGGTCGTTGTGGTTGTGGCTTTCGCCGTTATGCCCAGCCTTGATGGCCAGGTGGCAGCCCAGGTGACGGTAGGCGAAGATGCCGGTGTCATGAAGCGCCAAAAAGGCGGGCTTTGGCGCTTCCTCCAGCGGCGGCACCTGTGTAAATAAGGACAGCAGCAGGCGGTTCATCTGCGGGGTGTCCTCGCTGCGCCATGCGCCCCGATGGTGAATGGCGCTGCCAAGCGCCATCAGCGCCTCATTGCCCGTGCGCAGGCCATAGGTGTACAGCCGCTCGCCGTCCAGTTTGGGCCTGGCGTCGCAGTCGTTGAAGTTCCAGTAATACACCCCGTCAATGTGGGCATGCAGCGAGAACGCGCCGATGTTCTGAATCTTCGGGTCCTGGTAGATGTCCAGCCTACCATACGATTTTTTGTATACCAGCTCCAGGCAGTCCAGCAGCGAGCCGCCGGCCATGTTCCAGTAGGCGCAGCCCTCGTCAATCCCGCCGTCTTCCGGAATCACCTGCAGGTAGCGCTCCAGCATGAGCAGCGCGCGGGCAATGCCGTCTGAAAGCAGCTGCCTGTCCTCCCACAGCATCAGCATGGTGTCCAGCACGTTGGACACGATCCAGGGCGTCCAGTTGTTCAGGTCCTGGCGGATCATGCCCATCCACCAGAAATCGTCCCGGGCCATGAAGGGGCGCAGGACGCGCTCCTCCAGCTCCTGCCTGACACGCCTGGAAATCAGGGGGCTGACCATGTCCAGCCTGTCTTTCAGAAAATACAGGGCATAGGCCAGGGTGGCCGCCGTCTGGGCGGCGAACAAATCGATGTAGGGGTTGTTCTTGTCCGGCAGGGGCTCATGGCGGCTGCCCGGATGGGAACTGCCGTTGTGGGCGCTTAGCACCCAGGTGGTCTCCTCGCAGACGCACCACAGGCCGTCTATCACCGCGTCCAGGAAACGGCCCTTATCCTCCACACACTCCGCCAGGATGGCGTGCATCAGCAGGCTGCGGCGCTTGAAATAAGGCTGCTCATAGGCCTGGCGGTCCCCCGCGCGGGTGAAGGCCAGAAAGCGGCTGGCCTCCAGCATGGGGAAGCCCGCCAGCGCCTCCTCCCCGCGCTGGAAGAGCCAGGCAGTTGTCTCCTGCCCCAGCGCCTGCCAGGATGCGCGGTCACTCCTGGGCGGGAAGGGCCGCCAGGGTTTTTCGCTGAGCAGGTCAATCAGCTTGCCTTGCGCCAGAATGTCATTGAACATGGCTCAGCCCTTGATGCCGGTGGTGGCAATACCTTCGATGAAGTATTTCTGCAGGAAGAGGAAGACGATGGCCACCGGCAGCAGCGAGCACAGCGAGGCCGCCATGATGAGGTGGTAGTCGCTGGAATACTGCTGAATGAAGCGGCGCAGGCCAATCTGGATGGTCTTCATGTGGTCGGAGGTCAGGTAGATCAGGGGGCCCATGTAGTCATTCCAGGTGTTGACGAAGGTGAAGATGGTGAGGGTGGCGATGGCGGGCTTGGACAACGGCAGGATGATTTTGAACCAGATGCCGTACTCGCTCATGCCGTCAATGCGCGCCGCCTCGCTCAACTCATTGGGGATGCCCATGTAAAACTGCCGCATCAAAAAGACCCCGAAGGCCGAGAAGCTCTGCAGCACGATTAGCGCCCAGAGGGTGTCGTACAGGCCAAACTGCCGCATCATGATGAACTGCGGCAGCATGTACACCTGCCAGGGCACCGCGATGGTGCCGATGTAGGCCAAAAACAGCAGGTCCCGCCCCTTGAAGGTCATCTTGGCAAAGGCATAGGCCGCGAAGGAAGAGGTCAGAATCTGCATGAAGGTGACCACCAGGGAGATGATGGCGGTGTTTTTGAAATAGGTCATTAGCGGCACGCGCTGCCAGATGACGGCATAATTGTCCCACAGGGGCTGGGCCGGAATCCACTGGATGGGGTAGCGGAAGACGTCCTTGTCCAGCTTCAGGGAGGAGGACAGCATCCACACAAAGGGCAGCAGCGCCAGCACCATGAAGGCCAGCAAAAACAGGTACAGCAGCACCTTCAGGGCGGTCTGCAGCGGGCTGCGCCGGATGTCGGTTTTTCTCGCGGTCAGGCTTGTCATGATCGTCTCCTCCCTTCTTAGTAGTTGACCCATTTTTTCTCAGCGCGGAACTGGACCACGGTGATCAGCAGCACAATCACAAACAGCACCATGGCCACGGCGCTGGCAACGCCATACTTGATTTGCTGGAAGCTCAGGTCGTAGATGTAGCTCACCAGCATCTTGGTGGTCCGCCCGGGGCCGCCCTCTGTCATGATGGCCACCACATCATAAATTTTAAAGCAGGAGATGGTCAGCATGATGCTGACAAAGAAGGTGGTGGAAGACAGCAGGGGGAAGGTGATGCGCCAGAACTTCTGCCAGGCGTTGGCGCCGTCCACTGTGGCGGCCTCATACAATTCCCCCGGCACGCCCTGGAGGCCCGCCAGGTACATCACCATGTAATAGCCCGCGTGCCGCCAGACGCTGACGATGATGATGGCCAGCATCGCGTGGTCGCGGCTTTGGGTCCAGGACTTGCTGATGTTGATGCCAAAATAGGAAAGCGCCTGGTTGACCGGGCCAAACTTCATCAGCAGGAAGTTCCAGCAGACGCAGATGGCCACCACCGAGGCCACATAGGGGAAGAAAAAGGCGGTGCGGAAGAACTTGGCGCCCTTGACGGCCTTGTTCAAAATCATCGCAAGGCCCAGAGAGCAGGCGATGGTGAGCGGCACGGTGGCCAGGGTGAACAGCACCGTGTTTTTAAGCGTTATCCCCATGTCCGAGCGCGTGAAGTTGAAATCCTTGAAAATCAGCTTGAAATTGTCCAGCCCCGCCCAGGAGATGCGGTCGATGGTGCCGCCGTTCCAGTTGAGGAAGGACAGGACGATGGAAAACAAGACCGGCAGCATGGTGAATATCAAAAAGCCCAGGAAATTGGGCGCCAGGAAGGAGTAGGCGATCAGGGTGTTCCTGCGCTGCAGGCTTCCTTTCTTTTTTATCATCGCCTGGGGGGTGGCTGTGCTCACGGCGTTGTCCTCCTTGGGGTTCATGGGTCTTCGTAACAAAAAAGAAAAACAGAGGGAAAGGGTTTCCCCTTTCCCTCGCGGAGACAGCGCTTATTGCCCGATGACCTCGGCCACACGGGCGTTCATGGCCTCAATGCCTTCCTCAACCGACACTTCGCGCGTCATGATGAGGGTGTGCTCTTCGTTGACGATGGTCTTGATGGCGTTGACATGCTCGCCGATGGGCCATTCCAGGCTCATCGCGGTGGGCACCAGCGCCGCCTTGGCGTTGTCATCCTTGGGGAAGCCTTCCGCGGCGGCCATGGTCTGGGCGACAGACTCGCTGACGTAGCCGGGGCGGGTGCCGACCTTGGCGATGGCCAGGGCGCCCGCTTCAGACGCGCGCCAGGAGATGAACTGCCAGGCCAGGTCCTTGTCGTTGGCGTTCTTGTTCATCGCGGAGCCGGTGATGGAGCCAAAGGAGGAGCCGGCGGCGATGTCGGGATGGTGGGGCACGGACACGAAGGACCAATCAAAGTCAAAGGTGCCCTTGGCCTTCTCGTCAATCAGGGTGGCGGCAAACCAGTAGCCCATGGGCATCATGGCCGTCTTGCCCTGGTAGAACACGCCGGAATAGTGCAGGTTGGCGGCGCGCAGCTCGGAGTATTCCTGGACAACGCCCTTGTCTTCCAGGCCCAGCACCAGGTCATAGTAGTACTTCAGCGGCTCATAATGGCCGTCCGCCAGGGTGTATTTGCCGTCGGTCACCGCCCAGCAGACAGCGGCGGACAGCCAGGTGTGGTAGTGGGAGCCGTAGATTTTGTCGATGCCGTCGCCCTGGGTCATTTTCTCGGCCAGCGCGGCATATTCTTCCCAGGTCATGTCATTGGTGGGGTAGTCCACGCCCGCGGCATCAAACAGGGTCTTGTTGTAAAACAGCACCCAGAAGTCGGAGCGGTAGGGCAGGCCGTACAGGGCGCCGTCCGCGCGGTAATTGTTTTCCAGGCCCAGGTAGTTGCCCAGGTTGTACTGGTCTTTTTCCACGTAGGGGTCCAGGCTTTCCACGTAGCCCTGCTCAACCCAGTTGTGCACGTCGGACAGCTCCTTGATGTCGATGACGTCCACGTTGTCACCGCCGGCTAAGATGGTGGTGGCTTTCTGGAAATAGTCCTGGGAGGCGATGTCGACATACTGCAGGTCGACATCCGGGAAGGCTTCCTCAAAGGCGGTTTCGGTGGCGGCCAGGTAGCCGCCGGTCAAGGTGTCCCAGGACGCGACGCGCAGCACCTTTTTTTCACCGGCAAAGGAGACAGCGCTCAGGGACAGCAGCAGGGCCAGCACCAGGAACAGGGAAAGCAGTTTCTTCAAGGGGATGTTCCTCCTTACTATGTTGATGGCAAAGGGACGCGGACAAGCAGGAGTTGACCGTCCCGCCGCCTTGTACATTTGTCCATCTAAATCAGCCACATTGTAAAATACGCTCCGGCGTCTGTCAATCCGGGAACGGGTTTTTATTTGTACAAATTGAAGGAAAAGCCGCGGTTTTTTTGCCGCGGCCTTAGTAGATCTTGTTCGTTGTTCGCTTAGAATCCCAGCTCATCCCCCACCAGGATGACCTTGATGCGGCCGGGGGCGGCGGAGAAGCGGGTGATGACCAGCTGGCAGCACACAGTCTTCTCGTGCGTGCAGTCGGAGCATTTGCCGTTGTGGGTGCAGGGCGTGCCGGTGTCCAGGCGCACATTGTTGACGGGAGCGGCGTACTGGCGCACCCTGGTGATGGCGCTTTCCAGGTCCGGCGCCAATTTGTTCATCCCGGCAAAGACCAGGACGTTTTGCGGGCCGTAGCACAGGTAGGCCACGCGGTTGCCGGTGCCGTCCATGTTGACCAGGTGGCCATCGGGCGTGAAGGCGTTGGTGCTCATCAGGAAGTAGTCGCAGGTGAACAGGTCGCGCTTCATTTCGCGCACGGCCTCGGGCGTCTTGGCGCTCAAGCGGTCATAGAGGGTGTAGCCGCCCTGGGCAATCCTGTCCATCAGGCCCAGCTGCCCCAGGGTCTGGGAACCGCCCCAGCCAATGCTGCTGCCCTGCGGCATCAGTTCCAGCGCCTTTTGCACCGCGCTTTCCTTGTCCTCACAGTAAAAGGCCTCAATCTGGCGCTTGGCGAAGCTCTTGATGGTGGTTTCCGCAATCAATTTGAAATAACGCTGCTTGGGTGTCATACAGACCTCCTGGGGTTTGGTGATGGTGTTGTCGGGTCCTGCCCATCATACAGGAGCGGCGAGGCTTGAACAAGCATTTTTTCAGTTTACATCCTGGTAGTATACTGTTGATGGAAAACGGGAGGTGCTGTATGGACAAAACCAACGCCATGCGGATGCTGGACAAGGCCGGGATATCGTATGAAGCCTTGGGCTATCCCTCAAACGGCGAAGCGCTGGACGCGGTGACGGTGGCCGGCTTGTTAAACGTTGCGCCCGAAAGGGTGTTCAAGACCCTGGTGCTGCAGGGCCACGACCAGGCCTTCTACGTGTGCGTCATCCCCGGGCAGGCGGAGCTGGACCTGAAGAAGGCGGCCGCCGCCTTCAAGGTGAAAAGCCTGCGCATGCTGCACGTGGATGAAATCCGCCCGGTGACAGGCTATGTCCGGGGCGGCTGCTCCCCCATCGGCATGAAGAAGCGGCTGCGCACTGCGGTTGATGAAAGCGCGCTTATACAGCCCTGCATCCTTGTTTCCGCCGGGGTGATCGGCGCGCAAATCAAGTTGAGGCCGGAGGACCTCATCAAGGTGTGCGGCGCGCTCAGTACCAACCTTGTCAGGGATTCATCTGCATAGACAGGGCATGCAGCCGCGCCTTTGGCCTTGGTTGACAAGGAGTGGGTATACTATAGTACAGCGTTGGACAGAGCAACGCGAAACAACAAGGGTTTTTAACCACAGGAGGTACACCATGAGCAACACCAATTACGACAATCCCCACACCAACACCGGGAAAATTGTCCTGATTGTATTGCTGGTCATCGCCCTGGCAGTTGCCGCGTACTTTATTTTCTTCAACAAGAACGAGCCCAAGCCCGCGGAAGTGCCCACGGTCACAGACATTGTAAGCGATACGGGCGAAACCGTGGACAACGCTGTACAGGAAGCGGAGGACACAGTCACCACACCCTGAGGTTCATCGCTGAAAGAGAATCCCGGCGCAACCCGCGCCGGGATTTTTGTATGCTGTCGGGTTTGATGTTTACTCCGTGATTTTCAGCACCGCAGCGGTCAGCGAGGCCAGTTCCAGCCCGCCCAGCAGTGCATCGTTTTCAGCGGACGGCTTTAGCATGACATCCACCGGGTGTTCAATGGGTGTCACGCCCGCCGTCTGCCCGTCCACCAGCACCACAGCGCGGGACAGGTCAAAGGCGTAGTTGGTGAGGTCCACGGTGCGGCTGACGCTGTCGGCGTTGACGGCGACCAGGTACAGGTCCCCGGTGTCCTTGGAGGCGGCGGTGAAGGCCAGCACATGGTCAACCGCCGCGTCGTCTTCCAGGATGACGCGCTTGACCAGTTCATTCACATCGTCCATCTCGGCATAGCTGAAGGCGTCGGTGGACTTGCGCAGGGCAATCAGCCCGCGGGTGTAGTCCAGGGTGTGCTGGCTGTGCGCGCCGTCCTTTACCGCCTGCCAGTCAAAGGCGTTGACGGCATCAGACGCGTCATAGGAGTCATGGATGAAGTAGGGGTAGGTGAAGGGCTGCCCGGTTTCATCCGCCATGAAGGTGGATTTGGCCGGCGGGGCGTCCACCTTCTGGGTGTAGTCCTCATGCTTGAACTGCTTGGTGCGGCCATACTCCTGGCCAGAGTGCAGGAAGATGATGCCCTGGTGGGTCAGCAGCAGGGCGTTGCCCAGGCGCTGACGGCGCAAAATCTCGTCCTGGTGGAGGGCGGGGTCTTTTTTGATGGAGTAGGCGATGACGTCATGCAGGGTGAGGTTGTCGTGCGCCGCGATGTACTGAACGATGTCGCCCGGGTCGTCCTCCTGCACGTTGCCCGGCTGGGCCAGCACGTTGTTAAACAACACGCTGACCGGG
Source organism: Clostridiales bacterium (assembly GCA_012521895.1). Lineage (GTDB taxonomy): Bacteria > Bacillota > Clostridia > Christensenellales > Aristaeellaceae > UBA6115. The sequence continues at coordinate 29,088 of JAAYLK010000079.1, forward strand.
CGCTTGCCGCCGGTGATGAAGCGCGGCTGGCCTTCAGAGCCAAAGCCGGATTTGAGCTCGTTGCGCACCTCGTCAGAGAAGACGGCCACGGCTTCGGTCTGCCCCATGGCGGCCTGGTCGGCCGGGGTGACGCCTGTCACGCCCGCGTCGCCGTTGAAGGTAATCCAGCCCTCCCCAATCCACAGGGTAGCGGGGTTGATGGCGGAGACCCGCTCATAGGCCTGCTGCAGGGTGTCCAGGTCCAGGTTGCCCATCATGTCAAAGCGGAAGCCGTCCACCTTGAAGGTCTGCGTCAGGTAGACCAGGGAGTCGATGATCAGCTTGCGGGTCATCAGGTGGGTGGAGCCCACCTGGCCGCCGCCAAAGCTGCCCTTGGGCTTTCCGTTCTTGTCCATGAAGTAGTAGTAATGCGGCTGGATGTCCTCCAACAGTTCAATTTTGGCGGTGTGGTTGTACACCACGTCCAGGGTGACGCCCATGCCGCGCGCGTGGATGGCGTCCACCAGTTCCTTAAACTCCGCAATCCTTGCCGCGGGGTTGCTGGGGTCGGTGGCGTACATGCCCGTCAGGGCGAAATAGGACTGGGGGTCATAACCCCAGTTGTAGTTCTGGTTTTCGCTGGCGTAGTCCAGGCTGCGCTCGCGGTCCAACTCGTTGACATGGTAGTAGCTCATCACCGGCAGCAGCTGGATGTGGGTGACGCCCAGGTCCTTGAGATAATCCAGCTTTTCAATGAAGGCGGTGAAGGTGCCGTAGGGCGCTTCCAATGCGCCCTCCAGGGAGGGGTGGGAGGTAAAATCCCGCACGTGGGCTTCATAGATGATGGCGTCTTCGCGGGTGATGAAGCCGGGGATGTCCGCAAACCTCAGTTCCGGGCCGATGGCATCGGGGTTGACAAGGGCCGCCTTGGCCACGCCGCCGTTTGCGCTGTCCCAGGCCGCGAGCGACCGGGCATAGGGGTCCAGCACCTGTTTGGTTTCCCCGTTGTGGGTCACCAGGAAGTGGTAGAACACGCCCTCCAGACTTTCCAGGCGGGTGACGCCCTTGTTGAGGGTGACTTCCCAGATGTGGTTGGCGTTCATTTCAAGGGGGATGTTCTGGGCGACCACCTTGTCCTGGTCCATGCTGTCATACAGCACCACGGAGACCGCCTCCGCGGTGGGCGCCCACAGGCGCAGGAGGGCGGTGCTTTCATCAATCAGTTTGGCGCCCAGTTCCTCATCGCTGGCGTACAGGGAATCCATCTCCTGCCAGGTGACAAAGGCCGGCGCGGTATTTTCCGCCTGGGGCTGCTGGAAGGGGTTGAGCAGCACATTGTCATCGTTTTCCTTCATGTACACAACGCGGGTTGCGCCATCCAGGGTGAACTTGTAGTCCGCTGTCTGGCTGCCGTCTAAGCGGTTCACAAACAGGAAGCCCACTTCCTTGGCGTCGGGGATCAACTCGATGTCCACAAAGGCGCCCAATGGCCCCTCCTGGGGGGTCATCTCCGTGGCGCCTGTCGGCCAGCCGCCTGTCTTTTCGGAGGCCGTCACCACATCGCCCCAGAACCACACGCCCAGGTCGGTGTAGTCCCCATCGGGCTTGAAGTAGCGCACGCGCAGGCTGCTGTCCGAAAGCTGGCGCGGGTCCTCAATGGAGACCTCCAGGGCGTTGTTGATCCACACCTCCGCCATATCCGGGCTGGGCAGGGCGATCATCAAGTCTTCCGGGGTCAGCTTGTTCCCGGTGCCGTCAATCACCAGCACGCCGATTTCCGCGGCGTCAGGAAGCAGTTCAATGTCCAGGTAGGCGCCGCTGTCCTCCAGGGTCAGCAGGCTGCGGCCATTAGGCCAGGCGCCAGTTTTTTCTGACGGGGTGACCACATCGCCCCAGAACCAGATGCCCAGGTCCTCATAGGCGTCCTCCGCGTTCTGGTAGTGCACGCGCAGGCTGCGCGCGGGCGGGGCTTCTTCCAGGTAGCCTGTCGGGACCAGTCCCAGCACCAGGGTCAGCATCAACAGAAACGACAGAACAGGTTTGAGTTTTCTCATGGTTCCTCCTTATTGGCCGTGATGATGTGAAAGTGCAAACGTTTTCAACCAGATTATACCATGCCCGGAGGTGAAATAGACAACCCGCGAACAAAGCAATCCGGTAGGCCGACTGCCCGGCGGGTACATTGAAGTATCCCAAAAAAAGGAGGGAAACGATGAGAAACTCAAGCATTTTAATGCGTTTGACAGCACTTGTCCTGCTGATGCTGTTCCTGGCTCAAGGCGCGTTGGCCGAGGCCCTGCCCCCGGTGGAGACCCGCCCGGCCAACACCACCTATCAGCCGGCCTTTGAAGGCCAGACCCGCGCCCTGGGCATCCAGACCCTGCAGGCCATCCAGGTGAATGTTCTGACGCAGGAATTGAACGCCCCCTGGGCGGTGACGGCGCTGGATGACACCCGCCTCATCATCACCGAAAAGCGCGGCACCCTGCGCATTTTTGACCCCATGAACGGCCTGTCCATACCCATTGAGGGCATCACCGGCGTGGCGGACGGCGGCCAGGGCGGCCTGCTGGACATCGCCATCGCCCCGGACTTTGAGGAAAGCCGCCTGCTGTATGTCACCCTGGCCCACCGGACAGACGGCGGCGCGCTGACCGCCCTGGGCCGCGGCAGACTCAGCGAAGACGAAACCCGGGTTGAAAACTTTGACATCATCTGGCAGGGCGGCCCGGCTTTCTCCGGCAGCGGGCACTTTGGCAGCCGCGTGGCCATTGACAGCGAAGGCTTTGTCTTCGTGTCCACCGGCGACCGCCAGAGCGACCGCACCCGCCCCCTGGCCCAGGCTCTGTCCAGCCCCTACGGCAAAATCGTGCGCCTGACCCTGGACGGCCGGCCGGCGCCGGGCAACCCCTTTGAAGGAAATGAAGGCGCGCTGCCTGAAATCTGGAGCCTGGGCCACCGCAACGTCCAGGGCCTGGCCATCAGCCCGGTGGACGGGCGGCTGTGGGCCAGCGAGATGGGCCCGCGCGGGGGCGATGAGCTCAACCTGATTCAGCCCGGAAGCAACTACGGCTGGCCGGTGATCGGCTATGGCGTGGAATACTCCGGCGCCAAGGTAGGCGAAGGCCTGACCCAGCTGGACGGCATGGCGCAGCCGGTGTATTATTGGGACCCGGTGCTGGCCGCCAGCGGCATGGCCTTCTACACCGGAAGCCAGGTGCCCGAGTGGCGCGGCAACCTCTTCATCGGCGGCCTGGCGGGCAGCCACATCAGCCGCCTGGTGCTGGAAAACGACCGCGTGGCTTTTGAAGAGCGCCTGCTGGAACATGAAGGCCAGCGCTTCCGCGACGTGGCGGATGGCAAAGACGGCGCGCTGTACGCCGTCACCGACCAGGGGCGCCTGTACCGTATATCCGGACAATAAGGAGAGAATGACCATGAAGGAAACCACCATCAAGGTGCAGGGGATGACCTGCCAGCACTGCGTGAAGGCCGTGAGCGGCGCCCTCATAAAACTGCCCGGTGTGAAGGACGCCCAGGTCAATCTGGAAAAGGGCGAGGTCACCGTGTCCTATCACGACGGCCTGGTCAATGTGCAAGCCATGAAGGACGCCATTGAAGGCCAGGGCTATGACCTGGGCTGAGGGCCTGCGCGCCCCCATTCAGACAGACAAAGCCCTCCTCCGCTTTGATGAGGAGGTGGACGATGGCCAGCTCACCTACGCCTTGATTCCCAGCACCCACAAAGGGCTGTGGGTGTGGGGGCAGAAGGCGGGCAAAAACACCTGGGAGTTCCCCGGCGGCCACATCGAGCCGGGCGAAACGCCCGAACAGGCCGCCAGGCGGGAACTGAATGAGGAAAGCGGGGCGGTGGACTTCACGCTGACACCGCTGTGCACCTATTCGGTGCGCTGGATTTTGAAAGACGGTGGCCTGGATCTGCCGGTCTACGGCAAGCTGTTCACCGCCGACATTCAATCATTTGAACCCCTGCGGCATGAAATCGCCCGCATCGCGTTTTTTGAGGGCCTGCCGGACACTTTGAGCTACCCGGAGATTCAGCCCTACCTCATGCAGAGGGTCATCGCCTTCAGGGCAGCAATCAACACCTAAGAAAAAACCCGCAAAATGTGAAACTTCGCGGGTTTTTGCTTACAGCGGAGAACACGCTTACCAGATGCCGAACCATTTTCCCAGCGCCCAGGGCTCCAGCAGGTGCAGCAGAAAGAGCAGCATGCTGATGAGGGACATGGCCTTGTGGCCCTTGAAGACGCGCTTGTCCTTCTTGAAGTAGTTGATGACGCCCAGCACCGCGGTGAGGAAAAAGGACAGGTAAAGCAGGCTTCCGGTGTGCCACTTGATCTGGCCGTTCAAGCCCAGGTAGCCGTGGTAGGCCGCGATCAGCGCCAGCAGGATGCCGGCCACCTTGTGGATGGGGCGCAGTTTTTTGAGCAGGTTCAAAAAGCGCTTGTCCTTGGTCTTGAAGGTCAGGGAATTCAGTTTGCGCAGCCACCAGGGGGAGGTGGCGATGACGGCCAGGATGATGCTGGCCCAGCCCAGAAGTCGAAAATCCATGCTGTCCTCACGCCCTGCCGGGACAAAGCCCGGCAGGGTTTCTATCACTTGATTCGCTTATTTGATGTAGCCGGCGACGGGGGTGTTGTCAAAGATGCCCAGGTCATGGGGAGAGTCCGCGAAGCCCTCGGTCAGGTCGGTGCCGGCCAGGTGGCCAAAGTGCTCGCCCTGCACCCAGGACTGGGATTGGCTGACGTCATAGATGACGCCGTCCACCGCCACATAGGCGGGCTTGCCGTCCGTGCCGTCAAATTCCGCCAGCTCTTCCACCGTCAGCTTGACCACCAGGCGGCCCACTTCCACCACGTTTTCCAGTTTCACGACGCCGTGGGGGGAGATTTCCTTGATTTCTTTGGTCAGGTCCCGTCCGGCCTCAAAGCCGTTGTGCTGGCCGTTGCCCCAGGCGCGGCTGGCCGTCATGTCATAAATCACGCCGTCAACCGCCACATAGGCTTTCTGGCCGTCCTTGCCATTGAAGGCCGCCAGCTCCTCCAGGCTCAGCTCAATCAGCAGGCGGCCCACTGCCGGCACGCGGTCCAGCATGGCGACGCCATGGGGGGAATCCTTCTTGATTTCCTCCGTCAGGTCACGCCCGGCCTCAAAGCCGTTGTGCTGGCCGTTGCCCCAGGCGGGGGACGCCGTCAGGTCATAGATCACGCCGTCCACCGCCACATAGGCCTTGCGGCCCTCCTGGCCGTCAAACCGCGCCAGTTCATGGGCGGTCAGCAGCACTTCCTCCTGGCTTTCCGTCTGCGCGAAGGCGGCGATATTGGAAAGCGCCAGCAGGGCGACCATTGTGAATACAGTTAGGTTTCTAAAAAACTTCATCGACATTTCTGTCTCCTTTCGTGTGGGTTCAAGGAGAAAATACCCGCGCGTTTTTTGTGTTAAACGACACAAACAATCCCGGATGACAAAAACGGGCCGCTGTACTATACTGGCGTCGGGTGAAAAACCCCCTTAATGACATTGCAGGAGTGTGCATGGAACGACAGATTATCAAAATTGACCGGGACTTGTGCGTGGGCTGCGGCCTGTGCGTCAACGCCTGCCGTGAAGGCGCCATCGCACTGGTGGACGGCAAGGCCCAGTTGATGCGCGATGACTACTGCGACGGCCTGGGCAATTGCCTGCCTGTCTGCCCCACCAAGGCCATCACCTTTGAAACGCGCAAGGCTGCGCCCTTTGACAAGGAGGCGGCCCTGGCCCACAAAGGCAGCAAAGCCTCCTGCCCGGGCACCAGGGAGACCGTGGTCACCCCGCCCCAGCCGGAAGCAAACACCAAGGACGCGCAGGGCAGCCGCCTGCAGAATTTCCCGGTGCAATTGCGATTGGTGGCCACCAACGCCGCCTTCTTTGACGGCGCGCGCCTTTTGGTCGCCGCGGACTGCGCCGCCTACGCCCACGGCAATTTCCACCGGGATTTCATGCAAAACCACGTCACCCTGATTGGCTGCCCCAAGCTGGATGAGGCCGATTACGCCGCCAAACTGCTGGACATTCTCAACCACAACAACATCCTCTCCCTCACCATCGTGCGCATGGAAGTACCCTGCTGCGGCGGGATGGAACGCAGCGCCTTGAAAGCGCTCAAAGACTGCGATATAATGATTCCATGGAAGGTGGTCACCCTGTCTGTCAAGGGCGAAGTGCTCCACCAGTCCATCTAAAACAAGGAGGTTTTCCAATGAAAGCACATGTGGATCAAGACGGATGCATCGGCTGCGGCCTGTGCGCGGACACCTGCCCCGAAGTGTTCCAGATGAATGATGACGGCCTGGCGGAAGTCCATGGCGACATCACCCCGGACAACCAGGCGGCCGCTGAGGAAGCGCGCGACTCCTGCCCGGTGAGCGTTATTACAATCGAGTAAACTTCGTTTCGAAGAAGTGTCTGCGGACACTTCTTCGTTTTGGAGGAACGGGAATTTCTGCCTGTTCGCATTCGCTCACGGCCGGCAGAAATTCGCGGTACATTTGGGCTAAAGCCCAAATCCAAACCACCGCACTTGGGCAGAGCTCACCGCCGCCAGTGGCGGGTGAAGGTGAGCGGCAGCCCAATGAGCAAAGGAAGGTGCAAGCGCCGTCCACGGCGTGAAGGCAACTGACTATTGCGAATTGAGACGCTGGTTTGGATTTCCATCAGAGGGCTTCGCCCTCCGATACCTCCCAGGATCTAGCACCGCCTCCGGGCGGTTTTTGTGTTTAAGTTGAACATTTGCGCAAAGCCTGTTCTTTCAAGGCCCGGTTTGGGGGTATGATAGGAATAGATTCCAGCATACCGACCTTGACGCGGACATTGACAGGAAACAGCAAAAGATTGCTGATTTTGAACACACTCCGGAGGCGCTTATGACAAGGATCCACAATTTTTCAGCGGGGCCTGCCACCCTGCCCCTTGAGGTGCTGGAAACAGCCGCCCAGGAACTGGTGGACTACCAGGGCAATGGCCTGTCGGTGATGGAGATGAGCCACCGCTCTTCGGCCTATGAGGCCATCATCAAGCAGACCGAGCGGGACATCAGGACGCTCGCGAACATCCCCGAGGACTACGCCGTGCTGTTTTTGCAAGGCGGGGCCACCCTGCAGTTTTCCATGGTGCCCATGAATTTGAGCGTGAAGGGCAAGGCGGACTTCCTCATCACCGGCCACTGGGCGCAAAAGGCGGCCCAGGAAGCGCAAAAGTATACCGACGCGCGCGTCATTGCCAGCAGCGAGGATTTGCAGTTTACCGCCATCCCAACATTCAGCGCGCAAGACTTTAGAAACGACGCGGACTACGTCCACATCTGCGAAAACAACACCATCTACGGCACGCAGTTTCATGCTCTGCCCGACACCGGGAAGGTTCCGCTGGTGGCGGACCAGTCCTCCTGCATCTTTTCAAAGCCCCTGGACATTGCCCGCTACGGCCTGATTTACACCGGGGCGCAGAAAAACATCGGCCCGGCCGGGCTCACCCTGGTCATCATCCGCAAGGATTTAATCAGGAAGGACCTGCCGGAGGCCACCCCGCTGCTGCTGCGTTATGACACCCACCTGGGCAGCGACTCCATGTACAACACGCCTCCCACCTACGCCATCTACATCACCGGGCTGGTGGTGCGCTGGCTGCTTGACAACGGCGGTTTGGAGGCGGCGCGGGCGCGCAATGAAAAGAAGGCGGCCCTCCTGTACAAGACCCTGGATGAGAGCAGGCTGTTCCGCGGCACCGCGGACAGGGGCAGCCGGTCGTTAATGAACGTCACCTTTTTGACCGGGGATGAGCAAAAGGACGCCGACTTCATCAAGATGGCGGCCAAGCGCGGCATCCAGGGCATCAAGGGCTACCGCACCGTGGGCGGGATGCGCGCCAGCCTCTACAACGCCCTGCCTTATGAGGCGGTGGAGGCCTTGTGCGAAGCGATGAAGGATTTTGAAAGGGAACAGCCATGCTAAAGGACAGGAAAGTGACGCTGCTCAACGACATTTCGCCCAAGGGCCTGGCCGAGTTTGGCAGCAATTACGCCATCAGCCAGCAGGCTGAGGAGGCCGACCTCTGGCTGGTGCGCTCCGCCGACCTGCTGGAAACCCCCCTGCCGGAGCGCCTGCGCGCCATCGCCCGGGCGGGCGCCGGGGTGAACAACATCCCCATCAAGCGCGCCACCGACCAGGGCATCGTGGTCTTCAACACCCCCGGCGGCAACGCCAACGCGGTGGCCGAACTGGTCATCGCCGGCATGCTGCTGGCCTCCCGCGGCATCCTGGACGGCGCCAACTGGCTGCGCGGGCAGACGCCGGACAAAGAGCTGGGCCAGCTGGCCGAAAAGCACAAGAAGGCCTTCTCCGGCAGTGAAATCAGGGGTAAGAAGCTGGGCGTGGTGGGCCTGGGCGCGGTGGGCCACCTGGTGGCCAACGCCGGCATCAGCCTGGGGATGAAGGTGGTGGGCTATGACCCCTTCATCTCCATCGAGTTCGCGCTGAAGCTGTCGCGGGAGGTGGCGATCGCCAATGAGCTCAACGACATGCTCTCCGAATGTGACTTTATTTCATTGCATGTGCCCCTGATTGAAAAAACGCGCGGCATGTTTGACAGCCAGCGCATCGCCCACTTCAAGCCCGGCGCCGTGCTGCTGAACTTCGCCCGGGACCTGCTGGTGGACGAGGCCGCCCTGGGCCAGGCGCTGCAATCCGGCGCGGTCAAGCGCTACATCACCGACTTTGCCAACGAGCAGGTGATGAACTTCCCCAACACCATCATCCTGCCCCACCTGGGCGCCGCCACCGAGGAATCCGAGGAGAACTGCGCGGTGATGGCGGTGAAGCAGGCGCAGGATTACTTAAACAACGGCAACATCATCAACTCCGTCAACTTCCCCGCCATTTCCTTGGGCCGCGCCAGCTACCCCACCCGGGTGATGGTGCTGCACCGCAACGTGCCGGGCATCCTAAGCAAAATCACCACCCTGTTTGGCGAAGCGGGCATCAACATTGAGCGCATGGTCTCCGCCAGCCGGGGGGACGCGGCCTGCGCCCTGTTTGACGTGCCGGTGAACGTGCTGCGCGACTTCGCCATGCAGCTGGCCTCCCAGGAGGGCATCCTGAAGGTGCGGGTCATCTATGGCAAGAGCGAGCAGGATAGCCAGGGAGGCAAGGCATGAGCCGGTGGGCAGGCCTGGGCATCTCCCCCGCACGGTTCCTGCTGCCCAAAAAGGAGCATCTGAACCATTTCTGGGGCGTGGTGGCGCTGGACCAATACACCTCACAAAAGGAAGTCTGGCTGCGGGCCGGGGAGGAAGTCGGCGAACATCCCTCTACCCTGCGTCTGATTGTGCCCGAGGCCTTTCTGGACGAGGCGGAGCGGCGCAGCCAGGCGGTCTACCGGGCGATGGAGGACTACCTGGCGCGGGATTTGTTTGACGCCTATCCTGACAGCTTTGTGCTGGTGGAGCGGCAGACCCAGTCGGGCAAGCGCGTGGGCCTGGTGCTGTGCATCGACCTGGAGGAGTACGAATACGACCCCAAAAGCCAGGCGCTCATCCGCGCGACGGAGGAGACGGTGCTCTCCCGCATCCCGCCAAGGCTGAAGGTGCGCGAGCAATCCAAACTGGAGATGAGCCACGTGCTGCTGCTGGTGGACGACCCAACAGACAGCCTGATGGGGCCGCTGTATGAAAAAAGGGACAGCCTGCCCCTGCTGTATGACCTGGACTTGCTGATGAACGGCGGGCACATCCGCGGCTGGCAGGTGAAGGAGGACGGCGACCACGAACGCCTGGCTGCTGCCCTGCGAAAGCTCAAAGACAAGGTTCAAAACCAGGGCATGCTCTTTGCAGTGGGCGATGGCAATCACTCCCTGGCGGCGGCCAAGGCCTCCTGGGACAAGCAAAAGCGGCATCTGAGCAAACAGGAGCAGGAAGCCCACCCCGCCCGCTTCGCCTGCGCGGAGCTGATCAATTTACACAGCGAAGCCCTCTTGTTTGAGCCCATCCACCGCCTGGCCTTTGGGACAGACGCAGGCGCGGTGCTGGCTGCCCTGGAAGGGCTGAAGCCTGAAAACACACAGGAGGAGCCCGATCTGGTGCTCATCACCGGGGAGAGCGAGCGTGCCCTGAAGCTGTCCGTGCCGGACGGCGCCCTGGTGACCGCCCTGGTGCAAACGGCGCTGGACGAGGCCGGGTTTGACCTGGACTACATCCACGGGGCGGATACCCTAAGGGACCTGGTCAAGAAAGAGCAGGCCGTAGGCCTGCTCATGCCGGATTTCCCCAAGGACAGGCTCTTCCCCACGGTGGAAAAAGACGGCAAGCTGCCCCGCAAGACCTTTTCCATGGGCGAGGCCAACGAGAAGCGCTATTACATGGAGACCAGGACCATCTGATGTCATTCAAAACAGAACAAGGGCCTGCCGGAAGAAGTACGGCAGGCCCTTGTTCAATGGGTGGAGCGTTTAAAACAGTTCGACCACAAAGGCAATCACCGGGGCGATGAGGATGGCCGGCAGCAAATCCGCCACCTTGATTTTGGTAACCTCCAGCATGTTCAGCCCCAGCGCCACGATGATAAGGGAGCCCGCCGCCGTCATCTCCGCCACCATGAAGGGGGACAGCACCGGGGCGATCACCTGCGCCAGCAGCGCGATGGCGCCCTGGTAGAGGAACACCATCACACAGGACAAGGCCACGCCCAGCCCCAGGGTGGAGGCCAGCATGATGGCGGCCACAAAGTCCAGGGCGGACTTGGCAAAGAGGGTGGCGTAATCGCCCTTGAGCCCGGCGTCCAGGGAACCGGTCACCGCCATGGCGCCCACACAAAACAGCAGGGAGGCGGTGACAAAGCCTTCCGCCACCTTCCCAAACCTGTCGCGGGTCAGCTCCTGCGCCTTGTCCCCCAAGTGGGTGACCGCGCCGTCAATGTCGGCCAGGGTGCCCAGGATGGCGCCGGTGGCCATGGCGGCGATGGTGATGAGGATGTTCTGCCCCTTCATGGCGCCGGAAATGCCGATGTACACGACGCACAGCGCGATGCCCGCCATCGCGGCCTTTGTCAGCTTCTCATTCAAAAACCGTCCAAAGGCCGTGCCCAGCACACCGCCCAACAAGACCACCACCGCGTTGACAAAGACAGCCAGCATGTTTATCTCCTATATCAGCAGTTCCGCAAGCAAGACCATCAGGCAGGCCGCCCCCGCCACCTTGATGAGGCCGCCGTCAAGAAAGGCCACCACCACCGCCGTTACAAAGCCCAGCAGGCCGCTTGCAAGGTGCCCGGTGGAAAACACCATGTCCGGAAAGGCCATCGCCGCCAGGGTGGCATAGGGCACCACGTCCAGAAAGGCGCGCAGGCGCGGGTTTTGAATAGGCCGGCGAATCAGCAAGAAGGGCAGGGCCCGCACCAGGAAGGTGACCAGGGCGATCACCAGGATGTACACCAGGCTAGCGGGCATTGCTTCCCTCCTTTTTTGGCCAGCAGGCCGCGGCCAGAGACAGGGACAGCGCCACCGCCGCCACCCGAAGCCCGGTGGACAGGCCATTAAACAGCGGCAGGACGCGCAGCAGCCAGCTCATCAGCATCGCCAGCGCGCACACCGCCAGCACCCTCCGGCTCTTCCGGGCCGGCGGCACCACCACCGCGATGAACATGGCGTACAGGGCCACCCCGGCTGCGTTTAAGACCACCTTTGGCAGCAGCGCGCCCAGGGCCGCGCCCAGGAAGGTGCCCAGCGCCCAGCAGGGGATGGTGGACGCCATCATGCCGTAGTAATAGGAGGGCGCAAGCGGTTCCTTCCGCGCGACCCCCAGGGCGAACAGCTCGTCGGTGACATCAAAGGCCACCAGCAAGCGCTTCCTAAGGGGGCTCACCCGGTCCAGCTTCTGAGTCAGGATGGAGGACATCAGCACATAGCGCAGGTTGACCACCACCTGGGCCACCGCGGTCTCAAGCAGCGAGGTGCCCGCCGCCATCGCGGTGAAGCCGGCGAACTGCCCGGCGGAGGTGTTGGTGATGAGCGAAGCAAAGGCCGCCTGCCAGGGCGTCAGCCCGGCCTTGGTGGCCGCCAGCCCCAGGGTGAAGGAAACAGCCAGGTAGCCCAGCGCCACCGGCACCGCGTCCCGCATCCCCTTGTGAAAGCCGCCGCGCATACACCCTCCAGACTGACAATGCAGCCAGTATACTGCAGCCTGCCCGGAAAGCTCAAGCGGGGCATGCGATTCGCTTTGCATTTCCGGCTTTGCAGGCTAAAATGGTGCCAAACCAGTTCAACAGGAGGCATGCAGATGAAATTAGGCGGCAGTGTGGTGGGCCCGTGGAAAACAGTGGAAGAATGGCAGAACTTGCTGAAACAATCGCGCTTCGCGGCCATCACCAGCCCGGTGGACAGCCGCACGGACAAGGCCTTCGCCGCAGACATCCTGGCGGCCACCAGGGAAGCGGGCGTTTTGGTGGCCGAAGTGGGCGTGTGGAAAAACCCGCTGTCCAAAGACCGGCGGCAGCGGGAGGAGGCCCTGCAATTGGCCAAGGCCCAGCTGGCCTTCGCGGAGGAGCACGGCATCCCCTGCTGCGTGAACATCGCCGGCTCCCGCGGGGATGTGTGGGACGGCGCGCACAAGGACAACTACACCCGGGAAACCTACGAGCTGCTGGTGTTCTCCGTGCAAGACATCATCGACAGCGTCTCCCCCAAAACCGCCAGCTATACCCTGGAATCCATGCCCTGGATGCTGCCGGACGGCCCGGAGGAGACACTGCAGTTACTCAGCGACGTAAACCGGCCGCGTTTTCAGGCGCACCTGGATTTTGTCAACATGATCAACAGCCCCCGGCGCTTTTTGTACGCGGCGGAGTTTGTGGAGGAATGCCTCATAAAGCTGGGGCCGCACATCAAAAGCACCCACCTGAAAGACTCCTTCATGGAGCCCGCGTATACCTGCGTCATCCGGGAGACTGCCCCCGGCAAGGGGCAGTTGGACCTTGCCAGGATTCTGAAAAGCATCGACGCCCACCTGCCCAAAGACGCCCCCGTCCTGCTGGAGCACATGCACAGCTTTGAGGACTACGCGGCGGCCTTTGACCATGTGGCGGGCATCGCCGCGCGGCACGGCATCCCGGTCAGCTGAAGCGGGACAAAATCCAGCCACCGCCAGCTGTGAAAGCGCGGTTTTTGTCGTTCCTGTCCCCTTTTCCGCCAGTTTCAACGAGAACCCACGAAGTGGGACGTTTTCCGCCCACCGGAATAAAAAACATGCCAGCAAAACCTTGACGGAAAGGCTTCGCTTGTTTATCATGTCCATGGATTTGATAATACTTAAGGAGGCTCCCCATGAAGAAACTCTTGTCTCTGGCCCTGGCCCTGGTCCTGGTTCTGTCTGTGATGTCTTTTGCTGCTGCTGAAGGCGCCGCTAACAAGCACGGCCTTGGCATGGTCACCTCGATTGGCTCCCTCGCCGACGCGACCGCCGAAAAACCCGGCGCCGCCCAGGTCAACACCACCGTTTGCAGCGTGATCGTTGATGCGGATGGCAAGATCGTTTCTGTCATCTGGGACGTCCAGCAGACCAAAATCACCTTCTCCCTGGAAGGCAAGCCCGTTGACCTGCCCGAGGTCCTGAAGACCAAGCTGGAAAAGGGTGACGAATACGGCATGAGGAAAGTCTCCGGCATCGGCAAAGAGTGGTTTGAGCAGATCGCGGCCTTTGGCGAGTACGTCATCGGCAAGACCCTGGAAGAAGTGAAAGCCATGCCCACCTTCGACCGCGGCGACGGCAGCCACAACATGGTTCCCGACGCGGAAGACCTGAAGGCCTCTGTCACCATCACCGTGGGCGACTACATCGCCTCCCTGGAGAAAGCCATCGCCAACGCCAAATAAGGCACGGACAATACGCTTAATAACCGCGGGCAACCGCGGTTTTTTTGTTGCACCTCAGTGTCTG